>JBCBNU010000001.1:0-168634 GCA_039821645.1 Pseudomonadota bacterium
CCCGTCGCCCAATCCCACGCGCGGTTGGTAGCGCAGAGTGAGCTCCCTACGCAGCAACGCATGACGAATACCGACTTCGAGTTCGGCATTGTCCGCGGTCGCGCCATGTCCTGACTGGGCAAAAAACTGGAGCCGGGCACCGCCCTGGCGTTTCGCCTGGCCCAACGCGAGGCCGGCGGCGTGGATCAGCGATGCTTCGTCTTCCCCAGCTTCGGGGTACAGCGCGATCCCGACGGAGGCGCCGATGTAGATTTCGTTACCGTCGCACTCGAAGCGCTCGGCCAGGCCGCGCACAACTTTCTGCGCCACTGCCGCCGCATCACGCGGGCTCGCGAGATTCTCGACCGTGACCATGAACCGATCACCGCCCCAACGCGCGAGCAGATCACCCTGTCGCAGTAGCGTTTGCAAACGCTCGACAACCGCGTCGAGCAGACGATCGCCCGTATCGTGTCCGAGCGACTCGTTGACCGCGGCAAAGCGATCAAGATCGACGCACAACACCCCTAACGTGCGTTGACTGCGCCGCGCTCGCGAGAGCGCCTGCTGTAGCTGTTCTTTATATAGGTGTCGGTTCGCAACGCCGGTCACGGGGTCGAACAACGCCAGATGCGCTTGCTCGCGAGAACGCTGGAACTGATCGGTGATATCGCGGAACAGGAGCATGCCGCCGAGCAATCGATCGCCGCCGTCGTACAGTCCGTGACCACTCACCGACAACACAAGCGTGTTGCCGTCGGGATCGTCGTGCTGGAATACCTGCTCGGTGAACCGATCTCCGCGTGCCGCCCGTGCGACGGGTCGCTCTTCCGGCGTCAGCTCGGCGTTCGTGTTGGCATCCCAGGCGCAGAATGTCTTGCCCCAGGCGAGCACCGGTTGTGCATCCCGGGACAGCCCAAGCAGGGCGCGCGCGGTCGCGTTCGATCGCAAAATGCGTCCCTCGCGATCGCATAGCAGTGCACCGTCTGGCAGGCCTTCCACCAGCATGGCGAGCAACTCGCTGCGCCCGTTCACTGTGCTGGTGAAGTCGAAGTGCTGCTTGGTTTGGTCAAGTGCCCGCTGCATGTCGATGCCATCGAGCACGCCGTCGGCGATGAGGTAGTGCTGTGCGCCATGCAGCACGGCTCTGAGCCCGCGTTGTTCGCGCTCGGCGCTGGTCAGCGCCAGAGTGGGATAGCCATCCAGCACCTGCATCAGTTCTGCAGTGCGGTATCGCTCAGCGGAGGTGTTGGTAATGCCGACATCGACGAGGACGAGATCCGGTTGCCAGGCGGCGAGGTGTTGAGGGAGTAACTCGGGGTCGGTCAGCTCGGCCACCGTCTCGACGTTGTCGAGGCCGCTGATGGCACGCAACGCTGTTCGCGCCGGTACCGAAGTCTCTCCGATGTAGAGCAATCGAAGGCGTTGGTCAGATTGCGGTTCGATCATGACCGCGACATGCCATGTAGGCGCATGCTGTTCGGTGTCCCCTGCAGGTTTGCAGGATCATAACAGAACACTACATAAAGTGAGGAACCCGACATTTGTCGCCTCGGACTAAACGCTTTCGCCAGGACCCGCGTCTTAGTTCCGAATGCAGGCCAATGCACACCGCGAAAGGGCCGCAAGTGATGGATCAGAGGATAGGATATGCTGCTGTCAATGAGCGCAGAAGCAACAGCGAAGAGCGGCAGCGCTGCGGTTGATCCGGCAGATTTGGTGGCGAGAGCCGCCGCCGGCGACCGAAAAGCCTACGAAGTCCTCTATCACCGGCATTGCGGTCAGATTTATGCGCTGTGTCTGCGGATGACGGCCAACTCGGCGGAAGCCGAAGACGCTACCCAGGATGCGTTCATCCAGGCGTGGCGAAAGCTCGAAGCCTTTCGAGGCGACAGCGCTTTCTCAAGTTGGCTGCACCGGATCGCGGTGAACGTAGTGCTGACCCGGATGCGCAAGTCAAAGCGCGAGAGTGAGAAGCTCAAGCTGGTGACGAACGAGGACGAGGGCGTAACGACCGATCAGCACGATATGCCCGATCTGGAGCGTGCGATCGCAGAGCTTCCGGAACGCGCAAGACAGGTTTTTGTATTGGCCGGGGTGTACGGATACACCCACGAGCAGGTTGCCGAGACGCTGGATGTGGCGGTCGGTACCTGCAAGGCCCATTTGCACAGGGCGCGCCAGCTTCTGGCGGCGCAGCTCGGTTAAAAAGAGACGGATCATGAGCGAAGAGCAATTCGACAAACTGGACGCGGCCATCGCTGGACTCGATCGGGACATCAAGCCCGAGCGCGACCTGTGGCGCGCGATCGAAGCACAGATCAAGCCGCAGGAGTCATTCTGGCAATGGCGGGTCGCCGCGAGTGTGTTTGCCACCTCGCTGCTGATCGGCCTGCTGTTGTTCCCCGAGGGTGAGAACACGCCGCCGATGGCCAATGCGACGATCGACTTCAGCTTGCCGGAGCAGGACATACAAACGGCGCGCTACTCGGGACTCGATGCTGAGTTCATGCAGGTGCGTGAGGATTCGCTGGACATGTTGGCAGATCGCTTAAGCGAGCTGTCGCCCGCGACCCAAGGTGTGATTCTCGGCAACCTGAACATCATCCGCGAGTCGATCGATGAAATTAACCGGGCAATCGAAGCTGAGCCCGACAATCTTGAATTGCAGCAGTTACTGCAGATTGCGTACCGCCAGGAAATGGCGATTGTATCGACGGTCACCGAAAGCGCGATGACCGTGGATGAACTGAGGACCGGAATATGAACCGCATCATCATTGGCTGTGTGATCGCAGCCTTGCCGGCACTGGCAACCGCCGGCGAGAAGATCAAGCGTACGCTTGAGGTTGGCAGTGCGCCCGAAGTGCACGTCATCAACGCTCGCGGCGACATCGATGTCAGAGGCGAAGGTTCGGGCGAAGTCCGAGTCGACGCGAAACTCGTGGATGCGGTGGAGCGACTCGACATCAAAG
Source organism: Pseudomonadota bacterium (assembly GCA_039821645.1). Taxonomy (GTDB): domain Bacteria; phylum Pseudomonadota; class Gammaproteobacteria; order Steroidobacterales; family Woeseiaceae; genus CALBPI01. The sequence goes on from JBCBNU010000001.1 coordinate 2,954, forward strand.
AGAAGGGCGATGTGATCTACATCGAGGTCGTCTACAAGAAAAAGAAACGGAATTCCGGCTGGAACAGCGGTGGGACGACGCTCTATGTGCAAGTGCCGACCGATACGACGCTGCACGCAAAAGGCGTGAGTTCCGATCTCGATATTCAGAACGTGCGCGGTCGTCTCTACCTGACCACTGTCAGCGGTGATATCGATACCGAGTCCTGGACCGACAAACTGAAAGTGTCGACCACCAGTGGCGATATCGATGTCGTCGGGAATGATGTTGACGGCTATAACAGCCTCGAAACCGTCAGCGGTGACATCGACATGTCCGGGCTGCGCGGCGAGCTACGCGCCAGCACGGTCAGTGGTGGCATCGACGCATCGGACTGCATGTTCAACACGGTATCTGTGGGTAACACCTCCGGGGATATCGACCTGAGTGATTCGCTTTCCGCGAGTGCGGATGTGGACGCGGAATCGGTGAGTGGTGATATCAGTATGTCGATGCAGTCTGGCTGGGCCGGACGGGTCGACGTAAAAACGCTCAACGGCAGCATCGATAACTGTTTTGGCCCCAAACCCCAGCGCGTTAGCCGCTACGGACCAGGTCGCACTCTGAACTTCGAGCACGGCGACGGCTCCGGCCGTATCCAAATCGAAACGCTCAACGGCGACATCGATATCTGCACAGATTAAATTTGCGTTGCGCCCGGGGCTCCACGGGCGCGAACTTTTCCCGCCTTTGCTACCCTAACGGATATGCGCTCTATCCTTAAACTCATGCTGGTCGCTGTCGGGCTGCTCGCCACGATTTTGCTGCTTGCGGTCGGGGCTGTGTACTTCTTTTTCGACCCTAACGAGTTCCGCGATGAGCTCGCGCTTGAGCTCTCCGAGGCAACTGGTCGCGACGTCCGGTTCGAAGGGGATTTGTCTCTCAGCGTGTTCCCGCGGTTGGCAATCAGCACCGAGGATGTGTCGGTCGGCAACGCGCCTGCGTTTGGACCAGAGCCGATGTTGCGCTTCGACCGGGTATCGGCGGGCGTCGACCTGATGCCGCTGTTCAGCAACGAGGTGAATATCCAGACCGTCGAGATCATTGGCCTGACGGTGAACTTAGCCGTGCGTGGCGACGGATTAAATAACTGGTCGGACATTGTCGACTCGCTGACGGACGATGAGAGCATCGATCTTGAGGAGTTCGACGTCGATGAGACCGAGTCTGGCGTAGACGTCGAAAATCCCACCGTCGAGATCGATACCGGTTCTGATGTGAAAGTGAACTTCGGTGGCGTGGTCATTCGCGATGCCGCCGTCACCTACGAAGATGGCAGCAGCGAAACGATCTATCGTCTCGAGGATCTCGACCTGACTCTACGCGGCGATGATTTGTCGGAACCGCTCGATTTGAAAATGGCATTCGTTGCGAGTGCGGATCCCGGCGCCATGCGTTTGAACATGGAACTTGAAACTACGGTGCAAAACACCGAGGACGTGCTGCACATCACGGGTCTCGTCCTGGAAGGCGCGCTCGCCAGCGCGGACTTGCCTGAGCCCGCGGAATTCTCCGTAGATGCGCCGGCGATGACACTGGACTTCGCCAACAACACGCTGCTGGTAGAGACGACCAATTTCACGGTTGCTGATGTCAAAGGTGCGTTGACCGTCTCTGGCAGTGGTCCCGCCGTGCCGCTGGATGTCTCCGGCAACCTGAGCGTCGACTCGTTCTCGCCGCGCGAGGTGCTGCCGAAGCTCGGCATCGAAGCGCCAGTCACGGCCGATGCCGACGCGCTACGCGCAGTCAGTTTTGATGCAGCGTTCACAACAACTTTTGAGATGGCAGTGTTGCGTGAGCTGCAGCTTAAGGTAGACGACACCACGCTGAACGGCGAGATTGCGGTTCAGAACTTCGCCAGCATGGCGCTGCGCTTTGACCTTGTGGGTGACCGCATGGTGCTGGATCGCTACCTGCCGCCGGCGGACGAGAGTGAGGTCGACGAGAGTACTGACGTGACCACCGCCGATGCGGCATTGCCGGTCGATATGATTCAGGGGCTCGATGCGGGCGGTAGCTTCCGCTTTGGTCGTCTCGAGCTCGGCGGGCTGCCGTTCGAAGATCTCGATTTGCAGTTGCAGGTGAAAGACAGTCGCGCGCGGCTCTCGCCAATGCGTGCACGAGTGCTCGAGGGCACTTATGAAGGCGATGTGCGAATCGACGCTAGCGGCGATGTACCGCGTCTGTCGCTGAATGAACGCGTTGAAAATCTGAACCTCGGCACGTTAGCTAGCGTACTGTTCGAGCGCGACAACGTCGAAGGCCGGTTGGACGGTAAGTTCGAGCTGGCGGGTCGCGGCGTGATGCTGTCCGAGTTGCGATCTTCGTTGAACGGCAATGTCGCGATGACCCTCTCTGATGGTGCACTGGTCGGCACGGATCTCTGGTATGAAATCCGTCGTGCTCGCGCGACGTTCGAGCGTGAGACCCCGCCGCCCGCGCCGACCGATCCGCGTACCGAGTTCTCAACACTGCGGGGCACCGCTGTGGTGAGCGATGGTGTGGCCAAGAACGATGACTTTTTTGCGGAGCTGCCGTTTTTGCAGATGAATGGGGCTGGCATGGTGAACCTCGCCGAGGGGACCGTCGACTATGACCTCGATGCGCGTGTGCTGGAGCGCCCCGAATTTCTGAGTGGCGCGACGCCCGAGGAGCTCGATGCATACACCGAAGCGGTGATTCCGCTGGAAATCACGGGCGAGCTCGCAGACCCTGCGATTCGCCCGGATATCGAACGTTTGGCGCGCAACGCGGTGAAAGAGAAAGTCGACGAGGAAGTCGACCGCCTGAAAGATCGCCTGCTCGACCGATTGAGACGGAATTAGGGCACGGGACGGCGATGCGCGGATTGCTGTTCTCGCTTGCGCTACTCGCCGCAGGGGTGAACGCGGCCGAGCTGAAGTCGGTCGAGGTTACGCACGAGAAGGGCGTGTACCACATGACCTCAGTGACGGTGCTGGAAGCGCCGCTAGCCGGCGTGTTCGATGTGCTGACCGACTATGACGATTTTGAACGCATCTCAAGCGTTTATGACGATGCTCACTTTCTCCCGCGCCTCGGCGATGATCCGGTGCGCGTGTATACGCGAGTCAAAGGTTGCGTCTGGTTCTATTGCCAGACACTTGAGCGGGTGGAGGTGTTGACCAACCAGGGGCTCACCTGCCTGCGTACCGAAGCGATACCGAACGAATCCGACTTCAAAAGCAGCGTGTCGACATGGAGTCTGCGCGAGGTCGAGGGCGGCACCGAGGTGACCTATTCGATTCTGATGGAGCCGGATTTTTTCGTACCACCCCTGATCGGGCCGTATGTGCTGAAGCGTCGGCTGCGAAGCGGCGGGACAGATGCCATCGCGCGCATGGAACAATTTGCGAATGCATCGGATCGAATGTCAAAAGACTTCGCCGCTCGCGGCCTTACCATGAGTGAAGAAAAGCCGCAGCCGTGCGCTGAGTGGTTCGCATCGAGCACATCGTGACCCAGAGCTTTTCGGATAGCCTGCTCGAGTGGTACGACGTGCATGGGCGCAAGGATCTGCCGTGGCAACAACCGCGCACCCGCTATCGGGTGTGGGTGTCGGAGATCATGCTGCAGCAAACGCAGGTGACGACGGTTATCGATTACTTCACACGATTCGTCGCGCGGTTTGAGAGCGTCGCCGATCTTGCTGATGCACCGATCGATGCGGTGCTCGCCCATTGGTCCGGGCTTGGCTATTACGCCCGTGCGCGGAATCTGCACAAAGCGGCGATCATCGCGCGGGATGAACACGGCGGTGAATTGCCTGATGATTTCGATGCGTTGATCGCGCTGCCGGGCATCGGTCGCTCGACCGCAGGCGCGATCCTCGCGCAGGCCGACAATCAGCGACATGCGATTCTGGATGGCAACGTGAAGCGCGTGCTTGCGCGTCATGAAGCGATCGGCGGTTGGCCCGGACAAACCAAAGTTGCCGATGCGCTGTGGGCGGTGTCGGAGCGCTACACGCCCGACACGCGGGTGGCCGATTACACGCAAGCGGCAATGGATCTTGGCGCAACGTTGTGCAAGCGCAGCAAGCCGAACTGCGATGCTTGCCCGGTGGCTGGCACCTGCCAGGCGTTTGCGACTGGAACCGTGTCTGAGTTCCCCGGACGCAAACCGAAAAAGGCAAAGCCGCAGCGGCATGTACACATGCTGGTGCAGCAACGTCCGGAAGACGGTGCGCTGTTGCTGCGGCAAAGACCCGCCGAAGGGATTTGGGGCGGCTTATGGTCGTTTCCGGAAATTGCGACCGAAGATCCGCTGCCGAGTGGCGTCGAGCGTCTGCCGCCACTTACTCATAAGTTCACGCATTTCGATTTGCACATCGAGCCATGGTTGTTGGGCCAGCGCAGCAACGCGGTGCAGGATGGTTCGGTTTTTCGGTGGTTTTTCACGAACGAATTGACCGAGGTTGGGGTGCCGCGACCTGTTGAGCGCATCGTCGAGTCGCTACAATCTACCCGACAGTTGTGGGAGACCGATGAATGAACAAGACCGTGCAGTGTGTGAAGACCGGAGAGGAAGGCGAAGCACTCGATTGGCAGCCTTATCCCGGACCGCTCGGTGAGCGCATTCTCGCGAACGTATCCAAGGGCGGCTGGCAAATGTGGCTGGCTCACCAGACGATCCTCATCAACGAGTACCGACTGACACCGATTGAGCCCGAGGCCCGCAAGTTCCTCGAGGGCGAGATGGAAAAATTCTTTTTCGGCGATGGCTCCGAAGTGCCCGACGCGTTTGTCGTGAAGGATGACGAAAGCTAGTCAGATTTGTTCGGGTTGTTGAACACCACGAAGTGACTCGACAGGTAGTTGATCGTGGTGCCGATGACCGACGAGACAATGAGCGCGTAGGCCGGCGTCTGGTTGAACAGATCGAACTGCAGCACCAGCCACGTGTAAGCGCCGAAGGCCGTCAGAGCAGCAGCAATTTGCCCTGAGAGATATTTGGTGAGTTCACTCGTGCGTTTGTCCGAGCGGCGATGGGCGAATGTAAACTGCCGGTGCAGCGCCCACGTGACGAGAACGGCGAGCGGGAAGGTCAGCGACCGTGCGACCACCGGCCCGTAGCCCATCCAAAGCAACCATTGCAGACCGACGAGGTCGACGGTGAACCCAATCAGTCCGACACCAAGAAATTTCGCAAGCGTGATTTGAAGTGACTTGCGCAATCTTCGGTGCCGGGGTTGCTAGTGGTCGACGACTGTCAGGTATTGCAGCGAGAAGTTTGGGGCGACGTCAGTCCAGACCCGTTCGACTTTGAACCCCGCTTTGCCGGCAAGCTCTGCGAACTCCTCGACAGTGTACTTGTAGGAGCACTCGGTCAGGATGTATTCGCCAACCTTGAAGTCGAAGGTCTTATCGCCGAGATCGACGCTCTGAGGTTCGGTACTGACAAGATGCATTTCGATCCGGCCGTGCCGTTCGTTGTAGAGCGAGCGGTGCATGAATTTGCTCTTATCGAAGTTGGCGCCGTAGTCGCGATTCAGGTGCGTCAACATATTCAGATTGAATGCTGCGGTGGTGCCAGCGGTGTCATTGTAGGCGCGCTCCAGCACGCCCGCGTCTTTCTTGAGGTCGACACCGATCAAGAGCGCACCGCCGGATTTTGTCACAGTGCGCATGGTGTCGAGCAAGGCGAGCGCATCATCTGGTGCGAAGTTGCCGATGGTGGAGCCGGGGAAGAACACGACATTGCGTTCTGGCATGATCTTCGGTGACGGCAGATCGAAGGGGCGTGTGAAGTCGGCCGCCACCGGCAGGACTTCGATGTTCGGATAATCGTCTGCGAGTTCCTTGGCGGCGAGCGCGAGGTGATCGCCCGAGATGTCGACCGGCACAAACACCTGAATGCCCTCGACGTGATCGAGCAGGATCCGAACCTTGACGCTCGCGCCGGCACCGAACTCGATGAGCGACACACCATCGCCGAGTGCTTCGCTGATCTCGTCGATGTACAGGCGCAGGATGCTGAGCTCGGTGCGCGTCGGGTAGTACTCCGGCTGCCGAGTGATTTGCTCGAAAAGTTCCGAGCCGTGCTCGTCGTAGAAGTACTTCGGCGAGATCATCTTCTGGGGCTGCGACAGGCCTGCGATCAACTCGGCGATGTCATCGCTGGATCGATCGTCTTGGGGTTCGCTGATGGTTGCGGTGTTGTCCATTGAGGCTCCGGTTCTCAGACGTCTCGCGCCAATCGCAGACCGAGGAACTGCCAGCGTTGCTCGGGATAGAAAAAGCTGCGATAGGTGGCACGCAAGTGATCGGCTGCGCTCACACACGAGCCGCCGCGCACGACCATCTGGTTGCACATGAATTTACCGTTGTACTCACCGAGTGAGCCGGCGAGCGGTTTGAATCCCGGATAGGGCGCATACGAGCAGGCGGTCCATTCCCAGGCATCGCCGAACCATTGTTCGGTGTCGCTCGCTTGCGGATGCCAGTGGTCATCTTCGAAGAAGTTGCCGGTGACCGGGTGTTCGCGTGCTGCGATTTCCCACTCGGCTTCCGAGGGCAGTCGCGCACCCGCCCAGCGGGCGAAGGCTTCGGCTTCATAGAAGCTCACGTGGCTCACCGGCGCGTTCGGATCAATTTCACGCTCTCCGCCCAGCGTGAACTGCGTTGGTTTCTCGGTATTCCAATAGAGCGGTGCTTGCCACCGATGCGCCTCCACGCTCGCCCAACCATCGGAAAGCCACAACCCCGGTTGGCCGTACCCATCGTCGTCGATGAAGGTTTGCCACTCGGCGTTGGTGATCAATCGCGTAGCGATTTCGAAGTCACGGACCAGCACTTCATGGCGCGGTGTTTCGTTGTCGTAGCTGAACGTGTCGCCGTCGACCGGCATGCCGATTTCGTGGATACCGCCCGCGAAACGCCGATAGCTCAGCTCGCGTGCGGAGCTCGACGTTGAGCGCAGGTCGTCGCGCATGGCTGGCTTCAGTGGATTGCACGAGAGCACGTGTTTGATGTCGGTGAGTGTGAGCTCTTGATGCTGTCGCTCGTGCTCGAGCCCCACGGTAATGACGGCAAGTGTCTCTTCCGTCAGTTCTCGATCCAGCAACGCCATCATGCCCGCATCGACATACTCTCGGTAGCGCAGTACTTCTGACAGCGTAGGTCGCGACAGCAAGCCACGCTGTGGCCGCGCATGCATGTCACCGGCGCTCTTGTAATAGCTGTTGAAAAGAAAGAGGAATTTCTCGTCGAAAGGCACGTAGTTGCCCATCGGGATTAGAACAAACTGCTCGAAGAACCAGGTGACGTGCGCGAGGTGCCACTTCGTCGGACTCACGTCCGGCATGGACTGCACGACGCAGTCTTCGGGCTCCAGCCAGCTCGCGATTTGTACGGATCTCGCGCGGACTTCGCGGAAGCGCTCATGCAACGGCTGTTCAGTTGTGGTGGCGCCGGCCGCGGCTGCCATAAATTTCCCCTTGGTCTATGTGCCAAGGGTAGAGAGCGGCCCCAAAAAGGTCAAAGTTATGCGCCGTAGCGCGAAACGAACCACTGGCAACAGTCTTCAATATATTCGTCGAGATTATCGATCTGTTTGCCGGTGAGCATAGGCTCATGATTGAAGGCCTGGTTGATCAGACCGTAGAACTGGCGTACCGCAATCGACACATCGATGTCTTGTTTGATCAGCCCACGTATCTGCAGACCGCGCATCGAGAACTCGCCGACCGCCTGGATCAGCTCCTGTCCATCCGGGGTTAACAATGTGTCTCTAATTTCAGGCAGCGTTTCTGCCTCGGTGATCACGAGCTGCGCGAGTCGCGGCAAGATGGTTCGGGTCATCAGAACGTGCTGGCGCTGTGCGGCAAATCTCGCCGCTGCGATGGCGGTTTCGAATTTCGGAATGGCTTCGATGAATGGCGTTCGCATGGCCGTGACTTCGTGATCCACGATCAGACGAAAAATGGTCTCGCGGTTGCCGTATTGATCGAAGACCTCGGCGTAGCTCACGCCAGCCGCGTCGGCTATGTCGACAAGTTTCGAGGCCGCGAGGCCCTTATCAAGGAACAACTCTGCGGCAGTTCGCAGAACATCATTCGAGGCGAGCTCCTCCGAAAGAATCGGCAGCTTGCCTTCCTCAACACGCGCCTTGTTGCGCACAGCTTTTCCCCCCCACCCCAGTTCGACCTGCACTGGCCGATGCACACACTCGAAGCTTCCCCAAACTTCGAGCGCCGAGTGTAGACCTCTAGATCAAAGGGTTGGGAGTTTTTTGCATCCGCAGTCGAGAATCAGTCAATAACGAGTATTTGCTGTCGCAATATGGTCAACGAAACTCATGTTCATTGTGCGCTGAACACGGCGAAATGACGGATTGCGCAAAACCACCCAACAGTGGCAGCCATTGTGTGTCGTCTCAGGGTTTTCCCTGATCGCGTTACCCGTTGCGATAGACCTCGATACGACTTTCCAGAAAGCGTCGTTCTTCAGGGTTATCCGATGCGTCGGCCGCTGCTCTTATATAAGTGGTCGCTGCCTCAGAGTGGTTGCCCGCGATACTGTAAAGTGCGTGCGCACGCGCGGCGAGGAACGGCACGTAGTGCTTCATGCGATCGGCGTGTTCGGCTTCGAGTTTTTGCATCAACTCATTCGCGGTTTCCGGGTCGCCGGCATGCAGGATGGCGACCGCTCTATTTAACGTCACCACTGGGTTCGGCAGTTGTTCTTCGAGGATGGCGTAGAGCACCGCGATCTGTTGCCAGTCGGTGTCGACCGCCGTTTGTGCCTCACCGTGTAGGGCGGCGATCGCGGCCTGAGTTTGATACGGCCCTGGTGCGTTGCGGGCAAGGGTGTGTTTGATGAGGGTTATGCCCTCGGTCAGCAGGTCGGTGCGCCAGAGGCTGCGGTCTTGTTCATCGAGTGCAATCAGCGTGTCGTCACGCACCCGTGCGGGGTGGCGGGCGTGTTGCAGCAACATAAGCGCGAGCAGGCCGGCGAGTTCTTCGTGGCTAGGGTAGAGGCGGCGCAGCAATCGGGCGAGCCAGATCGCTTCTTCGCAGGTGCGCGGTTCAGCGACGCCGTCTTTGCGGGCGCTGTAGCCCTGATTAAAGATCAGGTAGATCGCCGCCAGCACCGCGTTAAGGCGTTCGGGCAGGTCGCGCTCGGGTGGCAATGCGAACGGGATACCCGCCTCGCGGATCTTCTGCGGTCTCCAGGTCACCGGAAAACCGGCGCAACGCAGCGACAGCTCTGGGTCGAGCGGCCTTCAGCGCTGCGCCGGGGGTGCTCATGCCATCGGGTCCGGAAAGACCAGCCGGATCTCGACCGAGCCGACGTCGTCATGCGGCAGCTGTGCGGCATAGCCGATCACGGTGTCGATCGAATCGTATTCGAACACGCAGTAGCCACCCAGTTGCTCCTTGGTCTCGGCGAAGGGACCGTCGGTGACGGTGATCTTGCCGTCATGGTTTCGCACGGTGGTGGCTGAGACCACATCCAGCAGCCGGTTGCCGCCGCGATAGGTGCCCTCTTTCTCGGATTGCTCCATGATCGCTTGGTGGGCGGCCATGATCTTGCCCTGTTCGGCCTCCGACAAGGCTTCCCAGCGTTCTTCCGAGTTGTAGATCAACATCACGTATTCCACGAGTTTGCTCCTTTTTTGTGGGTTACATGATAGATGACGAACGGGCGAGGCCGATTACGACACGCCGGACATAATTTCTTCGAAACTGGGGTAAATCCCGCCTAAATGCCTGTCGCTATTGACTCGGCGAGGACACGCGGTTGTAATACGCGGCCACTCTGAAGGCCAGGTAGCTCAGTTGGTAGAGCAGCGGATTGAAAATCCGCGTGTCGGTGGTTCGATTCCGCCCCTGGCCACCATTTCTTTCTCTACTCTGGCCATCATGTCATTAGGCACAAAACGTGGCGCGAACGTCACGTTATGACGACACAGTTGGCAGGACTCGCTACAGAGCCACTTACCCCAATGGGCTAAGTGGCTCTTTTTTTTGCGTTTCATATTTAGATTCCAAAAATTGGCGCCGACCGAGCGCCATAAATTGTTATTGGGGCTTCAGTTTTGGAGCCTCTTTTTGCCTACCGTTGTGGGTTCACGCATAAGCTGATATTCGGACCCCATAAGGTGATATTTCGGATCCCATAAGTTGATACTAGAAATCACAAAGGTCTGAAGAGTGGGTTCCGCATACTTCGCGATGCTTAGCTCACAAGTTGCGATTAGCAATTCGACAGCCCAGAGACACCCCTTTTTTTGGGGGCCCTCTCCGGGCTATTTTTTTGTTTATTTTCAGAGCAGCCATGACTGACACAAGCCACTCGACCCTATAGCTTTCTGGAAGTCGCGAAGGTCAGCTATCGGCCAGAAGGGGTCGCTCGACTAACTTACTTTCATCGGGTTGAGTTCAAGAATCTTCGAAGCACGGTCAAACAAAATCCAATTTGCAGATCCGGGGCGAGGAACCGATGCATGCCATTTGATGTCGGACAGAGCCTCAGGGTTTCCATTAAGAAAGAAAACAAAACGAATCTCGCTTGCCGACCCACCAATCAACCCGATCTTTCCCTCGATATGTGGCTCATTTCCTCCCAACCAATAGTTTCTTACTTCAATCCAGTCGCAAAAACCCAGCGACTCCATCTCCGGCGGCCAGTACTTGTTTAGCAGCAAGTAAAGTTCTGCCCAAAATTCTTTCTCGTTCACGTATGCGTCAATGAATCCTGTTTATGCGACCGTCCGGAAAAGGTCAGTAGCCGACAGTCTAACCGAATCTGCCCATACGTCTGCTTACGGCCAACTGCGGACGTAGCATAATCGTCCGAACCTCAGAAAATATGGTTTTCATCAATCTGGAATGTCAAACGTAATTGCGATCCCTGCTGACATCGGCAACCTTTTTTGATCAAAGATGATTGCCACGCTCTCAAAGTTTGGCGAATCATCAACAAAACCTTCTTTGCATTGCAGCATCAAATCCGCAGCGAAACCTTCCATTCGCCAACCGGCAGCACATTCGATCTCGTTCAATGTTCTAGGTATCCCATTTTGTAAGTCTGCATAGGATGGTTTGTACCCAATCGGCTTATCTTTTAGTGCTTGGTCCAACACTTTCTTGGGAACAACGCGGCAACCAACGCTGTTCGAGGGAAACGACGGTTCACCTCTCATCGGAACTGCCACTGAAAGTGGAATATCTAAAGGGTTGTAAAAAAGATAGTGTAGAGACATGCCCCAACGGCGCTCAAAGTGTCCCATTGTTGTCTGTTGATCGTCGTTTTTCGCAAACGCCTGATAGCGTGATGTTTCTTTGAATTTTAGGGTTGTCTCTTTCACCAAATCAGCATGTTCAGCTTCGCTTACTAGAAAGCTCCCGAGGCCATATCTTGGCCCTTCGGTGTGCTTCGCCTGTGCAGCATAGATTTTTTTGGATTGCAGCATAGCCAGTTTGCTTCGAATGACTTTCCCTCGACGGCGAAAAATCATTAACAAGCCAAGGTCGGCAACCTCCCACCGATCATAGTGACGACCACCGCCAATAAAATTCGAATCAATACTAACCACCCAATTGGAAGGTAACCGGACTGGTGCTTGATGACGCGAGAAATACGAAATGAAACTCATATCTAGAGTTGGTTCATGCATAGCTGGAAAGCTAGACAGGTCAGTTGACAAGTTGTCGTTGCAGATTGAGAAATGCCGCTTGATGTAGGTTGTCACGTCATCGGGAACTTGAATATCCATTTCGTCACTCCTCCCTAATTGATGACCGGTTAGGGTCAGTAGCGGCCGTCGAGTATATCTCTAATGCTGCCGTTCTAGCGGCTGGTGACCTTACCCCCGAATCAGGCCCACGTCTCCACTAGGGAAAAACATGTTACGCCACCTTCCTCGCGAACGCCGCCGGTGGCAAGAAGTTGAGTGAGCTGTGGGGTCGTTGTTCGTTGTAGTGCGCTCGTTCTTTTGCGTCTCAATGCGCACTAACCACTCTTCAAGCGCCCGTGTTGCACGAACTTCATCTCGGTTGTACGCCAGTATTTCCTGCTTGATTGCTTCGCGCGATTCGGGCTCGCTGCAGTTGAGGTAGTCGTTGTAGCGAACGACAGACCATTGGCTATCGGACTCATCGAGCTCCCATTGACAGCCGACCGACGTGCGCGGAATTAGTCACATCTTGTTTTTAATAATTCGCCTAAGCCGAACTCAGAGAACGGCCTGGCCGATGTGTGTGACATTCGATTCGCGCGTCTTCAACCGATCGACTGCCGGTTGAACTCAGAGACAACCGTCAGACGTGACCGTTTTCTAGCTAAACTATTTTCTCGATGTAGTGGCTGTTCACGTGCTACTTCTCTCGATGAATCAATAGGTTAAAAGATCTTCGAAGATTTAAATATGTGGTCCCAAAAAGCCAAGTACGTCACTTCTGTCGGGCTCTTGACGTTGACACCCCTAAGGTGGGGTTTGCTAATTTCAACGCCGCGACGTAGCGGAGGTAAGGGGCCGCTGCGATTTCAAAGTGATCGTTGGAAGCGATGACCGGCGTTCGACAGCAACAAAAAGTGACATCGAAACATGCTGACGACCGCTCGTGCGTTCTCTGTGCTAGGGGCGCTTGCCCTGAGTTTGGTTTGGACTGACAGCTTCGCCCAAACTGCGATTCATACACAGTCCGATATCGCCGACTCGTTTTTCTGGGGTAGTCGGTCCGCCACCATAAACGGGGACGTTCACTCGAACGGTGGCATAGAGATAGGTGGCCGTCAGCACACGCTCAACGGCGCAGTCACACATGTCGGCACACTGGTCGACACCTACGCTGGCACGAGTGACGAGACGACGTTCTCAACACCGCCCAGCGTCAGCGCGACACGCGCATGGCCGATCACAACAACCATCACAGACTTCGCGCCTGGCGGTCAGTACGCAATTGAAGCGGGTGCTGAGTATTTCGATGTCAGCATTAACTGCGTCAACAATTGGGTCACGGTTGATCTAAGAGGTCCGACGCCACAAGAGGGCACCTACTACGCCACTTGCCGCATGAAGGTGTACATGGATGGCACCTCCGGCAAGTTCACCTTCGCATCGACGTCGAAAATTCAATTTATTGCGTTCAATGATTCTAACTTTGAAGCGCATACGGGTATTACAGCCGCGTTCTCTGATGCAGTCGACGATCAAGCGATCAACCTCGACCGCAAAGGCACCATCATCACCGGGAGGCTGATTGCCCCTAACGGCCACGTGCGAGTGGTCGGCTCATGGCATCAGTTGCGGTGCGGCGTCTATGCCGACCGTGTACGGATCGGGACGTTCAAAGCGACCGTTGAGGGCAGCTGCCCGTTGCTTGCCAACCAGGCGCCAGTTGCCAACGATGATCTGGTTGATGCCAACACCGAGACACCGATCGACATCGATGTGCTTGCGAACGATACCGACGCGGACGGCAGTCTGGATTCAAGCACTGTAACTGTCGTCGCAAACGGCAGCGGCACCACTCAGGTGTTGAGCAGTGGCCAGATTCGCTTCACGTCAAATGTTGGATTTGTTGGGACAACGATCTTTACGTACACCGTCGCCGACGACCAGGGCACCGTATCGAATGTCGGTGAGGTTCGTGTGGAAGTTACCTCACCTAACCAACCTCCAGTGGCGACACCGGACACTTTGACGGTAGATGAAGATGGGACCGCATCAATCAATGTGCTTGCAAACGATTTCGACGGCGAAACTGCGTTGGATATCGGCAGCTTCTTGGTCGTCGACGCCCCAGACAATGGTTTTCTGTTTCTCGACGAACCCATGGGGACAGTTCGCTACGAACCCGATCCGGATTTCAATGGGATCGATCAGTTTTCCTATACCGTCGCTGACGACGAAGGCTTGGTCAGTACGCCTGCCGCAGTAGACATCACTGTCACCGCAGTAAACGATGGACCCGTTGCGCAGCCAGTCACTCTGACGGTCGACGAAGATACCTCCGGCACGTTTGACGTTTTGATCGCCGACCCCGATTCATCGGCGTTCACGTTCAGCGTGATCGGCGGGACGCAGCTTGGAGCACTCTCCGGCACGTTGCTCACGCTGACTTACACTCCGCCTCTCGATTTCAGCGGCACGGATACGTTCGAGCTCATCGTCAACGATGGTGCCGCCGATGCTGCTCCCATCACGGTCACAGCGACCGTGACCGCGCAGAACGATGCGCCGCAGTTGAGCGCCATGTCGGTTGTCGTGCCCGAGGACCAATTCGCGCCGGTTCCGCTCACGATCACCGACCCGGATTCGTCGTCGTTCACGCTCATCATTGAGACGCCACCGATGAATGGCGCACTCAGTGGTGCCGTTGACACACTCACGTATACGCCGATCCCAAATTTCTTTGGCACCGATGCGTTTGCGATTCGTGTCAGCGACGGTACTGCCCAGTCAGAACCTATGATGGTCAATGTGCAGGTGATCCCAACGAATGACGCGCCGACTGCAAACACCACGCAGATTACAGTGGATGAGGATGATTCGGTTGCCGTCTTGCTCTCCGGCGTTGACATCGATGGCGATGCCTTGAGTTTTACGATCGCGTCTGGTCCGTCGAATGGAACGATTGCGGGTCTGCCACCGAGCCTAACTTACACGCCGAACACTAATTTCTTTGGCGCCGACTCGTTTTCATTCACAGCGAGTGACGGGCAGGTCACATCAGCGGCGGCCGCGGTCGCGGTCACAGTCAACGCCGTCAACGATGCACCCGTTGCGACGAGCCAGATGCTGATGACAGATCAAGGGGTGGCGGTCGCGGTCAACTTGACCGGGAGCGATGTCGAAGGCGATGGGCTCGCGTATCAAGTCACGACCCAACCGACTTCGGGTGTGTTGTCTGGCAGTGCACCGTCACTGACCTATACGCCGACTGCCGGATTCTCCGGTGAGGATTCGTTCACCTTTGTGGCGAATGACGGCTCGCTCGACTCAGCACCTGGCACTGTCGCCATTGGCGTCGATCAGGTCGTCGTGGGAACGCCACCAGAATTCGTGCAGTTGCCCATGAGCCGCGCACCGGTGGGTGAGCTCTACCGATCGCCGGGTGAGGTGTTTGACGCGGATGGCGACGCCGTAGTCGTCTCGATCGCGTCAGGCCCAACTGAGGCTACCGTCACTGATCTGGGTAACAATCGATTCGAGCTGACGTGGGCCGCGACCGGCACGGTCGGCGCAGCCGAACCATTTGTGCTTCGTGCAACCGACAGCGCGGGCAACGTGACCGATGTCCTGCTCGACTTGCTCATTACCGGTAGCACCGTCGACCAAACGACCCTCGGGACGGATTTCTGGTTGGCGTACCTTCAAGCCGCGCGCTACGACACAGGCTTAGACCGAATCCAAGTCGGTGACGAGCGGCGATCACTTCAGTTGACGATTGCCGCACCCGATGGCGCGACAGGACAGGTCGAGATCAGCAGTCTTGCTGAGGACCCGAGTGTCGGATTTCTGGAGTCGTTCACGCTTGAGCCTGGTGAAACGACCACTATCCAACTGCCGAATGAAGCGGTGAATCGCGATGGGGCGCGAGATCGGTCAACCGCGGTGCATGTCACCTCGGACTTACCGGTTCAAGTCGCCGGGTTCCATTGGGTGCGGCAGGCGAGCGATGCGTGGCTCGCGATTCCAACGCCATCGTTGGGCACGTCCTATCAAATGGGCGCCTACCCCAGTTGGAGTGAAGGTGATGAAATTATCTACGGCGTGGTCGCGGTCAATCCTGGCACTACCGATGTCACCTCGACTGCAGAGGCGGGCAAGGTATCGCGCGATCCAGATCGCGAGGACGATCCTAGAACGGTAACCATCTTGAATCAGGGTGGCGTCGAAGCCGACAGCTTTGAGTTCCACTCAGGCGGACAGATCACAACCAGCCAGCCTACCGCAGTATTTGCAGGGGCCGTTTGCGCGAATGTGCCGACCGACTTCAATTTCTGTAATCACTTGACCGAGCAAATAACGCCGGAGTCGAGTTTGGCGAGCGAGTACGTTGCGGCACCGCTGGCGACTCGGGTCGGTGGCGCCCTGTATCGAGTGATCGCGACCGAGGACAACACGGTCATTCGCATCAATGGTGAATCATTCCGGGTCATCAATGATGGTGAATTGATAGAGCGCATTTTCACAGGCCCGGTGCATATCGCCGCAGACAAACCGGTCTTGGCGCTCCAGCTCTCGCCGGGCGATACGTTCGACGAAGACCTGCGCGACCCAATAAATGACCCCCAGTTGGATAACGCCGATCCCTTCATGATCCAGCTGGCGCCGGTCGATGCATACCTTAGTGACTACGCGTTTTCGGTGATCGATACAACGGGGCTCTTCCCGCCGCAGTTTGGTGCTGAGTTTGGGATCCAGGATCACTACATCGGCGTGACGATTCGCGCGAACGACGCGGACTCACTCACCATCGACGGCGTCCCGGTGGATACCACCGGCTTTAGCCCTGTTGGGGACACTGGATTCTTGGCGGGGTCGATTCGGCTTGAGCCGGGGACTCACCGAGCGGCAGCGAATGGCTTGTTTGGAGTTGTGTCTTATGGCTACGGACCTGCCGACGGGTACGGCTACTACGCCGGTCTTGCATTCCCAAGTCGAACCACGGGGTTGTCGATTACCGTGACACCGCAAGCGACGACGCTGGAAGTCGGACAACAAGCCTGTTTCGATATTGTCGTCACGAACGCCACCGGTGAGCGCGAGCCACGTGCGCGATATCGCGCGAGCGTTGCCGGTGTATCGGCGCAAGGCAAAGCCGGCTTCTCCAATGACATGGGCGAAGCGGACTACTGCTACACGCAGGTGCTCGCCGGTCAGGATACGATTGCATTCAGCGTTGATGGGGACCAAGACACCGCTTCCATGACGTGGACGCCGCCTGGTCCGGGCAACGGCTTGCCGCCGGTTTTCACATCAAACCCGGTCTTCGAGCTCTATGACGCAACGTATATCTACGACGTCACGGTTGTTGACCCGAACAATGACTCGGTCGTCGTAAGTGTGGCATCAGCGCCCGTCGGCATGGCCTACGATTCTGTATCTAACCAGCTTGCTTGGACGCCACCTATCCCCGTCGACCGCGAGTCGACGGTGCATAGCGTTGAGTTGGTAGCGACCGATTCAAACGGACTGAGCACGAGCCAGATCTGGCAGTTTGAAGTTCATTACCCGATTGAGATAGTCGACATCCTCAATCCACGAATCATTCCTTCGGGCAACACGTTGCGCAACCGAATCGACACGATCGGTGGTGACCAGGATCTCGTGCAGGTGCGTTTGACGAACGAGCCACCGTTTGGCGCAACTCTAGATTGGGAGATCTCCCCAGCATCAGATTTAGAAGGTCAGACAGCGACCTCGCGCGGTCAATGGCAGTACGAAATCAGCACTAATAATATTCAACTCCCTGAAGCCGCGCCTGCCTACAACCCGGTGTGCGTGGCGCCAGGTTCGAGCGTGACTGGCTACCAGCCGCAGCGTATCCGCAGTATCGGTGCCCCCTCGGAACATGGAGTCGCGGTGGGTCCTGTCGTGGACACCAACAATGACGGAGCGATTGATGCCGCAGATGATATCTACTCACTTTCTGTGTCCGATACCGAGGCAACACTGTACAACCTGACGGCAGACCTATTGGCATGGCAATTCAGTTTCGCTAACGCCGATGATCATTTCTCGCCGGCGCTCGCGAACATCGACGCCGATCCGGAACTCGAAGCGGTGATCGTCGCCAGAGTGTCGACCGGCGGGCCCCGCAACGCGATCGCTATCGATACTGACGGCACGCCGCTGTGGGTTGGTACACACGATTTCGCACAAGGGCTACATACTCAGTTGGATCGTCCGGTGCTCGTCCACGATCTGGATGCGGACGGTAGCGCTGAGATTATTGTTGGCGGTGCAGTGTTGAATTCCTTCGGTGCGCTCCTGTGGGAGTTTCCCGAGGACGAAACGGCGAGCGCCAATGGTCGAGCCGAATTCGCGATTCCAACGATCGCCGATCTTGAGAATGATGGTTCTTTCGAAGTGTTGTTCAGCAACCAGGTCCGCTCCGCAAGTGGTGCGCTGTTGTGGGATCTCGGCGCGACCGGTTTGACCGATCCACATGCTTTGTTCGCTGTAGTCGATATCAATGACGATGCCGCCAACGAAGTGATCGCGATTATTTACGATGGACGCACGTCCATTGTCGAGCCGCGCTTCGAGGTCCGCGCGTTTAGTGCGACAGGTGCAGCTTTGTGGGGCCCGGTGCCTTCGCGCGGCTTCAGCATTCCCGTCGTCGCAGACGTTGATGTGGATGGCGAGCTCGAAGTCTTCATCCAAGACGACGAGTTGGTCATTGCGGCGGATAGCTCAATTGAGCGCCAGAGCGCAGGGAGTTTGACGCAGCTCCGTACAGAGCACCGGATGCCGGTGTTTGACCTGAATCGCGACGGACTCTACGAGAAGTTCGTTTATCGCGAGACCAACCCGGTACTCGAAGTCCAGGCGTTGACGGAGAACTTCAGTTGGAGTTTCGACAACGTTTTGTCCCCTGCACGCAGCAGTGATCAGCCGCTACAGCGTGGTTTCGCGATTGCGGATATCGATCACGATGGTTCCCTGGACATGGTTGTTGGAACTGAGCAGTCGGTGATCGTCCTTGAGTCGGCGAGCGCGGATTGGCAAGGTACGCCGCGCGACTTTCGTCAGTTCAGCGATGCGACTTATCCATTGCCGGGTGTCGACGTGGCTGCGAGTGCGCCAGCGGCTCAGAATCTCCCCGACTACTGGATTGGTGAGTTCCGTATTGCCGATACGAGTCCAACGCAGCTTCTGTTGAGCGCAGAGATTCGAAACCTCGGTATTGCGCCGATTACAGAGACGGGAACGGTCCGCTTCTATCGAGGTGCGGTTGGCACAGGCGTCGAAATCGCGAGTGTGAGCGTACCAACATTAGGTGTTGGTGAGCGAGCAACGGTCACAGCGACGGTCGACCGAGCCGAGGTGAATGGGATCACCAGTGCCGAGGTCATCGCAGGCCCGAGCACGACGCAGTGTGCTACTGACAACGACTCGGTAGAGCAAGTCTATCTGGCATTCGAATTCCTCGATCTCGATTTTGCCTACCGGGTCGATGAAGGCGCTTTCCTGACGCAGGTGGCTGATCGCGTGCTCTCGCCTTCAATCGTGCAACAGGTCAGTGATGCCACGGTCACTGTCGGCGAGGCTTTCCAGGCACAACCGACCTTCCAAGCGCGCAGCCGTGGCGATGCGACTGTGTTCCGCTTGCTCCGCCCATCCACGTTGCCACCCGATGTACCGGTGCCTGGTATCGATGCCGCCACTGGTGAGATTGAATGGACACCGACTCAGGCAGCTGTCGGTACCCATAGGATTGCCTATCAAGCGTTTTCGCTTGCCGGTCAGCGTAGCGAGCGGTCGTTCCTGATCACGGTGGTACCGCGAGCAAACGTTGATCCTGAGATCGTCTCAACACTCCCGCCATTGTCTATCGACGAAGGCCGGACGTTCACGTACAACGTCGTTGCAACCGATGCAGATGGCGATACGTTGACCTACGGTTTGAGCGAGGCGCCGCTAGGCATGACGATCGATCCGATCTCCGGCGTGCTGTCTTGGTTCGCGCCATCCGCGGCGATTGGTGACAACCCAGTAACGGTCGTTGTCACCGACGGATTCGGTGGCAATGACACGCAGCCGTTCGTGGTGACCGTCAATGACATTGCCAACGCAGCACCGGTCATCACATCAACGCCGTCCATTTCCGAAGTGACCGCCGGACAGACCTATACCTATGACGTCACCGCAACCGACGCCGATGGTGATACGTTGAGCTACTCACTGATTGTTTCCCCAGCCGGCATGACGATTGATAGTGTCTCTGGCCAAATCAGCTGGGTCACGACGGCCGCAGATATCGGTATGGCCGACGCTACGGTGCGCGTCAGCGATCGTCGCGGCGGTTCCACTGACCAGTCGTTCGATGTTCAGGTGATCGCCGTGGTCAACCAGCCGCCGAACTTCACATCAACACCGCCAAACACGCCGTTGACGATCGGCGATGATTTCTCCTACGACGCTGACGCGAATGATCCGGAAGGCGGAGCAGTAACGTACGCCCTTGACGATGCTCCGATTGGAGTGGTGATCGATGCGAGCACGGGTGTTGTCAGTTGGGCGACCGGTGCGGCACAAGCGGGTGATTACCTCGTCGTCGTTCGAGCGACCGATCCGGAAGGTCAGTCCTCAACCCAGCCGTTCATCATCACCCTGAACCAAGGTGCAAACGGCACGCCGACGATTACGAGTACGCCGGCCTATACCGGCCGCACCGGTATAGCCTATGTGCATCAGGTCATAGCCAGCGACCCTGACAATGATCCGTTGACGTATTCGCTGACAACTGCACCGGCGGGAATGACGATCGATCAGAGTGGCTTGATCCAGTGGACGCCGAGCGTGACCGGCACTGAGAGTGTCGTGGTGCGCGTCAGCGATGGTGTTGCATTCGTAGAGCAGGGCTGGGCGGTCACTGTGACCGATGGTTCGCAGCCGCTCGATGCGACGCTCTACGTGCTGCCGACGGATGCGGAAGTGGGTGACACGATCCAGCTGACGTTGATTGCGGAGAACACCACCGGGGACCTGACGTTTACGGGCAGTGTCGACGGTGATCCGATTGCGATGACCGGCAGCGGCACCGGCAGCTTTGTGGCAACGACCGCAGGTTCGCTCAATGTTCAGGCGTCAGTGACTGACAGCACCGGCACGGTGACGCGCAGTACGACTGTCATCGTGACCGATCCGCAGAACCAGACCGACGTGCCAGTTGTGAACATTGTAGCGCCGGCCATCGGCGAGGAAGTCACCGCGCCCACGGATGTCATCGCAAGTGTCGCAGACGACAACCTGGCGCAGTGGACGTTGTTGCTGCTGGAAGACAATCGCCCTAATCAGGAGGCCGTCGAGCTCGCCTCAGGTACCACTGCGTTTACCGACAGCGTGATCGCGCAGGTCGACCCGACGATGCTGCTGAACGGGCAGTACCTCGTCATTTTGCAGGCGGAAGATCTCTCCGGAAACGTGGCGAACGTCGCACATCCGATTCGTGTGACTGGCGATATGAAGGTCGGCAACTTCTCGCTCACTTTCGAGGATCTGTCGCTGCCCGTGGCCGGGATTCCGATCACGGTGACGCGAACCTACGACACGCGCCAGCGGAACAAGCTGCAGGACTTCGGTTATGGCTGGACGATCGATTACCAGAATGTCCGTGTCCATGAGTCGCGCGACCTTGGCTTCAGTTGGACACTGACCGAAGAGAGACAAGGCATCCTGACCGAGCAGTGCGTGCGTCCGAACGGCGATCCAACGGTCACGGTGACCTTGCCGGATGGTGAGGTGGAGACTTTCGTTGCTCGTGCGATACCGGAATGTACGTTCGGCGGCCAGCCGTTCGTGAACATCGTGTTCGAACCGCGCGACTTCACAAGCACCTCGTTGCGCCAGACGAGCTTCGGGTTGCTCAGAATCATCAACAACAACCTGGTCGATCCCGGTCAGCCGGGTGTTCCGGTTGATCCGACGACGTATGAGCTGACGACCGACGAGGGTGTGGTCTATGAGCTGGATCAGGAGTTTGGAATTCGGCGTGTGACAGACACGCATGGCAACTCGCTGACCTACAGCGAGACCGGCATCCTGCACTCGGATGGCTACAGCGTGGATTTCGTGCGCGACTCGGAAGGCCGAATCGAGCAGATCAACATCCCGGATGGCACCTCATTGCAATATGACTACGATGTCAATGGCGATCTGGTGCAGTTCACCGATCAGGTGAGCCAATCGACCACGTTCACCTATGAGCTCAACCAGCCGCATTATCTGGATGAGATTCTCGATCCTAGAGGCATTCGGGCGATCCGCAACGAATACGATGCTGATGGCAGATTGATCTCTACCACCGATGCGGATGGGAATGCGATTGTGTACACACACAACATCGCCGGTCGTCAGGAATTGGTTCGCGATCGTCGGGGTTTCACAACCGAGTACATCTACGACGATGAAGGCAATGTACTGAGTGAGACAAACCTTGCTTTGAGTGAAACGATTGTTCGCACGTACGACGCAGACAGGAACGTCCTGACCGAGACGGACGGTGAGGGCGTCACGATGACGATGACGTACGACGAGCGGGGCAACGTACTCACAGAGACCAATGAGTTCGGTGAGGTCACGACTTACACCTACGACGAACGAAACCTTGTGGAGACAATCACGGATCCGGAAGGCAACGTCACAATCAACGACTACGACACGCAGAACACGAATCTGTTGTCCACTCGCGCAACGACGATCGATGGCGATG
This sequence comes from Pseudomonadota bacterium, assembly GCA_039821645.1. Lineage (GTDB taxonomy): Bacteria > Pseudomonadota > Gammaproteobacteria > Steroidobacterales > Woeseiaceae > CALBPI01. The sequence continues at coordinate 25,404 of JBCBNU010000001.1, forward strand.
AGCAGCTCACGGAGTTCGTCTGGGATAGTGGTATCGACGGGAGTTGCTCGACAGGTACATTGCGCGTTGTGCGCGATGCGGAAGGTCACGTCCGTGAATCCATACCGTTCTGCATAGGGCCATTCGCGGAGTTGCCGAGACTCGAATTCGACCAGAATGGTGTTCTAACGCTGATTTTCTATAACCCTGGAGATATCTGGCGTAAGGAGCGCGAGGAGACACAGTGGACCGATGGCAACGGCGTTCTACAGACGCTGGTTACCAGCTACGAGTACGATGAAAAAGGTCGGGTGACTCGCGTCACCTACCCAGACGGGACGTTCACTCGGACCGAGTACGACCTGATCGACAAGCCAGCGGCGACGTATGATGAGTTGGGTCGCGTGACGCGCATGGAATATGACGATCGAGGCAATCTTGAAAGGACGATCTACCCGGATCTGACGACCGAGACGATGACCTACGACGAGAACGGCAATGTCATCACTCAGACTGATCGTCAAGGACGCGTGACCAGAATGGTCTACGACGCGGCCAATCGTCTGGTCGAGACGATCCACCCCGATGCGACGCCTGGTGATGAAACTGACAACCCGAGAACGCTGACCGACTATGACTTGGCGGGACGCGTTGAGGCGACGACCGACGAGAACAGCAATCGAACCGAATATGAGTACGATGAGGTAGGGCGTCAGGTCCTCGTCAGAGATGCGCTCAATCAGATCACACGCTATCAGTATGACCGTCGTGGTCTGCGCACTGCGATGATCGACAATCTCGGTCGCCGAACGGACTACATCTACGACGGCTACGGGCGTTTGACGGAGACGATCATGCCGGCGGGCGTGACGGACTCAAACGGCCAACGACTGCGCAGCCGCATTGGTTACGACGACATTGGTCGCAAGATCTCTGAAACCGATCCGGCCGGTGTGGTGACTACATTCGAATATGACCCGGTTGGTAACCTTACGCGCGTGACCGATGCGTTGGGTGGCATTACGACCTACACCTACGACGAGCTGAACAACAAACGCACCCAGACTGACTCGGAGAACCACACAACAACGTGGACCTACGACGAACGTGGCCGTCCGATCTCCCGCATATTGCCTGATGGCATCCGCAACGAGATCATGGTCTACGATGCGGTGGGTAACCTGACGTTCCACACCGACTTCAACGGTGAGACGACCGAGTATCGGTACGACAACATGAACCGTCGTGAGCGGGTCATCCACGATCTGTTGGACGGTCGCCCCGACCACACGATGAGCTACAACGATAGCGGCCTGGTCACGAGCGTCACCGACGAGCGGGGCACGACGAGCTATGTCTACGACGAGCGCGATCGCCTGATCCAGGTGACCAACGCTGACGGGGCGGTTATCGACTATGGCTATGATCCGGCAGGTAATCGCATCTCACTGGCGACAGTGAACCAGTCGATCACCTACGGCTACGATGATCTCAATCGTCTGGAGACGGTCAATGACGGCAATGGCACAACCACCTATAGCTACGATGGGGTGGGTAACCGAGATCAAGTCGATCATGCCAATGGCACGCGTACCCGTTACACCTACGACGATCTCAACCGTCTGACGCAACTCGTTAATGAAGGTCCGGCACCAACACGCGAGCTGATCTCCCAGCACGGCTACACGCTGGGGGATGCCGGGAATCGTCTGCAGCTGGATGAGATCCTCGCTCAACCGGGCAGCCCGAGCGTGACGCGTAACACGACGTATGTGTACGACAACCTGTATCGCCTGACACAAGAGTCAGTGACCGACACGTCAGGTCTCAACAAACAAACGACGTGGACCTACGACACCGTTGGCAACCGTCTGACCGAGACTCGCACGGGAGGTTCGAACCCCGGTAGCACGAGCTATGTCTACGACGCGAACGATTGGATCCAGAGTGAGACCACCGGTTCGACGGTGACGACGTACACCTACGACGACAACGGCAATACGCTGATTAAATCTGTAGATAGTGCCCAAGTCGCAGCTTACACCTACGACTCGGACAACCGCATGGTGCAGGCCAACATCACCGATGCAGGCGTGACCACAGCGACGTTCTATGGCTATGACGTGAATGGCATCCGCCAGTCAGAGACCACCGGTGGGATCACACGAGACTATCTGGTGGACATCAACCTTGCCTATGCCCAGGTCATCGAAGAGTCCGACAACGTCGCCGGACTCACCCGAATGTATCTGCATGGGGATGATCTGCTCACGCAGAGTCGCGTCGCCAACGGTAACCCGGCGACATCGACCATCGATACCTATTTGTATGACGGGCTGGGCAGTGTCAGAAGTCTTGCCAGTGAGACGGGCAGCATTAGCGATACGTATGTGTATCAGGCGTTCGGTGATGTTGAGGTACAAAACGGCACGACACAGAACCGGTATTTGTACACCGGTGAGCAGTATGACCCGAACGTTGGGTTCTATTACCTAAGAGCGCGTTACTACAACCCGAGCATTGGCAGGTTCCAGACGATGGATACCTACGCCGGTCGGATGCATGAGCCAGCTACGCTGCATAAGTATCTGTACACGCATGCGGATCCGGTGAATATGGTGGATCCGAGTGGGTTGTTTGGTTTGGCGGAGGCATCGGTGGGTATCGCTATTGTGAATATTCTCACATCAATGCGGATTGATAATGCGTTTAATACGTTTGACACTCTTGGCGTTGAGAACTCAGGTATCCAAACTGCTAGAAGTGTTAACCGAATTTGGGGGCTTGTGAACCTTGGATACGCCGGCGCCAAGATAGCTCGGATCTTCTCGTCAAAGCTAAGGAAATTTCTTGGTAAAACACCAAGACGTCTAGGGGAGTTTGATGGCCCCGAGTTTGAAGAATATCTCAAGGCACTTGGGGGTTCCGGTCCATTCAAGAAAACGGGAAGCAGTAAAACTATTGAGTTTGACGGTGAATGGGGGAATGTTTGGTTTGAAGCAAAATCTAGTTGGTATCTAATCGCCGCCACGCCAGCACGTCTTCAGCGGTTCAGAACAAAAACCGGCGATGCAGTTAAGGTAGCTTCGGAAAATGGTCGTCGCTTCGCCGTGGTATCTCAGGGATCAATACCAGCAGTGGTTCGAGACTGGCTCGACAAGAAAGGTATTCAGTATGTTGAAATGTTGTGATTACAATTCTAGCTCGGGATAGTTATTGGAGGTATCTTAGTAGCACTCGCTGACTTTGAGGAGGTCACATGAGCGAAATGTGTATGTTGTGCAATGCGACCAAAAAAGAAATTGTTAGCTTCGACCATTTGAGCGCGTATTCGCCTAGGGAAATAACTGGCTCTTCCATATCCAGTCCAGTTGTTGTTTGGTATCTGCATCGAAATAGGGGTGACAAGATTACTTTCTTGGGTGACTACGATGACCCTAGCAGCCTGCCGTTTAGTCTCAAAATAGAGGATGTTTTGAATTGGCCAGATCGAACAAAAGACGTGATTGGCGAACTTGTAGATATGCGTATTTTGAGCGATCACGGAATCCTCTACCCGGATGACGAGGAAACTGATCTTTTTATCTACGATTTGAGAAACATATGGGAGTCGCCAGTAGATTAGCGTTGGTAAGAAGTACACCGTATATTTTCTCTTGAGAAGCGCAACCTATTTCGAGGAGGGGCGAGAACAAGGGTCAAACCGCATTCTGAACCGCTCCCACTTTACTAGACACCTTTCAGCCATACAAAATGGCAACAAGAGAGGTAGTGATACTGAGCGACAAGAGATACACGGACGAGTTTAAGATTGCAGCAGTTCAGCAAGTCGTAGAACGCGGTTACAGCGTTGCCGAGGTCGCGAAGCGACTCGGCACAACGACGCACAGCATTTACGCTTGGAAGGCGAAGTTCGGTCCAGACTCTGCTGAGCATGCTGAGAAGAGCAGTACCGAGAAGGAGCTCAAGCGGCTCAAGAAAGAACTCAAACGCGTCACAGAGGAGCGCGACATCCTAAAAAAAGCCGCGGTGTACTTCGCCAACCAGCCAGAGTGAGGTACGCCTTTATCAGGGCACATCACGCAAGTCTGTGCGTGAGAACGTTATGCAGACTTCTCGAGGTGCACCCAAGTGGCTATTACGCGTGGCGCGATGCGCCCCGCTCCAAGCGTTCGATTGCAAACGAACGATTGAGCGGATTGATCAAGCAGTTCTGGTTAGAGAGCGGTGGGGTCTATGGCTACCGCAAGGTCCACAGTGATCTCAGAGAGTTAGGAGAGCGTTGTGGTAAGCACCGCGTTCGACGACTCATGCGCGCGCTGCAGGCCTGCGGGCTCAGGTCGGGTATCGGCGCCCAAGGCATCGTGCTGGGCGACCAAGCGTCATCGCACCGAATCGATTACAGCAGCAGTTTAACGTTGCACGACCGAACGAGGCCTGGGTGACCGATATCACTCATATCAAGACGCATGAGGGTTGGCTTTACCTGGCCGTCGTCGTCGATCTGTACTCTCGCCGGGTCGTCGGTTGGTCGTTGCAGCAGCGTATCAAAAAAGAGCTGGTACTGGATGCGTTACTGATGGCCGTGTGGCGGCGTAAGCCACGCAGCACTGTCACCGTTCACTCCGACCAAGGCAGTCAATATACAAGCCACGACTGGCAACACTTTCTGCAGGCTAACAACATGCAGGCGAGTATGAGTCGGCGTGGCAACTGCCATGACAATGCTGTGGCGGAGAGCTTCTTCCAATTGCTCAAACGCGAGCGCATCAAACGACATGCGTACTCGACCCGCGATCAGGCAAGAGCTGATATCGTCGATTACATCGAAATGTTCTACAACAGTAAACGGCGACACAGTTTCAATAATTTGCTCTCGCCGGTAGAGTATGAAAATCGATTCGAAAAACGGCTGATCAGTGTCTAGGGAAACGGGAGCGATTCACATCATCGGCTCCGTTAGACAAAACAGGAGCCTGATCGATCACGAATCAGTCGAACAGGGTGCCGTTAACTGAGCGCTTACAAACAGAGAGCCTTCTTTGGCTCCGTATTGCTGCGGAAGCGGCCTAAGGGCTAGACGCTTCTCGAGTGCCATGGGGCGATGCTAACGAACTCGCCCTTGCCGGGGCTTATTTCGAGCAGCCCAATCTCTTCAAGTGTCTTCACGGATTCGAAGAGCTCTGTTCCTAGGTCGTTGAGGTTCGCCCCAAACTCCAGTGAATAGTACTCGTTGGCTGCGTTCTCGCCCTTAGCGACGGATCCGTTCTTGAAAGTAACCAAAATCGAATCGTCGTTATCGTCTTCATCTTCGCCCCAGGAGTCCTCGTCCTCGTCATAGTCTCCGTGAAACTGGAGGTATGGATAAGCATCCTCGAGACCGTTCACGTTCATCATGTACTCCCAGTGTTCGCGAAGTATTACGTGATCGTCTTCGCCGCCGCCGATGGGCTTCTCGTATAAATAGAGCTGTCCACGCATCTTTGAAATCCAGTCCATCATGTAGACCCCGTGCTCGACGCCCCTTTCGTCAGCGGTGCCGAAGTGCCAGATTAGGTCATAGTCCCGCCTGCACAGATTCACATTGGCCTCATCTTTCTCGAGCGCTTTGGTCCACTCCTTTACGTCGGACTTGGTGAGGATAAGATTGAATGCTTGGCCATCTAGGAGGCTCCCAGTGGACACCGTCACAGTGGCTGTCTTTTGGTCGAGCGCCATGATCCCAGCGCCCCATGTCTCGGCGACGTACGCCTGAATGTCGAGGACTAAGAACTTGTCGACGCTCTCGACATAGATGGAAAGGTACGTTGGCATCGGCTGCAGGAACCAGAAGCGTAAGTGGTGGACTTCCAGCGAGATCGGGATTTCCTCGGCAGCCTCAAAGTCTTTCGCAGACAATGTCGACGCCATGATGCCCTTCATTTGGAACCAGCAGAGCGCGGCCGTCATCCGTTCACCTCCCGACGATCTCGTTGCGGTGAGATGAAGTCCGATGTCGCGTGCCCCTCGATCACGCTCGTAAGTCACGAATTCGCCGTATTTGGCTGCCAGCGAGCGAAACTCACCCATGTATCTTCGTTCGAACGCGTCGGTGTTGCCGACCTCTAAGACCTTTCCCGCCATTTCACATCCGCTGCTACTAGCTCATGCGGGATTATACCTTTGCGGCTCGAGATCGACCTTGACGGTTGTAATGCGAAAGACGATGACTTGTGGGGTAGAAACAGGGGTACTCGTTCAACGTAACGGAAAAAAACTCCAACATTTTCTCTGGTTTATACCAATTATTCGATTCCGCCCCTGGCCACCATTTCAGTTATCGATACGCATGCCGTGTCATTAGGCGCATAACCTGGCGCGAATGACAGGATATGACGACATACATTCGTCGCTCTACGCGAGAGCCACTTTTCCCTAAAGGGTTAAGTGGCTCTTTTTTTCGTTTATTCGTCTTTGAAACCAATATTTTGGCGCTGGAGTTACGCCAAGATTTGCGTGCAGAAATTTCCTCTCGATCGGTCGCTTGGCGCTACTGGCTTGGCACCGGCTCCAATTGACTTGAGGACAGACTGGAAAACGAATCGTGAACATGAGATTCAAGATAATTGGAAGTGAAGTCTGTACGAGTTTTGATACGTACAGCAGTGAGGGTTGTGACCTGCCTGATTTCTTCGGACCATCGTCATCTAGAGCATGGTCATTTGTGATGCCGTCTTCGGCAGTACGGTATTCGAAGTAGACCATTTTCCGGCCATCCTCGAGTGCCTGCGACCATTGTGGCTGGCCATAAGTCTCGTTGAACTTTGTCTCAGTCCAGGTCCGATCAGGGTTGTCACTCTTGAAGCCAACCCCCGTGACTCCCGGGATACCGGTGCACCCGAACAACATTGGTCCAACGACGGCTAATGCGCCAAGACGGCTCACTTTCATCATGTCACTCCCCTTCTTTCGATTAGGGGAGTGTGACGTTAGTTGTCCGACTTCACCCTACGGTTACCTTACGGTTGTCTAGGGATTCCAAGACTGACGTTTTTCGACTGAAAACTTGTGAACACTTAACACTTAAGGCGCGAGGTTGCCCCAGCAACGTAAGACCTGTGGTGATCGTGGCGTTAGAGAGTTAATGACCGGTCTGCTGTGAGCAATGCTTCGCTGAGCGCCGGGATATTGTGCCAGGTCACGGCAGTAGCATGCACGGCGTCGTACTGATCGGTGGCATCCAGTTAGTGAAGTGGGTAGCCGCACCAACGAAAGGTGCACTCGCGTTAAATAATTACTAAGGAGAAGTATGATGATTGATTTATCGATTGTTCGCGAAGCACGAATTCCCGCTGACCTAAGCTTCGATCTTGCACGCTGGTGGCGTTGCAATTTAAAGGTGCTGGTCGTCACCGACAGCTCCAGTGGCGGCTATAGCAAGACTGAGGGTTTTCATCTCGGGCTTGCGCTCGATGTCATTGAAAATGACGGTTGGCCCCACGTGGCATTCCAGTTTACGAAAGCACATCGCACGCAACCCGGCAGTGGTCCGGTTGATCTCACAGATTTCCGATTTAACGATCATGACCTCAATCAGTATTCCCAGATTTGGCTGTTCGGTATTTCACGTGATACGAACCCTTTGTTACCGGCGGAGCTTGAGGCGCTATCGAGATTCATGAACGAACGTCAGGGCGGTGTTTTCGCGACTGGCGATCATGAGGATCTCGGTAAGGCAATCAGTGGTGAGGTGCCGCGAGTGCGTTCCATGCGGCGATGGGCATATCCCGCGGCCAGAGCAGGCGGGCGACCGGTTGCGCCACCGCGAGACGGGAATGATCGCCATAACACCATTGCGTCGGGCACAGAGTCAGACTCAACGCCACAGATGATTACACCCAGGTTCTACACGCGTACTTCAAACCAGGGGTTTCTTCGGTACACCGCGCACTACCCGCATCCGGTACTGTGCGGTCCGACCGGCCCGATAAACTACTTGCCAGACCACATGCACGAAGGCGAATGCGAGGTTCCGGGTGACCTCACCGGTAGTTACAATTTTGACGGTTACAGCGGCGATGAGTATCCCACCGTTAATGGCGCACGTGTCTCGCCGGAGGTGATCGCCACCGCGCAGTCAAACGGCACCAACGACAGCAGCTTCGGAGTACTAAGCACCTATGATGGTCATGCCGCCGGGGTGGGTCGTGTTCTGTGCGATGCCACCTGGCACCACTGGTTCAACACCAACCTGAGAGGTTCTATCGAGAATTATGACAATGCGGGCTCACCCGGATATAGCGCTGCAGATGCCGAGGCGTGGCTCGAAATTAAAGCATACTTTCGCAACATCGGCCCCTGGCTGGCGACGCCGCATCACCAACGCTGCCTGCGCAATGGTGGTTTCTTGCTCGTTTCTCGCTACAACGATTTCGTTATTACCTACCGGAATCTCGATACGGTCGACAACCGGCTCGGCTATTTCTTTGGCATGGGCACTGTCGCGCGCGATGCACTGGGGCGCTTGGCTTCTCAGTGCCAAACGACCCAAGTCGCTGTAGAGGCGCTGGAAGAAATCGAGTTGTTGCCGGACCCCTGGAAAGGGTTGGGTCCAGATGACCCCTACGGTATCGATCGCGATGTACTCGAACGCGTTGCTTTGGGTGGCGCGATTCATTTCGTCGCGGAGCAATTTGCTGAGGAGAATTTTGAGGCCCTCATGGAGGAGGCACTGGATAAGGTGGAAGCCATCGCAAAACGCGGTGCAAGGGCAGGCACACTGAGCTATATGGAGCATTTGCAGAGAACAGGTGATACCGCTGCGAGTCTCGCAAAACGGCAGGTAGATCAGATCAATTGATCAACACGGTGGCTGGAGCGCAGGTGAACGCAAACGCTTGCGTTCCGGTCCACCGTTTTTAGGATGCCCTGACACCCACCAAGAACAGCAGCCGCACGCCTCCGAATCCTGGCTGCCCGTGCCCGCGGGCGATACGCACCGCACACTGGCTTGCGGTGAACGCGTGCCGTTGCACATCAGATTTCGACAGGTCAGGGATCGTAGAATGGGCGCGGCGAATTCGTCGAGCCGGCGGTGTGTTTAGAATCGCCAGCCCAAGAGAACGCCAAATACAACGGAATCATCCTCTCCGTGGGCTAGGTCGTAAGACAGCGTTGCGGCGAGGGTGACTTCATCGAGATCCCATTCGTAGTAGCCACCGAGACGGTAGGCAACAACATCGTCTGCCTCGCCCCACTCGAAGCCGGGCCCGGTTTGGATGACGAATGCCTCGCTTAGGTGAATGTCAGCGACAGCGAACAACGAGGTTGTTTCGACATCACCCGCCGCACGCTCCGCAACGAATCCGATACCCAGGTCTTGGCTCAGCGCGTACTCGTAGTCGACTCCGTAGGTGAACCCAGAGGTGCCCTCGTCGACAAGCTCGGTCGCGCCGACCAGGAGCGATAGATGGTGATCGTGTTCAGCAAGTGCATTGCCGTACCAAACGGCGCTCACGACCAGTCCCGGTATTATTCGCGATGAAAGCAACCGTAGCTTGAGGCGCCGCCACTGCGCCGGCGCTTGTATGCCGAATGGCGACAGGAAACGATACGACAACGGGGAGCGGCACTTGGCAAGTCGGTGGGTCATTGGAGCATCCTCTGTGGCAGTCGGGTCAGACGCCCGCTCGCCGAAGCGAGCGTGTCGCAATACGGGATGCAAAACGTTAGACGGCGAACGAGGCGCCATCGAATCTCTGTCCCAGAATGACGCTACAAGAATATGATCGATCTCTGTTGCTGCCTGTTTGTCCAGCAGGTGCGCGTCTGCGCCGCATGGGTCGGTGGCTAGAGTTCCACTCGTAATGAAACGAAATTGTCATCGGCATGCGCGGACCAGAATCCAACAAAGGTCGAAGCACTGTTGATGTTGCGTTGCCGTTCCGGCGCCACAGATCGATTCAAGAAACTACACGTAGCGTTGACAGGCGTGTTTGCTGTAGCGGGTTTGTCGAGGTGTCGCATTCGCGCACAATCGGTGTGCAAGATGATGGCTACTGATCACTTGGGCTAGGTGCTATCTGTTACTGCGTTAACTCACCCTCGAGGAAATCGCTAATGGCTAGCTTTAAATTTCAGATCGGTGTGATCGCATGCATTGCGACCCTGGCATGCTCTGCTTGCGCCAACGGCGCGGCTCCCGAAAAAGGCACTGATTCCCCCGACGACATGATGCGTGACGAGCGCGGCCATGCGCCACGGTCCTTGTCCGTTCTCGAGTTCGGCGGTGCCAATGTCTTGTTCGCCGCCGATCAGCAGCAGAATCGTGTGTTCGCGTTTGAACTCCGGAAGATTCCTGATAACACGCGTAATCTCGATATCGCGCCTTACAATTTGGTCGGATTCGGTTCTCAATTGGCGGAGTATCTCGGGGTTAACCCGTTTGCCATTAGCTACCACGACCTGGCGGTACATCCCGTGACAAAAGCAGCCTTTATTTCGGCTTCTGTCAAAACCGAAGAGGGCGTGCGCTCCGAGCTCATTCGTGTCACACCGGATGGCGCGATCACTACGGTCGACTACCAGAAGCTGTCTTATACCAGCCTTGCGCTGAGCGAAACGCCTGATTCCGAAGTGACATTTTGGCGAGATATTCCTGCGGCATCACTATCTGTCACCGATTTCGAATTCGATGAAGGTGTGCTCTACATCGCCGGTTTGTCAAACGGGGAATTCGCCTCAACGTTACGCCAGGTCGAGTACCCATTTCAGGAAGCCGCGCAGCTGACCAGTGTTGAGATGTTCCACACAGCGCACAACCAGAACGAAACACGCGCACCGATTCGCGCCATGGCGATCGCGACAATCGACGGTGAGAAGACACTGATTGCCGCATATACCTGCACACCACTCGTGACAATACCCGCCAGCGAGCTGAAGGATGGGGCGCACATCGTTGGCAAGACCATTGCCGAACTCGGGTATGGCAACACGCCGGTCGAGGTGCTCACGGTCACGGCGTACAACATGGAACGTCAGCCCGAGGAGTTTGTGCTGGTGATCAACCGCGAGATGAGTGCGAATCTGATCAAGATGGACGATCTGGCAAAGGCACCTGGATTGGACAAGGCCTTCGCTGGGCTCGGCGACACGCTAGGCGTCGAAGGTACCCATGTACCGTTCGCCGGTACGCTTCAGGCAGATGATCAAGACGCCCAGCAAATTCTCGCCCTGCGCCGAAACATCGACACAGGTGATGTTGATCTGATTTCTTCGATGAAAGGGGTCTACTTCAGATTGTCGGACTTCGTATCCGAGTACAACTTCCCGGACTACGAGTACGCCGAGAACCAGAAGGGCACACAGATGTTCCACAACATGATCAAACCCGTGGAAGGCTATCCGGAAATGGTTATCAAGTGATTGCGAGCCTCGTGATATTCGGAGAATTCTGAATGCCGTCTCTGACGTCTCTTGTGATCTTGAGCGCGGTTGAGTCTCTAGTGGCCAGCTCTTTGGACACCGGCGATTGCGGCGTTGGTGTGCGTCCCACCGTGGAAGAGGTGTACCCGACTGCCACGGTGTTGCCCAGTAATTTGCTCAGGTTCTACATCTACTTCGATAGTGAAATGGATCGGCATTCCGCGCACGACCAGATTGTTGTTCAAAACGGTCATGGTGACCGCGTCGACGACCTGCTGCTGGACAGTCGTTTTGAACTCTGGTCGGAAAACGCGCGTCGACTCACGATCGTCCTCGACCCGGGACGAGTGAAAACCGGGCTATCCAACGCGCAGTGGTTGGATGACGGGTTGCAAGACGGTGAAGAGTTTGTCCTTGTCGTCGGCTTGGGAGTGAGCGCCACCAACGGCTGCGAACTGGCAACGGAGTTCCGGCACCACTTTTTCGTGACCGGGCGTGACACCAACATACCGGATCCGTTGACGTGGAACCTTCGGGTGCCGCAAGCCGAGTCGTGGGAGCCATTGGAGGTCGAGCTAACCAAACCGTTGGACCATCTCTCGCTGGCACACAGAATCCGCGTAAGGACACCGTCGGGACAGCTGGTATCCGGCAGGATCGAGATTGGTGAGAACGATGAGACCTGGCGATTCACACCGACCCAACCATGGGCCCCTGATCACTACCAATTGGTCGTCGATCCAGCTCTAGAAGACCTCGCGGGCAATCGACCCACCGGTTTATTCGACGATCCGACGGGCGAAAGTCGCACTCGCCAGGCAAGCGCCGCGCCGATCGTCGTCTCGTTCACAGTGGATAGCGGCTGACACGTAGCAACCAGGTTGTGGGTGTCAGTCAATGCAACGATTACTAAACAGGATAATTTTCCAATGCGACAAACCAATTTCTTGAGACTATCGCGACCGAGCCGGGTGGGATGTGTGCTCCTGCTCTCGTTGTGCGGACCCGCAGCGGCCGCTGGCGCACAAGGCCCGTCGCAGGACGCAAGTAGTCCGGTTGCCGGAATTACTTACTCCAGCTACGCGTCGCCTGACCAACAACTTCAGACACGCGATGCGCTGATGAGTCGACCTGCCGGTACGGTTGAGTGGAGCGCGCAGATTGCCTATACAGACGGTGAAATTTTTAATCCAGCCACCGGCCGAATGGACCGTGTCCGGTTGCGCAGTTATCAGGGGGTAGGAACCGACCCCGATGTGCCGTTCGTGCCGCCCGCGATTTATCTTCGACCGGGCGACACGTTTTTGTTCAACTTGGAAAACCAACTACCCGCGGATGATCCGTCGTGTATCGATCACGGCGACATCAACATCCCGCATTGCTTCAACACAACCAACATGCACGTACACGGCTTGTGGGTCAGTCCCACTGGCAACTCCGACAACGTGTTGCTGAGTCTTGCACCCGGTGCGAAGTTTACTCACGAGTACAACATACCCGCCGATCACCCGGCAGGAACATTTTGGTATCACCCGCACACCCACGGTTCCACGGCGCTACAAGTGAGCAGTGGCATGGGCGGACCTTTGATCATTCGCGGTGAACGATTGCCGGGCAAGGACCGTCGAGGTGACATCGACACGCTGTTGCGGACCAAAGACGGTGCACCCATCGGCGAGCGAATCCTGACGTTCACGCAAATCGCCTACGCGTGCGGTCCGCGAGGTGAGGACGGGTCGATTGACATCCAAACGGACGATGAAGGGTTCTGGGTTTGCGATGAAGACGACATCGGCATGGTCGAAGGCTACAACCAATTTGGAATGTACGAGAATTTCGATACCCCTTCCGGCATTCCGGATGTGCGGATTCGCTGGGAAGTCTCGGGTAGGCATACAGCGATCAACGGCCGCGTGATTCCAACGATCGACGGTGTCGTTGCCGGTTCGATCGAGCGGTGGCGTTTGATACAGGCAGGCGTGAGCGGTTCTGTTTCTGTCAGCTTCAGGAAATTTTCTGGGGACCCCGAAGATCTCGAGTACAGTGCGGGCAGCACGCAGCAGCGTGACTCGTTCGTCGCCGACGCGTGCACCGGACCGGAGATCAAGCAATTTTCCATTGCCTTGGATGGGCTGACTCGATCCCGGATCAACGTGCAGGGACGCACGATGCTCCATCCTGGGTATCGTGATGACGTGTTAGTGGCGTTCCCGGAGCCGGGCATCTATTGCATGGTCGACAACGATGCACCGAGGAACGAAAACATTCGGATGCAGGAAAAGCAGCGTCAGTTGCTCGGTTTTGTTCGCGTGTCCGGCTCCGCTGACGCACTCGATGGTGCGAACGCGGAAGACTACATGCAATCCTTTTTGACCGCGGCGGCGAGCAACCATATGCCGGAAGCGGTGCAGCAATCGATTGTCAGCGACTTGTCCGGCTCGGTCATGGGGCTCGAAGCTTTTGTCGCGCACGATTCGCTGCTAGAGGCAGAGGTCGATAACCGGCAGACGCTTGGGTTCGATACGTTTATCGTAGAGGACGCACCGAAGAATGAATTTGTCGTGGGTGAGCTCGAAATCACACCCGGCAAATTGCCACAATTGATCAATTCATCGGAGTTCACGGCCGGTCGTGTGGATCGGACGTTGACACTCGGCAATATTGAAGAGTGGACGCTCGCTGCCTTCACCGAGGGTCACCCGTTTCACAAACATGTCAATCCGGTGCAAATCGTCAGTATTGTGGATCCGGATACGGGCATTGACGTCAGCAAGTTCGACTCGGGATCGGTCTACGCCGGCTTGTCTGGTCAATGGAAAGACACCGTGTTCCTGCCGACCAATCTATTTGGTGCCCCTTACGTTGTGACGATACGAACACATTTCCGCCGCTACATCGGCACATTCGTGTTGCATTGTCACATTCTGGATCACGAAGACTTCGGGATGATGCAGGTGCTTGAAGTCAAGATGCCGGAATCGGGTAGCGCGAGAGGGCGCGCCGCGCATGGTCACTAACAGGATTGACCAATGATGCGCCCGCTAGAAAACAGTATGCCCCTGCGGTTCGGATCACGCTTAAGCAGTCGTTGCCGCGTAGCGGTCGCCATCGGTTCGGTTGTCGGGATCGCGATGGCGGCGCCCAGTGTCGTGCTTGCTGACGATCTCACCGGGCTGACCGGGCAGCTTGAGGAACTCGCGGATCGACTGGAATCGCAAGCAGCTCAAATCGAGCGCTTACAGGAAGAATTGGCGCGGGCGCAGGGTCGGCAGGCGGACGAGCCTTCGACAGAGCCGAGCGCAGACTCACTACTCGCCGCGCAGAGTCCGCTTGAAGATTCCGCACAAACACTCGGCCGTTTCCCGGATGCCGCGATCATCACCGCCGGCGATTTCGACGGTGCGATTAAGCTACCGGACTCCCAGGCGTCGGTAAGAATCGGCGGGTTCGTCCGCCTTGAAGGTAGCTACGATTTCGACAGCCTGGGTTTTCAGGATGCCGTCAACCACCGGCGTATTCCATTAGACGGTACGCCGGAGGATGGGGCCAACCAGTCGCGCTTTCATGTCCGCAACAGCCGCTTAAATATCGACTACCGTCGACCCGTCGATAGCGGACAAATTCGAGCATTTCTAGAGTTCGACTTCTTCGGTAGTGGTGATGAATTCATCAACAACTACGAGGTGCGCATTCGTCACATCGCGGCGAATGTTGGGAATTTCTATGTCGGCCAGTGGTGGTCGCAGTTTACGGATATCGCGGCGAGTCCCGAGACCGTCGATTTTGGACCGCCGCTCGGGCAACCGGTTCTCAGGAACCCTGGCGTGCGCTGGGCAACGAATGTCGACGGGGAGGGGGTGTGGAAAGTGGGGCTTGGTATCGAGAACCCAGCGGGTGATCTTACCGATCCGCAAGATCAGTTCGCCTCCGACTCGGTACCCAATTTCACAAGCTTTGTTGAAACCGATCGGAGTTGGGGACGAATCAGACTGGCCGCGCTCGCGCTGCAACTGGATTCCGATACAGATAATGAGTTTACCGGGGGGGTCAATTTTTCCGGCCGGATCAACACGCCGTGGCTTTCCGCTCGCGACAATCTGGTTTTCGGCGTCTCTGGTGGCGAAGGTTTTACTCACTATTACTCGGTGTTTGCCGGTGCGGGTCTGGAAGGGGTGATCGATTCGGATGGACGCGTCAGTGCAACAGGCATTTTGGGTGGGTATCTCGGTTATCAACATTGGTGGTCCGATACCTGGCGCTCCACGCTGGTCGCTAGCTCGATCGAGCTGGATGCGCCAGAGGGTTCGGTCGCCAGCGCCTTCGACAGCGGTGACCGTTACCGGGTCAATTTGATTTGGACGCCGATGACAGATGTGACGCTCGGAATGGAATATAGCTACGCCTCGCAAGAGACTTTCGACGGTCGGGAAGGCGAGGGGAGTCGATTCAATGTGGTGGCGAGAATTGATTTCTGAGCAGCTTAGCGAGGTGAGATAGGGTGATGCGAGACTCAAAATATTCTGTTCCTGATAGCAAGAACATGGGTTCCCGAAATCTTGTGCTGAACTGGCAAGGGTAACGTTGTGGTCATTACAAACGAAATATTTAAGCAGTGGCAGGCGCCGGTGAAGCAGGTCGGTGGCATGCCCGTCTATCGACCATTGCCAACGCGCGCGAGTCACTGTGTCGGACCGTTCGTTCTATTCGACCATTTCGGTCCAGTTCCATCGATTGCAGGGAAACTTCCGGCGCATCCGCACGCGGGTATCGAAGTGATGACCTACCTACTGTCGGGAGCCAACGAACACCGCGACAGCGCGGGCAACGTTGGGCGCGTGGCAGCCGGCGGGGCGCAGTGGATGCGCGCGGGTCGGGGTGTGATCCATTCCGAGGAAACGCTGGCATCCACGTCGCCACTTGAAGGGCTCCAAATTTGGGCTCGTTTGCCTTTGGACGCGGAAGACTCTGACCCTGAGTACCGGGCCGTTCAGGCAAACGAAGTACCCGTTCTCGAACATGACGGTGCCGTTGCGAGGGTATTGGCGGGGCGAGTCGAGCAGCATACCGGACCGCTGGTGACGGCGATTTCGTCCGTCATGATGCATATTTCTTTGGATCCCGGTGCCCAATTTTCGTTGCCAGCAATCGATGCTCAGGGGCAAATTTGCGCCTATGTCATTGCCGGCGAAGTGAGCATCGGTACGAATGAGTCTGTCGTTGCAAGGAGCGCGGACTTTACGGTGTGGAATACGCCGGTCGATCAACTGTTGGTTCGCAATTCTGGTTCGGCTCATGCTGAGCTCTTTGTTCTTGGTGGCGAACCTGCGCCTCGGCCGCTCGAATTCGGAGGACCGTTCGTTTATGACCATCAGGACAAGCTGCTCGCGGCAGAGGGGCGGTTTCGCTCAGGTGCCATGGGCACACTCGACGGCGTACCGCACCAATGACTCGGTTTTGAGCTGAGAGCTACTGGGGAGATAGAACCATCGCACTGATGTGAGTTTTCGAACAGTGTCTGGCAGCGTTAGGGAGAAAATAATGTCGCAGTTACCAAAAATTTCATTGGCGGAAAACGGGCCGTTGCTGGTCGACAATCCGCCCGATCTGGCGGGAGATGTTGTCATTTCTCTGAAGGGCAAACCCAAGGCCGCGCTTTGTCGCTGTGGTGCTTCCGCCAACAAACCTTTTTGCGATGGTGCACACGTCAAAGCGGGTTTCGACAGTTCGCCGGATCACAGCGCGCTTCGCAATGAGCCACTCGACTACCAGGGTATGGTAAGCGGAACTGCTGTGACGATCAGCTACACACCGGTCCTGTGCACGCATGCGGCCCAATGCCAGGCGCGAGCGGCGGCGGTGTTCGATCCGGGGAGTGACCCCTGGGTACGGCCGGAGATGGGAACGATGCAAGACATTCTCGACGTCGTCGCGGCGTGTCCGTCCGGTGCGTTGCGTGTTGCCGTGGCCGAACAGCCACCGCAACACCTGACAACCGCTGAAATCGGAATTACGGTTGAGAAGGATGGCCCCTATCACGTAACCAACATGGTGCTGGATGCCCAGTTCAACGGAGTAGGGGCGTCCCGGACAAAATATTCACTGTGTCGCTGCGGCCTTTCGAAGAACAAACCTTTTTGTGATGGTTCGCACTACGATGAGCAGTGGTCTGACGATGGGCCTTGATCGAACCGAGTATTGCCCCAAAACATTGCGACAACAAAATCGCACGCGCCATGTGCGCGAATCGGCTATTGCTGATTACCGCTCTGTGGAAACATCGAACCCAGTTGGTGCGCTGGTCGACCCACAACCGTTCGGTCGGTAAGAGCATTCGGATTCTACTTTGACGATGAAGTGAGGCGACAGCATGAATGGCTCAATGTTTCGGTTTAGTTATTTTTTCGTAATGCTAACAGCGCTTTTTTCGCTATCAATCGGCGCTGTAACATCCGCCGATGAAGCAACCCCTAGCTGGCAAGCAGGCTCGTACGATCCATACCCTTTTCCCTATTTCACCGCAGACTCTGATCGCTACGCTGCTGCCAAACCGCCCGCTGGCACCGTCAATCGACACGGCGAACTCGAGTACATTGGGAATGGCGTTTTCGGTGTCCACTGGTACGTGCAAGCCACCAAACCCGTCTGGCATTTCGTTACCGCCGGAGATCCAAAGAACGAGACGGTCCTGTTCGTGCACGGTTACCCCGACACCTGGTATGCGTACGCCAAGGTAATGCGCCTGCTCGCCGACGACTACTATGTTGTAGCTGTCGACACTCTGGGTTATGGCCAATCATCCAAAGATGCGAATGTCGACGTCAGTTATGCAGCGGTCGCGGACGATCTCACTGCCTTGCTTGAAACTCTGGCCATTGAGCGTTTCCATCTGATCACACACGATCGCGGCAGCATCATTGCCGATCACTTGTTGGCCGACAAAGAATTGAGCCAACAAATTCTGACGTTTCTTCGAATGCAACAGTCTTTTGATCAACCGCATGGCCTGCCGCGCCCACCACACTCCAAGATGGCCACCGTCGAATTTCAAAGTCGTCCTAACCTGATCGAAGACATCTATGCGAGCGAGTATGTGTCCGTCGATTTGCCCGCGGAAGAAGTTGAACGGTTGGCCTGGGAATGGGGGTTCGCCGGAACACCCGAAGCCTCAGCCCGGACCTTTCAGGGGACGAGTTTCGATATAGAGCGTGAGTTCCGATTGAAGAACTCCATTGCCAACATGACCATGCCGGTCTTTCTGGTACAAGGGATTGATGATCCCGGTCAACACCCGGAGGAATACGCCTACTCAGCGGATTTGATCCCGCAAGGCCGGGTCGTGTTTGTGGAGGCCAACCACTTCATTCATACCGAGCAGCCAGAACTCGTAGCAAAGCTTGCGCGTGAACTGTTCGCGCTGAGGTAAGCCGTGATATCCATTCATACGGGAGCAACACATGACTGATTCAACTGCGAGTGCCAATATCGTTACGGGATCTGCCCGCAAGGAGCGCCGCAAATTTCTAGCGGCGGTGTTGGCAACTGGCGCCCTCGGCCTGGCGGCAGTACCGGTTCTGGCTCAGGCACCACCACCGCCACCACCGCCGCGCGGGACTACAATATACCGGACCGGATTCTTGCCGACCGCAACAGACGTGATGTACGCGTTGCGGCGGCGCGTTGAAATGGATCGAGAAGAGGCACACAGACTGGAACAATTGGTTGCCAATACATTGCTCAATCAGCGGCGTCTGTTACTGGACTTCGGCATTAATCCGGATTACGCGGCGCCGGATATCGGCCTGAGCTATGGTGATGCCAGACAGTTGAACGATGAGATGGACGAGCTCATGGATCGAACCGAAGACGCGGCGGATGATTTTCTGTCTCGATCACAGATGCGTGCATTCCGCGAGTTGTTGCGTGAGGAGGAGTCCGTGCGTCAAAGCGCCATCAATGCCATGCGCAGATAATGTGTGCGGTTCGCACCGCTGGCTTATACCAAAACCTATGCGATGGCCGCCGCTGCTGGCCTGTCGATTACCTTGGTTCCTGTGCTCATGGGCTATTTCATTCGCGGCAAGATCCGCCCAGAAGAGAAAAATCCACTCAACCGCCTGTTGGTGGCCGGCTATCGACCGGTTATCGATAAAGTTATGCACTACCCGCGAGCAACGCTCGCCGGTACGTTTGTGTTCTTAATCGTTGGACTGTGGCCATCCACGCAGCTGGGCTCTGAGTTCATGCCACCGTTGGACGAGGGCGATCTGATGTACATTGTAGTCCCCCCCCCCTTTTTTTACTCGACGTAATCAGTAGAGATTCATGCAGCGGTTAATAGCTGCCTTGGTGGTACGCCTCCGATGGCGGAATTGGGTCTTTCGTTATTGTATTGCCACAGCCACTTGGTCGCTAACAGCTGGGCGTGTGGGATGCTGTTGAACTCATGCAGATCCAGCCCTCGTGCCTTGCCGTGCGATTAAACCGCTCGATGTAGGCGTTCTGTGTTGGCTTGCCTGGTTGGATATAGATCATCGTGATCTGATGTTTATTGGCCCACGCGACTAGCGATTGCGAGATGTACTCAGGGCCATTGTCACAGCGGATGGCTGAAGGTTTACCGCGCCACTCGATGATCTGATCCAGAGCTCGGATAACCCGCGCAGCAGGCAGCGACAGATCCACTTCGATCCCCAGCGCTTCGCGGTTGTAATCATCGATCACGTTGAACGTCCTGAAGGTCTTGCCGCTGACCAGCTGATCGCTCATAAAATCCATCGACCAGACCGGGTTCTCGGTCGTGGGCGCATCCAGAACGCCCGGGTACTCGCGGTGGATCCGACGGCGCGGCTTGATGCGTAGATTAAGTTCCAGCTCGCGATAGATGCGATACACGCGTTTGTGGTTCCAGTGATAGCCCTTCACGTTGCGCAGATACATAAAGCACAGACCGAAGCCCCAGCGGCGATTGGTTGTCGTCAGTCGCAGCAGCCAATCAGGATCAACGCATTATCGTCGCTCAGCTTGGCCTGATAGCGATAGCAGGTCTCGGAGATTTGGAACGCTCTGCAAGCCAGCCGGATACTTGTGCCGTGTTCGGTCACTGCGCGCTTGGCCATCTCCTTCCTTCGAGATGGCCTCACCACGTTTTTTCTAAAGCCTCGGCTACGATCTCGGCCTTGAGCTTCTCCTCGGCGTACATCTTCTTGAGCCGAGCATTCTCCGCCTCAAGCTCCTTCAGGCGCTTCATGTGCGAGACGTCCATGCCGCCGTACTTGGCTCGCCACTTATAAAACGAAGCACTACTCATGCCGTGCTTGCGGCACAGCTCAGGCACAAGAACGCCAGCCTCGGCTTCCTTAAGTACCTGAAAAATCACGCTCTCGGAAAACTGTCCCTTCTTCATTCGTAGAATCTCCTTCTTGGTAGAAAATTCTACTCATAACCGCGATCATTTTTCGGGGGGATTACACACCTATCTGTATGACGTGCTGGGCAGTGTCAGAAGTCTTGCCAGTGAGACGGGCAGCATTAGCGATACGTATGTGTATCAGGCGTTCGGTGATGTTGAGGTACAAAACGGCACTGACCTGCCTGCCGTTTTTCGAACATAATCGGCCCGACCCTTTTTCACTTGCTTTACACTTTTTTACATCCAAGGCGCCCGGCCGGGTACGTTTCTTGCTGATGATCTCTTGCTGGAAACGTTCAGCGACTTTTTGACAATACTCATGGAGGCGAGAAATGGAAATAAGCACATACAGCATGCCTGAATCGATACCGCTTGTTATGGAACGATCGCGCGCTTCGGGTACCTTAGGACCCTATCCAACGCCGTCTGCAACCACTGGGCAGACAACCGAACAAATCAGTCCGCTTGGGAGCCTGGCGGGCACTATGCCGGCACTGAACGCGGATCAGCAGGAGGAACTAAGTATCTTTCGCGGCGAAATGAGAGCTGCGCTGACCAGCGGGTCTTTCGATGCTGCGGAGATGGCAGGCAAAGCTCCTCAGTTCATGCAACAGCACGCAGCCGATAAAGGCGTTTCGCTTGAAGCTGCGTTTCAGCAACTAGGTGACCGTGTCAATTCGCTGCAAGGACTGAAGTCAGGACTGTCCGTTGTCGGCTATAGCGATCTGAGTCCAGGCCAGAACGACTTGATGCAATCCCTGTTGACCGCTTTGGGAGAAGACTAGTAAATGGCCGACGCTGCGGCAACGGCTTGCCGCCTCGCGGCAGGCTGTTGCCGCTTTCGACATCTCTCAACACCGTTCGGGCGAAGGCCCTTAGCACGGCTCGGTGCGGGTGAGCGATCTTCATATAAGACGATACACATCGAGGAATTAGTGTTGAGGCGCAGGGTGGTGGCAGCGAAAGCGGCAAGAATGCGGGAGCAACCGGCTTGCCCAAAATGCCGAGGTTCTTTTGAAAAGCAGCCGTTGCAGGAGGCTACTGCGCCACAATTTGATATCGAGGCGCGCCAGTCTATGTGTCTAATGACACGTCGATCGTCTCAACCAAAGCCACTGAGACAGATAGCCGAGAATCTGAGCCTCTCCCTTCAAGCTTGTCGCTCCAAGTGACATAAAGGTGTGCAAGGGCGTGCACCTTAGATGCGTAACGTCTCCTACCGCATAGGACGTAGTGAAGCGCGAGATTCGGCTCCAACGTGAATCTGCAAATATCTGGCTGGGAATATGACCATAGTCGAAGGCCAAATTGAGACCCTCAAGCAGTGCCTGCTCGACAGTGGCATAACGAGATTCAATTCCGTAGGTGAACTCACGAGATTTCAAAAGGGATTTGAAAACGAGAAGAGGCGCCTTCCGGAGCTGCCTCAGCAGGCCGTCACCCAAGAGATTCGACGCGCGGGCCGCCCTCAAGCGAGCGCAGAAGGCCCACACTGAGTTGCGCGAGAGGGTCTCCGCGCCGAAGAGGAGCAACCAATCCACCAGTTGAAAGCGGGGATGGAGCGAGCCAGTAAGAAAGTCGCTGAACGTTCAGTGTTCAGATTCTTCTACTCGATTCGGGTTCCTCGATTCTCAAAGAAGATAGCTCGCCTGGAGCCCAACCTTTACTACCTGATCAACGATTTCTCGGTGAAATTTAATCGACCCATCTACAACAAGGCAGAAGGCGACAGAATCTTCAGCGTCCAGGTCGATCACGTCCTAATCGGAAGATCAGGGATAGTTCTACTGGAAACCAAGAACTGGAGTAGGGCCTCGGTACAAAACCTTGATATGAGGTCGCCGGTTGATCAGATAAAGCGAACAAGCTTCGCTCTTTTTGTGCTGCTCAATGGCGATGCCGGTTGAGAGAGCCTTGAGCTCGCGCAACAGCATTGGGGCGATAAAAAAATTCCGATCAGAAGCGTCATCGTGATGACCAACGAAAAGCCTCGGGAAGACTTCAGGTACGTAAAGGTACTGTCCTTGAAAGAAAAGGTTGGGTATGTCGAATATTTCGACCAAACATTTAGCGTCGACGAAGCGAAGCGTATCTTCGAGTTTCTTAGAGAGCAGATGTCGCTAAGCGCTGCATAGGTGCTTTTCGCACCGTCCTCGATTTTCACCCCTCCACCCGCTCTACTGCCCCGCCTTGGATGGAATCCAACTCATGCCGCAGCCCCAGGTAGAGACTGACGCAACAGGCGAGCAGCACAAACGTGAAACCGGAGACGACCTCCGACATGGGTAGGTTGTCGAGCATCTGGAACAGCACCAACGAGGCATCAGTCATCTCACCGGCGATGTCACCCAACCCGGCTAGTGCCTGCGATATCGCCGTCGTGCCGAAAGCCGTGAACCACAGAACACTGACACCGAACGGCATGATCAGCACGGCGGCGTGAAATTCGCGAACCGTGCGTCCCTTCGAAACTCGGTCAATGAACATGCCGACGAACGGTGACCAGGAGATCCACCAAGCCCAGTAGAAGACGGTCCACGTCCGATACCAGTCTGCATCGGTTCGGTCGACCCAATTCGTTAACGGCATCCAGTCGCCGAGGTAGTGAACCGTATTGACAGGCAGACCCACGAGAATTGCGATGGTCGGGCCCGCGATGATCACGAACAGCACCAGCACGATCGCCATCACTATGTTGATGTTGCTGAGGACCATTATGCCGCCATCCAGCCCCGGCACGACGGACATCGTTGCGAAAGAGGTGATGGCCACAATGACCCCGATCTGGGTGGTCACGCCAGGATCGACGCCGATCAACAGACTCAGCCCCGTCGCCGCTTGCATGGCGCCGAACCCATCAGCGCGTATACGGCCCCAAAACAAAAGGCCGAAATGATGGATGCGCAGGACATCGATGCGGCACCAATCCTTCAGTCGGGCGCCATCGTGGAGCCGCCCGCGGAGGGTTGAAGATCAACCGCGACGGGAGCGCTATAACATCAACCGTTTGAGAGGTCGGCGGGCAGCGCACGCGCTGCCCGCCTTGTCGTTCAATCAGTTTTCCTGCGTCGTCCGACCAGGACCAGCGCGAGGAGGGTGATCATCGGCAGCACACCAATGCTGCCACCACCACCGCCGCCACCACCACCGCCGCCGCCAGAGCCGCCGCCGCCAGAGCCGCCGCCGCCAGAGCCGCCGCCGCCACCAGAGCCGCCGCCACCACCGGAACCTCCGCCGCCGCCGCCGCCACCGGAACCGCCGCCACCGGAACCACCGCCGCCGCCACCGCCACCCGGGGGCATTGCGGATTCGGCGGTCACAGTTCGCGGTGCACCGGCATCACCTGTCGCGTTGAACAATCGAAGTACGACCGAATTGGCGTCATCGGTTAAGAGCAATCCAACGTCTCCATCCGATTCATTCAGCAGTCCGCGGTAAGATTCTGCCACCGCATCGAATCGTCGGCGGCTCTCTTCAGCGCCCGATACCGGTGCCAGGACCGACACTTCACGAACACCTCTGGATGACAAGGCAGCGACCGTGAGGAAGGTGTCGCCAGCCACGCTGGTGGTGCCTGCTGACAACAAACCGTACGTAGTGTCGAACACGTCGTAACTGGCAATTGCTGTGTCTGCAGCATCCCACACAGTGACCTCGATACGGCCATCGAGACCCTGCGCGACTACCGCCACGTCGGTCGGCACTGCCGCGATCTCAGCGCTGAGCCACTCGTTGCCACCAACCCGAAGTGCATGGTCGGTCAGCGACGCCGTTTCATCGCGACGCTGCAACCACCAATCGCCGGTCTCGTCATCGACGCTCAGCACTGTCGCAACGTTGCTATTTGAGGCACCGCCAACGTCGACTACACGATAGCTCGAGTTCAACGGCCACGGATCGAGCGATGCGCCGGAATCGATATCGAAGCGATATAGCACAGAGCTGCCGTTCTGCTCGTTCGCGGCGATCTGAATCTCGGCTGGTGTTGCACGCATGACTGCATCACTAACGCTTGTGCCGGAGACACTAACGTCGAATAATCGAGCGCCAGATTGCCCGTCGAAGCGCGCCAACCTCAAGCGTGCATCCGCGTTCTGCAGCAGCGCGACGATGTCGCGGTCAGCCGCGGCGATCGCGCGCACCTGTTGATTCGCCGTGATCGCCAAGTCGATACGATCCGCGCCGACGGACTCGTCACTGTCGCCATTCTTGATGAAGGCGGAGATCATCGCCCCATCCGGTTTGACCAACGCGAAGGTGGATCCGCCCGCACCTGAGGTGCCATCGAGCGTCAGTACCCCGGCGAAGTAGTCCGGATCGCAGGGATCACCCACACCATCGCCATCCAGATCGATCTGCACTCGATTGCTTCTGCGTGAGCAGTTATCCGGGCCGTCTTCGATCCCGTCGAGGTCGCTGTCGGCCGTGTCCGGGCGGGACCCGGCAGCAAACTCCTCGGCGTTCGTGAGTGCGTCACCGTCGCTATTCTGATCGGCGTCAGCCACGTCGCGACCGTCCAACCCGAAGCGTGCTTCCCAGGTGTCCGGCAGCGAGTCGTTGTCGTCGTCCAAATCCGCATTGTCACCGACACCGTCGCTGTCGAAGTCTGCCGATTCGCTCGGATCGCCCGGGAATGCATCGTCCTGGTTGGCGACGCCATCGCCGTCAGCATCGCCTGTCGGGTTCACGAGGATTCGATAGCTGCGAGACGAACCTGTCATCTCGTTGTGATCGATTTCCGCGGAGGTCATCATCGCGACGATCGCTACGTCACGATCCTCGCTCGTCGTACCATCACCGCGTACGCGCACCACAATCCTGTGCCTCCCGGCGACCGGCAGCCGCGCAACCGTGCAATCGAGTGTGCGCCGGGAAGTGGCGCAACTTACGCCTTGTGCATCACCGGAGGTGCCGAGAATTCCGTCCTCGCCCACCTCTAGCCCTTCACCAAGCATCGCACTGAACTCGATGTCGGTCGCATCGAGTGACGCGCCTGTGTCGTTCGGTTCCACGTTATACAAATCGAACACCGCCGCAAACTGCTCGCCATCGACGATGGGTGCGGTGTACTCGTTGCCGAGTGCGTCCTGTTCGGTGGGTGCCGTGTCGGTGATGGCGATGGCTTTCAACACCGTCGTATCGATTACAAGGTTACGCTGTATTCTTGCAGTGACACGGGGGTCGTCGCAGCTTGATAAGGCGGTCACTCCCTCGGCGTCGCTGACGCAGACCGTGAGCGTTTTGATCCCGTTGTTGAAATAGGTCGCCTCGTGAATCAGTGCGGCCACACCATCCGCGGCTTGGATGAACGTTGGTTCCTCAGGGCCAGCGATTTGACCCGGTGGCAGTGCGCGTCCGGTTCGGAAGGGCTCGCCCGGACCCCAATCGATGCCATAGACGTGGCGGTCCGTCAGATCAACATCCCGGATAATCGCTTCCATCTTGATTTCGAACCCGGCGCCGTAGCGATCTTGCATCTCGCCGAAGCTAATGGTCGGTGCATCGTTGACCGGTGCAACCACCATCTCGGCGGTGACGATTTCGGATGACAGGCCAGCCGGGTCGGTGGCGCGGAATTGGAAGATGTCTGTTCCGAAAAAGTCGCGATCAGGTGTGTATGTGAATTCCGGTCCGGTGCCGGAAATCGTGCCATTCAATGGTTGCTCTTCAATCGTGTAGACGAGGTTCGGCTGATCCTCGGCATCCGGGTCAAATGCACGCAGCGTGATCGCGGTTTCGGTGTCTTCCTGTCCTTCGAAGCGTTGCCCGGAGTTTGCAACAGGCGCACGGAAGTTCCGCGTGACATTGACCGAAACCGTTGCCTCAGCGCTGGTTGCCAACCCATCGTTAACGCTAAACCCGAACGTATCGGTACCCTGAAATCCATCATCGGATTGATACGTCACACGTGCCGTTTGCAGCGGCGTCTGCGTCTCGTCATCAATGTCGGTAATCGGTGTCGTCTCGAACACGTGCAGCAGATCGCGTTCCTTGTCGAGCACATAGAAGAAATCGAGGTTGGCCGAGACATCTTCCGGGCGTCCAAAGTCGCCCAACACGAAACAACTCCCGTCGCATTCAGATTCCGCTTCACCGGCGAAGTATCCCTCAGGGGTGAATCGCTGGACACGCAGGTTCTCGAAGTCGGTCACATACAGCACATCGCGTGTATTGATCGCGATACCTCGCGGAGAGTCGAATTGACCGGGCGCATTACCCGACCGCGTGCTCACACTGCACAGCGCGTCGGTACACGCGTAACCAAGACTCGTTTGATCGATTTCGTCGCAGGCACGCTCGTTCGTCAGGTTTTGTTCACAGCGCCCGTTCCAGCCAATCAACTCGCCCGGCGTGAAGTCGACGCTGCCGTCCTCATTCCGGACGATCGTGCTCGGTGCATACTTATAAACCCGATCATGCTCTCCGTCCGACAAATACAGATTGCCCTCCGAGTCCATCGCCAAATCCTTGCGTGGAGATCCGCCGACGAGTAGTTCCCCGGCCTGGGCGATCGTGCCGACGAAGGCGGGGAAATTGTTTTCAACATTTCTGAGGTCATAGACGGCCAGCGACTGACGCCCGTCGGTCAGAATCAGGAAGTCGTCGGCGGTCGCGGTCATGGAGACCGGTTCAGCCGTCGGCCGCGTACGGTCAAGATTGCTGATCGAGGTATCGATGGCGATCCGGTAGACCTCGCAGTTGTTCAGGTCTGCATCACAGCCGCGCGCGACGCCGGTCGATGCGTCCACCCGTGTGCCTTGAAAGTACACGTTGCCGTTTGCGCCAATGTCGAGTGAGTCCGGCTGGTTGTTACCGGTCGCTAGCTGCGCGTCCCATTGCAGTACCCCGTCCGCATCCGTGACGAACTTGGCGATCCGATTTTGGCTCTCGATCCTGCCAGTAGAGTTCTGGCAGATACGAAAGCTATCGATGACATACATCACACCGTCGTCGTCGACATCCATGTAGACCGGATCTGCAACATAGTCGACGTCTGGCTCGAAGTTTCTGGGGTCGGCAGCGCATCGGCTGTCGAGCTCGTCCAGCAGCTCGGGCTTGGTTAAGCCAAATTCGTTCTCGATCCGATAGTCTTCGATGAAATACGGGAATAGCGGTGCGACGAAGAATCCGTGGTCGGGTTGATCGGTGATCGCGAAATTGAGCTGATCAAAACGACCCGACAGGAAATCATTGTCGATTCCGATCAACTCGATGGTGACCGACTCAAAGGTACGCGCGGCGGCTGCGACGCTATTGGCGATCGGGGTCGTATTTGTGCCCGGAGTCTTCAGCGTGATCCACTGGTTACGCGTCGTCGTATTGCCCGATGCGTCTTCCGCCGTCCACGATACCAACGTTCTTGTGTTGGGCTCGAAGGTGTTCGGTGCATCGCTCGTCACGGCGGGTCGCACATCCGCCAGATCGAACACGGCCGGATATCCAATATCGAGCGCCGTTGGTGCGTTCGATTCGACCACTCTCGCCGGTGGTGCCAATACGATCGGCGGCAACGTGTCCTGGACGAATACGCGCTGGATGAAGTGCTCGCTATTGAACCCGCCATTGATGTTGGTCGGTCCATTGTCTCTCGCGGTCCAACGCACTTCGGTGACCTCGCCAACCGGCATGAACGAGCGTCCGCTGTAGTTCACGATCGGACGAACGCCGCAGGTGTCGGTAACGGTGAAGCCGTCGCGTAACGTGCCGATATGGTCGCGCAGATATTCACCGCCGACCTGTGTCGCCTCGACGGTAATCTGATCGACTTGTACGTTGAACACCGGTGTCGTCAGGTCGAAGACTTTTACATTCTGAAAGGCGTTGTTGTTGATGCCGTCCGGGTTGGTGGTCGGGCTCGGCACACCGTCCAGTACGAACCAGTCAAGCCCGAACGTGGCGCCCTCGATGCTCAGTTCCAGAAACAGCTCCACCACGCCTTGCATTACGGCACGTCTTGCCACTGGTGTGTTGAGTCCAAGCACGATCCGACGCGAACTGGCCTCTACCGCTTTTGCGAGCAGGATGTACCACGGTGGAAAGTCGAGGATGGGCGTGACGAGCGTCTCACCTTGCCAGCGAATGTTGTGGCTGCCGATGGGCAATGTCACCGTACCCCCGAGCAGGGTATCGCCACGGAACGCCGATAAGCGCACATCGGTATTCCAATGATAGACATCTGGTCGACCGAGCAATGACCACTCAAAATCGTCTTCGTAGTCCTGCAAGACGGCGAGAAAATCCTGCCGCGTCTTTTGCGCCGCCCCGGGGATCGTAAACACATAACTGCAGTTGTCTGCCGTGTTGGGTGAAACGCCGACGCCTGAGGGCGGCAATACCAGCGGTGGGACGTATTTGAGACCAAAATTGGTCGAGTACGCCACCGTGCCAGCCGTAAATGCGGTAATGGGTTCCGGTGACAACGATGGCGCGAAAGCCACGTTGTGAGCCGCCCCAAGGACATCGATTTGCGTGCGCAGCTCGTCGTTGTCGTACTGAGGGTACTCTGTTGATTGTCCCATTAGCGGCACAGTGATCGTTGTTGCAATCGTGATCAGCAGCAGGCTTTGAAGTGTTTTTCTCATGATCCGGGTCCTCGCGCCTGAAGGCGCTGTTTGTGCTCCACCCGGTAATGCGACATCGCCGAGAAAACTGTAAAGCGACGTGCTTACGGACTGGTAATATTCGTGGGGCGAGGGTTTGATGGCAGCAGGAGTTATGTCGAACGACGAGATCACCGCCTTGCTGGGGCAGTGGCAGGCAGGCGATGAATCAGCGTTCGCTGATGTACTGCCGCACGTGCATGGCGAGTTGCGCCAGCTCGCTGCCCATTATCTGTCATCGGAGCGCGCAGGCCATACGCTGCAGTCCACCGCATTGGTTAACGAAGCGTACTTGCGTCTGATCAACGTCGAGTTACCCCTGAACAGTCGCAATCATTTTCTTGCGATCGCGGCTCGTGTGATGCGGCAGATTCTTGTCGACCACGCCCGAAGTAAACAGCGCCAAAAGCGGGGCGACGGCGTTGAAGCGCTGTCGCTCGATGAGTCCATCATGCTTGCTGACCAACCCGATCCTCGAATCCTCGAAGTAGACGAGGCGCTTTACAAACTGGCGGCATTCGACGCAAGAATGGCCAAGGCTGTTGAATTAGTGTTCTTCGGTGGCCTGACGACGCAACAGGCGGCGGACGTGTTGGAGATCTCGCGGATGACATTGTCGAAAGATCTGAAGCTCGCTAAGGCCTGGCTGCATAACGAATTGCGCTGATCAGGGGTTACGACTATGGACACAGCACGTTGGCAACGGATCAAGGCGCTTTTCGAAGCGGCGGGTGCACTGCCTCCCGCTGAGCGCGTCGACTTTGTCCAACGCGAGTGTGCCGACGATGTATCGATAGCCGAAGAAGTGTTGCAACTGCTCGACGTGCCCACCGAGAGTGGTGATGCGCTGCAGGACGAAATGCTGCGCGCCGGGCGCTCTGCTGCCGATGCTTTCGAGCAGCGAAACCTTGGCCCCTACCGCTTACTGCGGTCGATCGGTCGTGGCGGTATGGGCCAGGTGTTTCTGGCAGAACGCGATGACGCGGAGTTCGAGCAACAGGTTGCCATCAAGCTCGCACACTGGCTCGGCAGCGACGACGAAACCGCAATTCGGTTCAAACAGGAGCGGCAGATTCTCGCCGATCTCGATCACCCGAATATCGCGAGATTACTCGATGGCGGCCGAACCGAGTCGGGGCAGCCGTACATCGTTATGGAGTACATCGACGGCGAGTCGATTGCGAGTTTCTCGCAGCGCGAGTCGCTCTCGATTCGCCAAAGACTGGACTTGTTTATCGCGGTTTGCGAGGCGGTTCAATACGCTCACAGCCAGTTGGTGATTCACCGTGACATCAAGCCATCAAATGTACTTGTAACGCACAACGGACAACCGAAGCTGCTCGACTTCGGTATCGCCAAACTTCTTGATGATCCGGCCCAAGCGGGGCTGACCCGTGCCGATATGCGACCGATGACGCCAGAGTATGCGAGTCCCGAGCAGCTGACGGGTGCGCCCGTGACCACCGCGACCGACGTGTACGGACTCGGTGTCTTGTTGTATCAAATCCTGAGCGGAGAGCTGCCGTTCGATATGCGCAGCAAAACCTCGCCGCAAATCGTCGAGATGGTTTGCAAGACGGAACCGACCGCGCCGAGCGCGGCTGCGCGGCGCGCAGGTTTTCGACAGCGCGCCAGCAAAATTGTGGGAGATCTCGACAACATTGTCCTTACGGCGATGCGTAAGGACCCGCGGCGCCGGTATGCCACGGTCAAAGACCTTGCAGATGATGTCCGTGCGTATCTCGACAACAAGCCGGTTTCGGCTCGTGGTGACTCATGGACCTATCGAAGTGGAAAGTTCATTCGACGTCATCGAACCGCAGCGATCGCCGCCGTCGCTGTAGTGGCGGCGGGTACGATTCAAACCGTTTTCTACGCCCAGCAACTGACCAAGGAACGGGACCTTGCACTGCAAGAACGAGAGGTCGCCGAGTCGACCACGGATTTCCTCGTCGATTTGTTTAATGTTTCTCGTCCAGGCGAGTCGCTCGGCGAGACGATTACCGCACGCGAGGTACTCGATCAAGGGGCGGCACGGATACGCAATGAGCTGACCGAAGACGATCGAATTCGTGCCCGCATGCTGCAAACGATCGGCGCGGTATATCAGCGTCTTGGCCTCTACAAGGATGCGCAGTCGCTGATGGAAGAGGCGGTCATGCTCAATCGGCAACATCGGAGCGCAGACGACCCACTGTTCATCGATTCGCTCGATGAGCTGGCGTGGCTGCACTATCGCAGTGAGAACTGGCAAGCGGCACTGGAAACGGCGCAGGAGTCACTCGAATTACAACGGAACGCCAATGGCGGCAATGACGGACCGGAGATGGCGAGAACGCTCAACCATCTCGGGACAATCACCTACTATCTCGATGATTACGATGCCTCTCTTAACTATTACCAACGTGCGCTCGACGCATTAGCCGACGAGCAGTGGCGCGATAGTGAAGACCGTGGCACCACGCTAAACCATCTCGGTATCGTCTACGCCACACTATCGAGATTTGAGGAATCGGAGGCCGCGTATCTCGAATCCCTGGATATTCGCCTGCGCACGCTTGGTGACGATCATCCGGACACCGCGACCGCCTATGCGAACCTTGGCGCGTTCTATGCCAATACTGAGCAATGGGAAAAAGCCCGGGAAGTCGGCCTCAAGGGTCTTGCGATCGATCGCAAGACCAAAGGCGATGAACATGTCGATGTCGCTTTTGATCTCGGTCTTCTCGGGGCTATTGAGCTTGGGGTGAACCAACCCGAGGCTGCGCTACCCTATCTCACTCAAGCCGCCGATGTCTGGCGCGTTGCTGCGGGGCCGACACACTCGCGCTACGCACGCGCGCTCGACAAGCTGGCCAATGCCCATCGGCAGCTCGATCAGTTTGACGAGGCGCGCACGCATGGTGAAGCAGCCTTAAGTATTCTTCGGGAACACTACGGTGATGCGCACACGCTGACTGCGGATGCGCACTACACGCTCGGCAGGCTTGCGTATGACACCAAGGATTTCGATGTTGCCGAGCAGCACTTCAGCCAGGCGCTAGAGATTCGGGCGAATGCATTCGGTGAGCGCAACCAGGAGGTCTGGAAAGCGGAGCATCAAATCGCTCGAATCGAACGCAAGACGGGTCGCTCGCCGGCGGCGCTTAGCAGAATTCGCAGAGTTGTGGCCATCATTGAATCCGCGGGCATGACTGAGGCCCAAACCTATCGTTGGCTACGCGAGATACAGTCAGATCTCGAGGCCGAGTCGTACGCGGAGTGAGTGCTATCCCGCATCAATCGATCTTCGACTTGCGGTGTCACGGCTTGTATTTGCATTTCCTGTCGTACTCCTTCAATCGATCTCGAAACCATTTGCCGTGGAGCGTCTGCACCTGCTTGTAGTTTGGATTTCCGAAGAACGCGGCGAACGCCTCTCTTTTCGGCTTGTAGGAATATTGGCAAACGCTATCCACCCCAAGCGTTCGCGACTTTGCTCGATAGTTGGCGAATTCGGCATGCATTTGATTGACGTGTCCGCGAGCCTCATCGAATGTCGCCGCGGCTTTGGCCGCTTGGGTGTACAACAACGAAGCACCAGCAGAGGAGAGTTTTTCATTGGCGCGAGCAGCCTGTTCCTCAAGGTATCCCGTCGTTTCACGTGCATCGGATACTAGCGGCAGCGCGTAGGCATACGCCAGCGCCGCGTTGGCGTAGGGGAGGCGCAGCCGAGTAATCAGTGCGAATAGTCGGTCGGGATCGATCGGCGCACCGCGAACCTCGACCTCCCAAACATTGCCGGATATATCGGAGTATTCATAGCTGTAAGGCACGAAATTGATGATCTCCCGGAGCTGGTCACGACTGCGTTCGTCAGCGATACCGTCCTCTGCGAGAATCTGATCTACCGACAGAAGATAAGCATCCCCGGAAAATCGCGACAATGGCCCCGACCAATCGAACCGACCCAGCCGATGCGAGATAAAACTTGCTGCCATAAAGAGGTCACCCGCGCGTTGGAAACGAATCGCGCGCGGAGTGCCGGCAAGGTAAAAACGCGCGAGCCCGACCAGCGCGCGCACGCTCGCCTCATGATCACTGCGAACGATGGCATCAGACAGTACAGACGCCAATGACAAAGCGATATCCAGGCTGGGCCCTAAACCCTGCTCCAGCGCGTTGCGAATCTCGTATTCGTAGGTCGCTTCCGCCGTTAGGCTGTCCATCGAGTCGACGAGCGCCTTTTGCGCTACCACTCCCTGATCGAGTTGCGCCAACCATGGTTCCGAACGGAATTCGAGCTTCCCTAGCGTTTGCTCGCTGACCCAACCCTGCTTAGCGACACCGATGGCACCATTGTTTGGGGCGTGTTGACTCAGTTGAAACGTGGCTGGGGTCGACGTCGGCAGATCGAAGTCGCGAACCGCCTGCGCCTGGGCAAGATTTTTGGATTCGATCAATCGGTCGTAGAGTGCATTCAGCACGGCGGGGTGAATTTCAGCCCGTAGTTCAGCATTGGCGTTTGAAGCAATGCACCGTTGGGCGAGATCTCTCACCTTGGGTACACGACGTGCGTTGAGATCGTGTTGGAGTGCGCCGTAGACCAGGGAAAAGTCGCGTTCCACGCGCGTAAGCAAACGGCCACGTGCTGCGATGCGCTGGTATGCCAGCCGCTCGAGCTCCGCAACTCGCTCGCTCGACGGCAATGCGTCATCTGATCGAAACTCTTTGATGTGACCTTCATACCAACGCGCGGCGGCGTAGCAATACAGATCGGCGAAGTATTCATCGTCGAAGGAGATTGCATCAGCGCGCTCAAGAGCACTGAGCGGATCGCCCACCAGGTCTTGGTGGTATCGCGTGACAACAAAGGTTTGCGGTGCGAAGAACTTCGGCTCCACGTCGACCATCATGAACCAGTAGTTTCGCTGGGCGCTTTGATCGCTCGCTTGAGCAAACAGCTGTCTGACGTCGTTGTCACATGCCATCGCCAGTTTAATCGGCACGCGATCAGCACAGATTGCTGTCCCATCCGGATTGAACACGGCCGCCAGTCGCTTGCTCGTCGCATTACCAATCTGATCGTCGATGCCGAGTGTCATCACATACGCTGCGGCGGACACGAACTTCCAGCCCGCACTGTCGAACGCGTTGTTGTACTCGAAATAGGCGGCCTTTCTGCCATCGGCCAGTGTGTGGGTCCAGACGGGTTCTCCGTAGACTTCAAGAAACTTGGCTTCGTCCCAAGCCTTCACAGGCGAGTCGGCTTTGTAACCAACGCCGCTCACGCCCGGTATACCGGCACACCCGGACAGCCAAATCGTCCAAAACCCGAACAATACTGAACGCCATCGTCGTTTCATGCTCCGTCTCCGTTGGTTGCCGGGGGCAGTCTTACCGAGGAGGCCGCTGGGTTCCTTACCGAGACCTTACGGTTTCATTCCGAGTCCAAAAAAAAAGCGGTTGTCGTGACAGCGCCGGATCGTCCCGCTTTTCCGGACTGTGGGAGCAATTAGGCTTTTTAATTGTCAAAGAGCTGGAGGGATTCCAGAAGCGCTTTTTCATCACGGCTGAAGACTTTCGTCCACGGCGTAAACAGCGATGCGCCGATAGCAATGCGTGTGCCGTTCAGGAAATCGCGATGTGTGGTCTTGGTCGTCCGGCAGCCCCCGTTGCCTTGGATCAGCATGGAGAGCTTACCACTGAGATGTCATCGCGCAGCCGGTCGGTTTGATTTCAATTTCGGGGGAGCGTCAGTTTGACGCAGAACCCACCTGCGGCAAGGTTCCGCGCGACCACCGTACCCTTGTGCAGCTTCGCCGCATGTGCAGCGATAGCGAGGCCAATTCCGCCTCCTCCTGTGCGCGTCGTACTCCCTTCTTCGACTCGATAAAACGGAAGAAAAATAGTCTCGAGTGCTTCCTCTGGGACACCTTTTCCGTTGTCGCTAACTTCGATACTGACCTCGTCGACATCATCAGTGACGGAGATCGTTACCCTGGTGTTTGCTTCAGTGTGTGAGATAGCGTTCCGAATGATGTTCTCGATTGCGCTATGAATCAGGCCGTGCTCGACTGCGAGGAGTATCCGATCCGGAGAGTAGACGATGAGTTCCGTGTTGTTCGATTCCGCTTCAATACTGGCATCATCGGCAATATTGCGAACAAGGTCTGCAATATCGGTTGTGGTGCGTTTGATGTCCTCTTGCATCTGTAATCGACTAAACGCAAGAATCTCGCCAATTAACTCATCGAGTCGGTCGAGTTCGTTCTCGAGTCGGAGCAGAAACTCCGGCTGCGTATGGTCGGCTTGTTGGCCGGCGATTGAGACTAGAGCCTTCAGGCGCGCGAGTGGAGAGCGCAATTCATGTGAGACGTTCCGCATCATCTGTCGTTGTGTC
This sequence comes from Pseudomonadota bacterium, assembly GCA_039821645.1. Lineage (GTDB taxonomy): Bacteria > Pseudomonadota > Gammaproteobacteria > Steroidobacterales > Woeseiaceae > CALBPI01. Next base: position 61,177 of record JBCBNU010000001.1, read on the forward strand.
GATAGCGACAATGCCACTCGTTCCGTCATAAAGTCGAAGTCGTGTGCCAGCTCAGCAAGTGCATCCTGACGCTTGCCGAGGGCTGGTGCGACGCGAACGGATAAATTACCCGAAGCCACGAGTCGACCTGCTTCGCGGAGTCTTGAGACTGGCTTGGTCACAAAGTGAGCGAGTAGTGCCGACACGATTGCGCTAATGAGCAAAGCGACGGTCACAAAAATGACGCGAGCCATCGGGTCGCGGAGTGCCCTGCCAAAGATGTACATGCCCTCATAGCTCGCGACCGTGTACCCGCCAAGTCCTTCCGAGACGACACTCACACGAGGCCATACCGTAGGCAGCCACCACGAAACTTCCTCGCCAACAATAGCTTGAAATACGAGATTCGGGACTGGACGACCGAGGACGTCATAGCCCTCAGCGTCGAGAATGAAGACTTCGAGAAGTGGTGCGACATCAATCGCGTACCGCGTGGCGATTTCTGGAGCGTCTAGTGAATCCTTGGCCAGCGCGGTACGCATGTCGCTGGCTACGAGTTGAGCTAGCTGTTCACCGACAGGAGTGTCAGGGTGGGTGCGGGGAAGCCAACGCGAGAAGTACACTGCGATGACGAACGAAATCATTGCGATCGCCCATACCGATACAAAGATTCGCCAGAAAAAACGCGTCATCTTGTGTCGATATAGAGATAGCCTCGGCCGCGAACAGTCTTGATTCGCTGGCGACCATCCGCTAACGGGCCCAGCTTCTTGCGAAGATTGCCAATGTGTACATCGACGCTCCGGTCGTACGGGAGAATGCGTCTTCCTAATGCTTTTTTCGCGATGAGTTCCTTCTCAACCACCTCTCCTGCCGAATCGCACAGAACGGTCAAGATGAGAAACTCTGCAGCCGTGAGCGGGAGTAGCTCTTCACTCAGATATGCCGACTGTGTACCGGGCTCAATGGTCAGGTCTCCGATGCGCTGGCGAATCAAGTCGTTGTGAGTGCCAGACGACTGGCCACGCCGGAGAACTGCGCGCAACCGGGCTACCAACTCTCGCAGATTGCAGGGCTTCGGCACGTAGTCATCGGCACCGATTTCGAGGCCGAGAATACGATCGACGCCGTCGCCACGAGCGGTGAGCATAACGACTGGGATATCCGAGGTTTGCCGTATCCGACGCAGGACATCGAAGCCGTCGAACTGAGGCAGACCAACATCGAGCACGACAACATCGAATTTGCCACTTGATGCCGACTTGATGCCGGAGCTTCCGTTATGAACGCAGGTGATGGCGAAGTCGCCCTCGCCATCGACGTACTGCGTCACAAGCTCAGTGAAAGCGACATCATCGTCGACCATAAGAATATGCGCCGGCGGCTTGGATAGTTCCAGTGTCAACGCGATCCCTCCGCGATCGTGCTTTGCACCGCTACTCACACACCGCGATTATCCCCTCAGCCGCTCTCGAATTGCCAACCTTCGTTTCTCTGCCTGTTCCTCCTGCATTTCAGTGAATTCCTCCAGTTGCGCTTCGGTCAGGATAGGCTTGAGTTGGTCGAACATTTCCTCACGCGCGGCCCTGATTTCTCTCCGGATCGACATCGCCTGGCGTCGGCCAATCTTCTCGCCGTCCCCGCCGTCTGGGTCTATGCCATAGCGTGCCAGGATATCGCGTTGCTTTTGTTGGCCGGCTTCGACGATTGGTCGCATCTCTTCCATTTGAGCGTCGGTCAGCTCTAGCTTTTCCTGAATTTCTTCAAATTGAGTGTCCATTGCCTCGTTTTCTTCTGCTCGCGCGTCGGAAAGGCCCCAAATCAGATGTAGGGAAAGAAACACTACGTTGAATAACGTCCTCATTGTTGTTGCTCCGTTTCAAATTAACTACGCCATGAAATATAGAGTCTCGTATGTAAATCACTGACAGGCTCTGAGAAGAAGTGTAAAGACGATGCTGGTAGAGCCCCGTGGTGCTTACACTTCTTTACGAACATTCTCTGTCCTTTACACGTCGCACCCTAAGCTCCGTCCCCGTCTATTGCAGTATTGAGCACATCATGCACGGGCAATCCCGTACGCTTCTCTCTCTTGGCGCGGTCGTCGCTCTCGGTGGGTGCTCGCTAACACCGCCCCCTGAAGTTCCCCCGCTTGTTGAGCGCATTGACTCGCTCGCGGGCTTCGTTGCTCTGCCCCCCAAAGACGCTGTAGTGCCAGGTGAGGGCTGGTGGACCGCAGTCGGTGGTGAAGACCTCGACGATTTGGTACTCGAGCTGTTGGACAACAGCCCGGTCCTGCAAGAGTCTCGAGAGCAGGTCGTGCAGGCCGCTGAGTTCGCGGTTCTAGCGACTGGTCAACGGTTACCTGGAGTGGGTTACAGCGTCGATCGGACGCGTTCTCGGGCGCCCGCACCAGGAGGAGATTTCGCCTGGGCAGAAAACTTCAGCGCGGGTATCAGTCTCAATTTCAATGCAGACATTCTAGGTGGCTTGCGTGCTGCCGAGCGCGCGGCGGTCCTCACAGCCGAGGCTGCCGAATACGCCTATCGCGCTAGTGAGCAACTAGAGATCACAAGGCTGGTTCGTAATTGGGTCTCTGCCATCACCCTTGCGAATCAGTTGGAGCTCGCAAAAAGTACAGCGAACATTTTTGAAACGACTTATCACCTCACTGACGAAAGATACAAAACCGGCTCAAAGACCACTGCGGCAAGCGATGTCCTAATCGCACGTCAAAATCTCGAATTCGCACTGATCGATATTCCGGAATTGGAGCGGCAACTGAGCAGTCAGCTGTTGATCATTGATGAGCAATTGGCTCGGATGCCGGGAACCACAGCAAGTCGGTTCGCACCCCAATCGTTGCCGCGACAGGTCGTGATACCAGAACTCGATAAGCCCATCGCGCTGTTAGGAAACCGACCCGATGTTGCTGCCGCAGAGCTGCGCTATCGCGCGGCACTAGAGGATGTGGGTGTCGTCCGCGCCAACCTTTATCCCGCGCTCTCTCTGGTCGGAGCACTCAGATGGCGCGGTGACTCCCCGTCAGATTTCTCTTGGGACGATTATCTCGCGTCCTTGGTCTCATCGATAACCGGTCCGCTATTCCAGGGTGGGAGGTTGAGATCGCAGGTACGCCTCGAGCAGTCTCAAGCGCGCGAGCTTGCGACGGTTTTCGCGCGTACCGCGCACAGCGCAGTAATAGATGTCGAGATCGCGCTCGTCAGTATTGAGGGTTTGGTTCGGCAGGTCGAACGTTCACGAGACGCGGTGGTCACCGCACGTCAATCGAATGATCTTGTCGAATTCCGGTATCGCCAAGGTCTCACTCCTTTGTTATCGGTTCTGGAAACGCAGCGCAGTCTGAACAGCGCACAGCAGAGCCTGATCCTTAGCGAACAAGCGCTCGCAAATTCCTTAATTGATTTACAGCTCAGCCTTGGGGGAGATTGGACATGAACGACGATAGCCCAACGACACAGGACCGCGCCTGGCAGGGCTACGCTCAGGTGGCGTTAGTGGTGCTGGTGTTGCTTGGAGGCTTCGTGATGAACTACTTATTGTCCAGCCGTAGTCCCTCTACGGCGGCGCGTGCGGCGACTGCAACAGTGCCGGCGGTGGAAGTGATCCTGCCCGAAATTGAAGACGTGACGCTTCAAATTCGTGAGTCCGGGACTGTCGTTGCCCGGAATAACATTCAACTGAGTCCGCAGGTGGGAGGGCGAGTTACAGCAGTGTCACCGAATCTTGCCTCTGGCGGATACTTCACAGCGAACGAAGTGCTTTTTGAACTGGACCCTGCTGACTACCAATCCGCAGTCAATCGAGCACAGGCAGAGCGCTCTGCCGCGCTCGCAGACCTCAGTATTGAGCAAGCCGAGGCGCGGGTTGCAGAACAGGAGTGGGCGCTGGTGCACCCCGATGAACCGATTCCTGACTTGGTTGCCAGAATTCCGCAGATCGCTCGGGCGGAGGCCGCACTGGAATCGGCGGAGGCTGCATTGGGAGATGCGAGGCTTAATCTGTCGCGGGTGCGTTTCGCGCTCCCCTTTGCCGGCCGCATTTTGTCGACCACGATCGAGATCGGGCAGAACCTCTCTCCAGGTCAGTCTTATGGGTTGGCTTATGACCCCGGAGAAATTGAGATTAGTGTCGCGGTAACTACTACGGCGCTCGATGCATTGAATCCAGCGGTAGGGCGACCAGCACAAGTGATTGTCGGCAGAGCGGGACAGCGTGGACAGAAACGATTCGAAGCACAGGTGATTCGTGCGGATGCAGAGCTGAATACGCAGACTCGACTCGCCAATCTGACTTTGGCATTTACCGAACCGACCGCCGCGTTGCCAGGTGAATTCGTCAACGTGGAGATTCTCGGGCCGCGTATTTCCGATGCTTACTTACTTCCCGAACGTGCCATGACTGAGGGGCGGACCGTGTGGGTCCTCGAATCGGGTCAACTCGCGAAGCGAACTCCGCCTGTGCTGTACATACGGAATCAGGAGATCGTTACGGCGCCTTTCGATGTTGCCGATGGCGTCGTGGTTTCGCCGTTGCTTGATCCAAGTCCCGGCTTACCAGTTCGCGCGCGTTCGGTACGTGACAACGGCTTAGATGCGTCATGAGTCCAAGCTCAAGCAACGGTAATTCGCTTATCGCTTGGTTTGCTGGTAACTCGGTTGCCGCAAACCTTTTGATGTTTTTCCTGTTGGTAGGCGGATTTCTCGCTCTCCGCCAGACGAACTCCGAGGTATTGCCGCCGATTGACCCGAGGTTGGTCTCGGTTAGGGTCGTGTTTCCAGGGGCGACACCAGTCGATGTTGAGGACGGCATTACGCGGCGGATTGAGGAGGCTGTTTCCGGTTTAGAGGGTGTGGCTCGCGTGAGTTCGAGCGCGATAGAGGGATTGGGCAGCGTCACACTGGAGCTCGACGATTTTGCGATTCCGGCTTCCGTTCGCGACGACGTTCGTTCATCGATCAATCGATTGGTGGACTTCCCACCGGAGGACGCCGAGGAGCCACAGATTACGATCCTCAAGCCTACTTCTGCGGTCGCTCGGCTCGTTGTGGTCGGAGATGTCAGCGAGCGAGCACTAAAAAGCGCCGGTGAGGAAATCGAGCGAGGACTACTCGCTGCCGACGGAATCAGCATCGTGACTCTCCAGGGCACACGGAAGTACGAAATTTCGATCGAGGTTGCGCCGGACAAGCTCGAGCGGTACGGATTGGGGATCGATCAGGTCGCAAATGCGATTCGTTCTGAGTCGCTTAATCTTTCAGCTGGAACGGTTCGAACCAGCGGCGGCGATATCCTCCTTCGCACCAACACAGAAGCGCGAGAGGCCTCTGCTTTCGAGGACTTGGTCATTGTCAGTGATGCTACTGGTCGTCGGGTCCGACTTGGCGAGCTCGCGACTGTCCGAGATGGATTCGAGGAATTACCCCTATCGAACACTTATAACGGCAAGCCGGCCGTGTTTGTTCAGGTCGATCGATCTGTTGATGAGGACGCTTTTGCAGTTCGCGACGCCGTTGTCGGATTCCTCGAAGAATTCGCGCCTCCCCCGGGCATCGACGTGTTCGTCACCAGTGACGAGACGGAGACAGTTGCAGACCGAATCAACCTCCTTGCTCGCAACGGACTCCTCGGGTTAGTGCTTGTCTTCGTTTTTCTGTCGCTGACTCTCGATTTGCGCCTGGCATTCTGGACCAGTGTGGGGATTCCTGTAGCGTTTCTCGGCGGTGTGATCCTTTTCGGTCAATTCACCTCGATCAACATGACCTCTTTAATGGGTTTGATTCTGGTACTCGGAATCGTTGTTGATGACGCCATTGTCGTTGGAGAAGCGATTTACGATGCACAGAGCACTGGAGGACCGGGGCTACGCACGGCGGTCACCGGTGCCACAGGCGTGTTTGCGCCGGTGACCGTAGGAGTCACCACTTCGTTCGTGGCGTTCGCCACATTGATGTTTCTGCCCGGAGTGCTTGGTCAACTATTGCAGCCTGTACCTATCGTCGTGCTCTCGGTGCTGTTGCTTTCTCTTGTTGAGGTGTTCTTCATTCTGCCAAACCATATGGCTCACGGAGACAACTGGAGCCGAGGCGCGATGCTCACCCTCCGCGCGCGTGTACAGGCTGGTATCGAGTGGATGCGCGAAGGTGTTTTCGTTCCGATGAGTCAGCTTGCGACGAAAATGTCATGGGTTGTAATCGCGGCATGCATATCGATTCTATTGATCACCCATGGGATTTTGGGTGGCGGCTACGTCCGGTTCGTCTTTTTCCCGGTCGTCGAGGGCGACAGGGTTTCGGTTACGCTCGAAATGCCCGCAGGTACTCCATTTGAGCAAACATCGATGACCATGGGTCGCATCGTCGAGGGTGGATATTCGGCAATTGGTGGGAGAGCGTCTGACGAATATCGATCAATGGCGGTTACCTTGGGCGGAAGCCTCGCCTCAGGATTCGATACTGACGGAACTAACCAACAGGCTGAGCTTGCGGTGGCGACGCTTGAGCTTGCGCCACCGGGTCAGCGGAGCCTGACATCGGCGCAAATCGAACGTGCGTGGCGAGAGGCTATCGGCGATGTTCCCGGCGTCAGGAGTCTTACGTTCGAGTCCGCAGGCTTGAGCGGCACCGGCGCGGATATCAGCCTGAATCTCACGCATCGAGATGCTGAGCAATTATCGAAAGCGGCGGCGTCATTGACGGAAGCGCTCGTCGCCATACCCGGTGTGACCGATGTTGAGTCGACTGCAGAGCCTGGCAAACGGCAGATTGAGTTTGATCTCAATCCAACCGGGTACGCCGCAGGATTGTCGGTTGCCGATCTAGGGCGTCATCTTCGTAACGCTTTCTTCGGTGAGGAGGTGCAGCGATTTCAACGTGGACGAGAGGAGGTTCGCGTCCTTGTTCGATATCCGCAAGAAGGTCGCCAAAGCATCGAGGATCTTGCTCGCATGCAAATTCCGTTGCCAGGCGGTGCGGAGGTGCCACTGGTTACCGTCGCCGAGGCCAACGAAACTCGTGATTATGCGAATCTCCAGCGCATCAATGGCCGACGCACCATATCGATCTCTGCCGACGTCGACGAGGCGGTGACTACTCCTAATGCTGTTCAAGCTGCTATTGAAAGCACAACGCTAGAGCAGCTCAGAACGAGATTCTCTGGACTCGAAATCGAGGTTGATGGCCAGACCCGAAATCAGGCTGAAGATCTCGGTGCACTCGCAAACAACTTTCTGGTCGCCGTGCTTGGTATCTATGTGCTGCTGGCGAGCATTCTGCGCTCCTATACCCAGCCACTCATTATTCTTGCCATCATACCGTTTGGACTAACGGGTGCCGTAGTCGGGCACATGGTGATGGGCTTTGATCTGACGTTTTTGTCCTTGTTCGGCGTGGTGGCGCTATCGGGCGTGATCATTAACGACAGCATAGTCTTGATCGACTACTACAATCGGTTACGACGGCAGGGTCGTGATCGTGACAGTAGTATCATCGAGGCGGTCAGGCGTCGGTTCCGACCAATTCTCCTGACGACGGTAACCACATTTATTGGTCTGCTACCGATGGTTACGGAGACCAGCATGCAGGCGAGATTCCTGATCCCCATGGCGATAAGTCTTGCCTTCGGTATTTTGTTTGCTGCGCTCGTTATTTTTCTTCTGGTACCGGCGCTTCTTTCACTCGAATCTAAAGCGGGAATTGGTATGGAGGTCGCACTCAGTGATGCGCGGAACTAAGGTCGTATGAGAGGGCTTCTGGTCTTGGTGTTTTTGATTGCTGCGCAGGCATCTCCCGCTAGTGTTGAAGCGACTTTGGCAGCTGAAGACGTACGATCAAAATTTTCTTTACCTAACGGGTCTGCGCCGGTTCAGGTATTGGTAGATTTTGCGCTGTACGACATTAATGAGATTGATAGCGTTTCTGAGACGTTTGAGATCACAGGCATATTGACCGCGCAATGGCGGGACCCTCGAGAGGCATTTAATGCTTCCGAGTTGGGCATCACGGAGCGAGTCTTGGAAGGCGAGTTCCAGTTCGAAGAATATTTTGTTCGGTGGCATCCCCAAATTGTTCTACAAAACGATTCGGGCTTATTCGAGCGACAGGCGGTGCAATTACGAATACAACCGGATGGGCAAATACGCCTTGTTCAGAAGATTACGGCGATCGTCGAGGCCGACCTCGATCTGCGTGCGTTTCCTTTTGATAAGCACCGTCTGGAGGTTGTTTTTTCTGTGTTGGGTTTCGGGCCTGAGCGGGTGACACTCTTCGTTCCCGAGCAAGTGGAGCGTCCGTTGCAAGGTGTGCACGTACCGGGTTGGATTGTGGATGGGATATCGCTCGACCTCGCGGGAGAAGAACGCCCGTCGCGCCAACAGGGTGCCGCAGTGCTTGGTGTTGAGGTAACGAGAGCGACGAGCTACATCAGGCGACTCATCACGTTTCCAATGGTTGTCATTGTTCTGTTGTCATTTTCGATCTTTTGGATGGACAAGTCTTCGCTGGGTGACAGGAACGGTATCTCTTTCATCGGTGTATTGACCGGGGTTGCCTTTCAACAGACTGTGGTGGGCGTGATACCGCCGGTCGCCTATATCACCTTAATGCACGCCTTCTTGTTCATCAGTTTTCTGGTGATGGCAGCGACTGTTCCTATCAACCTCATCGTGGCTGCGCTCGATCGAAGAGGCAAAACCGCTGCTGGCGACAGAGTCGATAAGCACTGCCGTTGGCTCTTTCCTACCGTTTATGCTGGCCTCATGATGGTTCTGGCAATCCGGATTCTATAGCGCTACAAAACCGGTCCTTCGCAATCGCTTGCATCGGTCCGCGCATGTGCTCAGGAATCGGTACCGATTTCTCAGTCGCTCGATCGACCAGTACGTGGGTGAACGTGCCGTAGGCGGACGCCAAAGCTTCGCCCTCTTTGAAGATGCCGATACCCCACTGCACAGAACTGTTCCCGAGTCGATTTACTCGGAGGCCGCCCTCCAGTTTCTCGGGGAATGTAATGCCCCGCTTGTAGTTGCACTCGGAATGCACGATGTAACCAGCATGCTCGCCATTGTGCGGGTCGAGTCCGCACTGTTCGATCATGAATGCATTCGCGACCGTGTCGAAATAGGAGTAGTAGTTGACGTTGTTGACGTGCCCGTAGATGTCGTTGTCCATCCAGCGGGTAGGAATTGGCAAATACCACCCATAGTGCTCCCGCAAGCGGGCGATCTCGGTGTCGCTCATTTTGATCCTGTGTAGGCGTTTCGATAGATGGCGCGTGCATCGGCCTCAGTGACCGGTCGCGGATTGTTGGTCAAGAGGCGCTGCTGCAGCATGGCGTCTTTGGCAAGCATTTCGATGTCTTGCTCGGGTACCTCAGCATCGGCGAGCGTGGCGGGTAGGTTGAGATCGGTAATCAACCGAATGAAATACGCAACGAGTTGATCTGCCCGTTCAGTTTCGCTGTCAGCGATTAGGTCTCTTGCGATAAATATCTCCGCCAATTCCGAGTACCACTTCGCGCAGCTAGGGCTGTTGAATGCCAACACACTCGGCAAGACGAGTGAGTTACTGAGCCCGTGCGGTATGTGGTAGTGACCACCAAGTGGGTACGCCAACGCGTGTATTGCCGCGACCGGCGCATTTGCGAATGCCTGCCCGGCAAGGCAGGCCCCAAGCAGCATCGCCTCGCGCGCTTCCAGATCGCCGCCATTGTGCGTGGCGGTCTTGATGTTTTTCGATAGCAGCGCAAGCGCTTGCTTGGCGAGTGTGTCGGAGTAGATGTTTTTCTTGTGGATGCTGGTGTACGCCTCAACGGCATGCACCATCGCATCGACGCCGGTCATGGCGGTGATGTGCGGCGGCAGACCGAGCGTCAGCTCCGCATCCAGCAGCGCCACATCAGCAAACAGCTCGGCGGATACTACCCCCATCTTCGTGGTCTCGCCGGTGGTGACGATGGCGACAGCGGTCACCTCTGATCCGGTACCGGCGGTTGTTGGAATCATGATCAACGGCAAGCGTTTTCCCTTAACGTTGTCTACGCCGTAAATGTCCGCAAGCGATTCGTTGGAGTTTGCCAACAATGCAACCAGCTTTGCCGTGTCCATCGAGCTGCCGCCACCGAAGCCGATCACGCCGTCGATGTTGTTTTCCATGGCGAGCGCAACCGCATCGAGCACAACCTGCTCCGGTGGGTCAGCAACGACGTCGCTGTAAACAATCGCTTCAAGATTGGCGGTATCGAGGTGAGCGTTTAGTGAATCCAAAATACCGAGCGCGACAATGCCGGAGTCGGTGACCACCATCGGTCGATCAATGCCCAATCGCGCGCATTGATTCGCAATCTGCGAGAGCGAGCCGGATTCGCTGATTATCGTGTTGACGGTATTGAAGGTGAACGGTTGCATCGCTACAGACAATACCGAGGTTGTATGGAGCCGTCATCAAGGATTTGCTCGCAGATTCAATAAACCTGCTATGCTGTGCTCCGCAGCGTCCATCGGTCGACGCTTGATGGTCCGGCAGCCTGCCGCACCACGAACTCCTATCCAAGGCCTGGACCGAAACTCGCCGGCATAGTCCGTACGCGATGTTCAGGCACTCCGGAGAACACTCCATTGTTATTTAAAGAACTCAGCCTTTCGGCTGAATTGTTGCGTGCGGTCGAAGAACAGGGCTACACGGAAGCAACACCAATTCAAGCGGCAGCGATTCCTGCTGTCCTCGACGGTCGCGATATTTTGGCGAGCGCCCAGACCGGCACCGGCAAGACCGCCGGATTCACCTTGCCGCTTTTGCAGAAGCTAATGCGTCATCGACCCAAAGGAAAGCAGCGTCGGATTCGAGCGTTGATTTTGGTGCCGACACGCGAGCTTGCGATTCAAGTGAGCGACAGCGTGCGAGCTTATGGTGCTCACCTGCCGCTTAAGTCGATGCAGATTTTTGGCGGCGTGAGCATTCGTCCGCAGATCAGCAAGCTCCGCCAAGGCGTCGATATCGTTGTCGCAACGCCGGGGCGTTTACTCGATCACGCACAACAGAACACCATCGATCTCAGCCACATCGACACACTGATTCTCGATGAGGCAGATCGCATGCTCGATATGGGCTTTATCCGAGACATTCGACGCATTCTTAAACTGGTACCGAGTGAGCGTCAGAATCTGTTGTTCTCGGCGACCTTCTCCAAAGATATTTTGAATCTTGCATCGACCATTCTCGATAACCCGGTCGAGATTGAGATTGCGCCGCGGAACACCACCGCAGAGCGCGTGACGCAGATGATTCATCCGGTTGCGACGTCGCGCAAGCGATCACTCTTGTCGTATCTGATTGGTTCAGGCAACTGGCAGCAAGTGTTGGTGTTCACGCGTACAAAACGTGGTGCGAATCGACTGGCTGATAATCTGATCGATGATGGCATTGAAGCTGTCGCGATCCATGGCAATAAATCACAGGGCGCACGTACCCGCGCACTGAAAGATTTCAAATCAGGCGAAGTGCGCGTACTGGTCGCCACGGATATCGCGGCGCGCGGTCTGGACATCGACAAGTTGCCGCATGTCGTTAATTTCGATCTGCCGGCAGTCGCAGAAGACTATGTACACCGAATCGGGCGAACCGCTCGCGCGGGTCAGGATGGACACGCGGTATCACTCGTCAGCGGTGATGAGAGACCGTTGTTGAAAGCGATCGAACGATTGTTGAAGACAACACTTCCGAAAGAAGTGGTCGAAGGTTATGAGCCAGGCTCTGAGTCGGAAGAGGCGTCTACCGAACAACGTCGTCGACCCAGTCGGAATCGTCCACGGAAGAAGGCGACATCATCAACAGCGAAGAAGCGTCCGGCAAAGAAGAAGCCGCAATCGCGTAAACGCCCCGCTAACAAAGACGCGAGCGGCAAGCCGCCACGTCGTCGCAGACGGCGGAAGAAGTCTCCAGCGACGGGTACGGGCGGGTAGCTGGTACGCGGCAGTGTCCGAAAAGTTACAACCATTGTAACCTTGGCGAGCAATCTCGTATCTTTAGTCGCTTGTATGGCAAGACGCTTGAGCTGACTGAAAAATAGCCAAGGCTGAATCTTTTAGCAGACTAGTCTTTTCCATTTTTTCTTGTTCAGACAATCTGCAAATGGTGCTGTCAGGGTCCAATCCGGCTTCTGACAGCGCCCGTCACATTTTGGTCAGCGCCAGCTCATCTAGTTTCCGATTCCCAAGAACCAATAATTGGTCTTCGTATCCGGCGTCTATCTTTTCAAGCGTTCTCGCTAGGCCTAGCAAAGACTCCAGCATCTCGAGACACGTCCATTCAGCAGAACCATGGAAAACAGTACTTGGAATTCTAGATCCGAAATCTCATCGATTGCGCCAGGATACGTTTCCGTAGTGATAAGAAAATACTCGGGTGGAAAATGCACTAATGCAGGCAGTGCCTTCCCGATGGTCTTGTCGCTCGCGAAACCCTTGTTGAGAAGATACTCGTAACCTGAACGATTCTCCGCTGCCAGAGTGAGAATTAAAGAGATAACGCGCGGCCGCTTTAAACACTTGGAAGTGATCGTTGAAGTCACCCTCGCTAAGGCATGACCCAAACGACTCTGGACTCGAAAAGCGAGTAAGTTCAATTTCTCCCATCGCCTTGCCACAGTTGGCTTCGGCAGTCGCAGGTTGCAAAGAGAGAAGGAAACCAAGTGCGGATAACATGATGCGGGTGCTCATATCCTGAAGCTTACCTCAAGCCGCAAGAAGGGATCGACCCAGCGTCTGGCACGGCTAGGAAAAAAGAGGCGCAAACATCATCGCTACAGGGCAGCCGCCAGCCGGCTGCCCTGATTGATAGCACGTTTCGCGTCGAGCTCTGCCGCAACATCGGCACCACCAATAACGTGCACGGGAATACCCGCCTTCTCCAATGGCGCCTTCAATTCTTCTAGTGGAATCTGTCCAGCACACATGATGATGTTGTCGACGTCGAGCCAGGTCGGGTCTTTACGACCATCGCCAAACGTTATCAGCAGACCTTCGTCGCTGATCTGCTCATAGTTCACTTCGCCGATCATCTTCACACCTTTCATCTTCAAAGATGACCGATGAATCCAGCCGGTGGTTTTACCGAGCTTCGCACCGAGTTTGCCTTTCTTGCGTTGGAGCAGGGTCACCTCGCGGGCGGGTCCGGCGGGTTGCGCGCGCTCACGCGATAAACCGCCACGAGCATCCGCGGGGTCAACTACGCCCCACTCGGCGAGCCACTCATTCAAGTCCATCGTTGATGATTGACCCTCCTCATGAACGAGATACTCAGCCACGTCAAAACCGATACCGCCAGCGCCGATGATTGCTACCCGTTTACCAACGGGCGCTTTATTGCGCAGGACATCGACGTAGTTAAGTACTTTGGGGTGATCCTGCCCGGGGATTTTCGGGTCGCGCGGCACAACACCGGTCGCAACAATGACACCGTCGTAGCCCTCATCGATCAACAGTGACTCGGAGACATCTGTGCCAAGTTTCAGATCGACAGTGCTGAGTTCGAGCTGACGTTTGTAATAGCGCAGCATTTCGAAAAATTCTTCCTTGCCAGGAATCGCTGCGGCCATATTGAGCTGCCCGCCGATCTTGTCGGCACGATCGTATAGATCCACTTTGTGCCCGCGTTCGTTGAGTACCAGCGAGGTCGACAGTCCGGCCGGGCCTGCACCGATGACGGCAAAACGGCGCACCGTCTCGGTCTTCTCATAGTTCAACTCAGTCTCATGACACGCCCGCGGGTTCACCAGACAGCTGCTCGTCTTGTTTGAAAACGTATGATCCAGGCACGCCTGATTGCAGGCGATGCAGACGTTAATCTCATCAGCACGTCCTTCACGAGATTTCTTCGCGAACTCCGGGTCAGCGAGCAACGGCCGCGCCAGCGACACCATGTCTGCATCGCCGTTTTCCAGAATTTCCTCCGCAACGCTCGGTAGGTTGATCCGGTTCGAGGTCACCAGGGGAATGCTGACCTCTTCTTTCATTTTTCGAGTGACCCACGTAAACGCCTTGCGTGGGACGGAAGTCGCAATCGTCGGTACACGAGCCTCATGCCAACCAATGCCGGTATTAATGATGGTGGCACCCGCGTTTTCGATGGCCTTTGCGAGTTGCACGGTCTCGTCCCACGTGCTGCCGTCCGGAATCAAATCGATCATCGAAAGGCGATAAATGATGATGAAGTCATCGCCGACAGCTTCACGTGTGCGTGACACGATTTCGATTGGCAGCTGCATCCGGCGCCCGTAGTCGCCGCCCCATTTGTCGGTCCGTTGGTTGGTATGGCTCACCAGGAACTCGTTTATGAAGTAGCCTTCTGAGCCCATGATTTCGACGCCGTCGTAACCGGCTTCGCGAGCACGCTTCGCGCAGTTGACGAAGTCGCGAATTTGTCGCTCGACACCAGCGGTCGACAACTCGCGTGGCGTAAATGGGGTGATCGGCGAACGAATTTTCGAGGGCGCAACGGCCAGCGGATGATAGGCATATCGTCCGGCATGGAGGATTTGCAATGCGATTTTGCCGCCTTCTTCATGGACCGCGGCGGTCACCGTCTGGTGCTTCGCCGCCTCTCCACGAGTGGTCAGCTTGCCAGCGAACGGCTTGACCCAGCCAGCACGGTTCGGCGCGTAACCGCCGGTAACAATAATACCTACCTCACCGCGCGCACGCTCTCGAAAGTATGCAGCCAGCTTCGCGTGCTGATTGCCATCTTCAAGGCCCGTGTGCATCGACCCCATGAGGATTCGATTCCGAAGTGTGGTGAACCCTAGATCAAGTGGCGTAAAAAGGCGCGGATACTGAGTCACTGGAACAATCCTCTTCGGCCGGTGCTGGCAAACACGTCATTGTTTCTACGAACGCGCCAAACCACAAGCAAAAAAAAGACCCTGCCGTCGCGGAACGGCAGAGCCTTTACTCACTCTTCTAAAGCGGCGCTTACGCGGCAGCGTTTGCGGTCGGCAATTCAACCTGACGAGCGCGAATCAGCTTGTTACCGCGCAACATGAAGAACAACGCGAGGCCGAACTGCATGGTGTGCGGATTGCTGAGGGTGATCGAGCCCCAATAGAAGAAGTAAATGACGCCACCAATGGCTGAAGCCAATGCAAAACCAGCGATACGAGTGATGATATCACCACCCAACCGGAGCAAGTTGTGCTTCGGATTCCAAGTCTCCACGATGCCACCGACGATCAGCGCGATGACGCCAAGCACTTCCGCGAGTCCGTTCAGCACATACAGCACTGCCGGGACGCCAAAGTCTCCAGGGTTCGTGAATACAGACGGGAATTTCTGGATGCCATAGCTCCAGATCAGCACCGCCAAAGGAATCCGCAGAAACCAGTGGGCGATGCGGTCAGACCAGCCAAGGTCTGCGATGTAGCCAGTACCGGCCGCGCGGGTCAGCCAGTCTGAGCCCGATTTTTCGGACCCTTCGTTAAACGTCGGATTTACGTCGGTAGACATGGGTAACCTCCATTCCGTGTGTCTGCAGCGCCTCTTGCAGCAATGTGCGTTTGTGTGTTGCTGTCACCTCTATCGATGAACGGCTTCTGCTTGTCTAAAAAGCCCCATTTTTGTCGAAGAAAAACCTAGTCAATCTACGACCTGTCTAGAATAGCGATTATCAGTTTCATTTTCTACTGAAATAACTGAAAAAATTGTTAGGACCTTTCGATATAGGGATTTGGTCACTTTTCTAAGAGTTTTTGGTCTCGGATTTACTTCAAATCCACCAAATTGTCGAAAATATGTCGATTTATGAATCCAGTTCAAATCACTGAGTAGGTTTGTAGCAACATATAGGTCCTGAAATGCGGAGACACAGCGATGCCCATTGAAGTCAAAATCCTCGGATTTGCCGCACTGTTGCAGTACGTCCAGTTCATCCTGATGGCGATACCCGTCAATCTGCAGTTGGGCACGGCTTACACGGCAGGACCTCGCGACGAGCAAAAAATTGCCAAAGGCATGGCAGGGCGTCTCAAGAGAGCGATGGAAAACCATTTCGAGGCGCTGGTGCTGTTCGCTATTGCTGTGGTCGTGGTGGTTTTGAGCGAATCCAGCAGTGGTCTGACACAGAGCTGCGCTTGGGTTTACCTCGCAGCTCGCATTGCCTATGTCCCCGCCTACGCCTCAGGCGTCTATCTGTTGCGATCCGTGGTGTGGGCAGTCGGATTCCTGGCTACGTTGTTCATGCTGATCGCCGCGCTGTTCTGACATGTTTTGACATACAAACATGGCGGATTTAATCCGGATTCGCTGATCTCTGACATGTTCCATCCTGATGCATGCGCTCATGATGCTAGCAACAGTTCAGAGACCAGCAAATGACATCAGCCGCGAGTGGACACCGCAAGCCGAACCAGCTCAAAGTTCCGCGTGCCACTAGTCAGTAAATTCGAGTGCTCTTGAAACCCATCAGATTGTAAGAAGCGATCTAATCCATCCTCGGTATCCCATTCCACGAAGGTGAGTCGAGACGGTGCTGTATCAGACGGGACTAGTGCTGCAAATGCGGGATCGGTCATTTGATACACAAATCGACCGCCCACAGCATTCATCGCGGGTTCGATGCGCTTGAGATAATTGTCGTAATCATCAGGACGCTCCGGGTTCACCCAAGCGGTCGCCAGCGTGTAGTACTTGTCGGATGCAAAGCGCATGGTCACGCTGTCGCTCGCTGTCTTGTCGAAAATTCGAAGATCATCCCAGCCCTCGGGCCGTGTCTCCTTGATGGGTTTCCACTCGGGTTGCGCGTCGAAGGTTTGCTCCGCAGCCATGCTGGGCCAGGAGTAGAAGGCAAGCGCTTGTGGTTTGAACTCGCCATAGAGCACATCAGTGACGACCAGGCTGCCAAGCACTTTCATACCGTGCGTGGTTGCGAGGCCAAATGCGCCTTGTATGTATTTCGTGCGAGCTTCAGCGGCCTGTTCTCCAGGCTTTGTGATAATCGAAATCAGCGATATCAGTTCGCCTTCGCTGTACGAGACCTCGAGTACTCTTGTGGGTTTCGGACTTGCGAGCGCCGTAGCCGCGCAAAGCAAGGCAGCGAGCGCCAGGTTGATGGTTAGTGCGAACAAGCGTGACAGATTAAGAACAGACATGTGATGAAACCTCCTCGTTGTGAGGTTCCACAGCCTATTGTGCTGGCTCGATTCTGGCGCGGATTGTTTTGATACCTGTGTGGTTCAGATTTGTTCCGCTCTACAGCACCCCCTGAATCAAATCTCGATTCTGTTTTAGGTAGTCACCGAAGAAACGAATTGCGGCGGTCGCTCGCTCGGTTTTCGCAAGGTCTGGATGGCACAAAACCCAGAATGTCTCTGCTGCCATCACCGGCGCATTAGGCAAGCGAATTAGGTCTGGATCACGATCGGCCATGAAGCACGCTGCTCGGGATATTCCAAGACCTTTCCTCAGTGCATGGAACCGTCCGAGAATACTCGTGATTCGCATGGCGACGGGTGCGGACGGATGGGGTGACTCATCCAGCCAGTCTGGCCAGCGAACTGTGTCCTCGTCAGGCGCAATCCACTTGTAATCTCTCGCTTCTGTCTGGTCCCAATAATCGCGATGCGCGTAGAACGACAACATGTAAGGAAACAGCCGTCGCCCAACCCAGTGTTCTGGTGGGTGCTCAGAAGTTCGAATCACGACGTCGGCTTCCGCCCGGTCAAGATTGACAAGATCGTCTGATGCGTCAACGGTCAGGTCGATCCCGGGATATCGATCCGTAAACTCCGTCATCGCTTCGAATAGTAAGAACTGCAACACCGGATTCGGTACGGAGATGCACAGTTGTCCAGATAGGCTGGTTTCGGTAGCGCGTCGTTTTCGCGACGCTGCATCGACCAGAGCTTCCATTTGCTCAGCCGCATCGAACACAACTTCGCCCGATTTTGAGGGCCAAAGACCCGACGGCGACTTTTGCACAAATGGACCACCAGGTCGGCTATTTAAATGCGCGAGTCGGCGCGAAACCGTGGCGTGGCTGACGCCAAGTGACTTGGCGGCTCCGCGCACCGTCTTCTCACGAATCAGAGCAAGGATAAGTCGATAGTCGTCCCAATTCATTGGTGCATTATCGTACCAATTGCTGCGATCAACAATCCACGACATAAATCACCATCCCCGACAGAATGCCGTATTCTCGTTTTTGGCAGGTTTTTCAGTGTTGATCCATCATATTTCATACATCTTCCTCTTGGCTGCGGTACTTTTTTGCACCAACTCGTTTGGTGCAGTTGTTACAGAAACTCGCGCTTACGAGGCTGCCTACTTCGATCGGTTCGCACCTCAGACTGCTTTGGAAATGGTGGTTCGTATTCCAGGTTTCACGCTTCAGGAGGCCGATGAAGACCGAGGGCTGAGCCAGGGCGGTACCAATGTTCTGGTTAACGAACAACCGATAATCGGGAAAGGCGAAACCGCCACCACACAAATCGGTCAGATTGCTGCCGAAACGGTGCTGCGCATCGAGATCATTGATGCGGGCACGCTGGATTTGCCTGGTTTCAGCGGACTGGTCGCAAACATCGTGACCGACCAAGATATCGTGGCGGGCGCTTTCCTTTGGCAGCCTGCCTGGCGCCGTGACAACGAGCCGGAATTGTTAAACGGCGAGGTCAACGCTTCTGGTAGCTGGCGAGAGGTCGACTACACCGCCGCGTTCAAGTCCACGATGGTCCGCGCTGTATTTGAAGGGCCAGAGACGGTCACCGATTCTAATGGGGCGCGTTATGAGTTGCGTGATGAACTCCGTCTGATCGACGGGAACCAGCAGGAGGTTTCAGGCAGTTTTTCGTGGCCTTTCGGGGAAGAGCGCAGTCTAAGCGCGAAAGCATCTCTGCTCCGACTGGATGTGAGTCGACCGCAGGAGTCGCTGACGCAGGCAGTGACATCGCGTGGTGTCGACAGCCGCAACTTGGCGACAGCGGATCAGGCCAGAGTCAGTGCGCGACTGGATGCGGACTACAGGTTTCCGGTGTTTGGTGGTATCCAAAAATGGATCGCGTTTGCATCTCAGACCGAAAGCGTGAGTCGCACGCGGGTAACCATCGACCAAGTCGATGTGGGCCCGGTTGCCGACCGACGATTTCGAGACGATAGCCAAGACGAGGAGCTGATTCTTCGTCTCGAGCAATCTTGGGAGGACACGAAGCGAAACAGTTGGCAGCTTGCGACCGAAGCGGCTTGGAATACTCTGGATCTATCGACGCTGTTTGCGACCGCCGATCCAATCAATGCAGAGAACATATTGTCGCAGTCGCCTCTGGACACCGAAATCCGCGAACAACGCGCCGAACTCACTTTTGCCCATCGGCGCGCTTTGGGACGCCACGTCGATCTACAGCTGTCCATCGGCGGCGAGACCTCAACACTTGAGCAGGGTTCAGTCCGTCGCCGGTTTGATCGTCCAAAGGGATTCGCTTCCATAAACGTGACGCCTAGCGATCGATGGACGCTGACTGCGCGAGCAGCACGTGATGTAGGGCAGATCAATTTTCGAGACTTCGCAGCTTCGGTATCTCTCATCGAAGAGGTCGTAACAGAGAATAATCCGGAGCTTGTCCCACAGCAGAGTTGGCGCTACGCACTACGTGCCGAGCACAGGTTCGAGTCAGGTCACGTGGTGTCTGTCGAGGGGGTACATGAACAGATCAATGATCTGGTCGATCGAATTCCTTTGGGTGAGAATGGTGACGCGATAGGCAACATTCCGAGCGCGCACCGCAATCAACTTATTGCGGTCATGACCTTGGTAGGGGCGCCGCTTGGCCTTCCCGGAGCCCAGCTCGACGTGCGTGGAAGTTGGCAGCGCTCTAGCGTCATCGATCCTATCGAGAGCTTCGAGCGCGAGATCGGTCGTTTACGCACTCGGGACATACGTGCCGAATTTCGACATGACGTTCCCGAAACCAAATGGGCCTATGGGTTTATCCTGCAGGACTTGGACCTCGCGCCGCTCTACCAATCGACGCTCGTTCAGTTTCAGGATATTCCCTCGGGTGGATTGACGCCTGGTCAGAACACGCTTTTCGTTGAGCACAAAGACCTCATAGGGTTTCGCATCCGCGCCTCGCTCTCAGAGTTCATTGGCCAGACTTCAGATTTCGCCCGTATCATTCACTCTGGACGGCGTGATGTCGCGCCTGTTGATCGGGTGGAACAGCGATCTCGGGAACTGGGTGGGCCGTTCTTTACGCTCAGTATTGGTCGAACTTTCTGAAGCGATTGCTGTTCTGTCATTTGTTATCTAATCGCTGCTTCCTGCGGAATGCTGCTTGTTCGTAGCGCTTACGTTCGAGCTCGGTTGTCGGGCGGATATCAGGAACCGGTGTCGGATGACCATTATCGTCAAGTGCGACGAAGGTCAGGTACGCCGAAACGATATGTCGCGTTTCGCCCGTGCGACTATTTTCCGCGGTGACGCGACAACCGATTTCCATGGAGGTTCGCCACGCTCGGTTTACAGCCGCCTTTACCACCAGTGTGTCGCCGGTGCCGGCCGCCGCAAGAAAAGTGAGACTATCGACGGCCGCCGTGACACAAGCCGATCCGCTGTGCCGCTCGGCGACAATCAGGGCGGTTCGATCACACAGACTCATGACGAGGCCCCCGAAGACAGTGTTCTTCGAATTAAGGTCGTTGGGGAAGACCTTATAGACGTTGTGCTCGACGGCAGACTCAGCTGGTGTCTTTGAACTCATGCTTCGCATTGTAGCGATCGACGCCGCCTGTATGCTCGATCCATGTCTGTACAGACGTGTACTCTCGGCTCTGATCAAACAGGCTCGTCGGGCGGTAGCTCTTCTTGCTGGCGCATAAATCCCGCGGCGTTTTCGTCAGCAATCCGATCTTGCGGTTGCTGATTGGGCAGTACCGCGCGAGTCTGCTGATTGATGTCATGGATTTGCGAAGCGTTGCGCAGATCTCTTGCGCTGGTGATCGCTGCGATCGACTCGCGATCCTTTAGAAACTCTTGGATATCGCTGCGAATATCGCGGAGCTCTTCATCGTTCTTGTGCATTTCGAGGATATAACGCGGGAACTCGAGATTGACGAGCCCGCTTGAAGCGAAAGTGCTGGTCACGATCCGACTCACAATTATCCAGGGCGTAATGCTTGAACGGACAAGAACATTCTCGGAGCGCGTCGAGTCGTGGATACTCGTACCGGTCGAAATCTTGGACTCGGTGAACGTACCTTCCATTCTCAGGTGGATCAGATTGCTTTCAAATAAGAGCTCTGCGAACAGCAGGTGAGCGGTGTTAACGAGGATGCGCGCGAAACTGTGCATGAGCAAGGCGAGCACTAGCTGGTTAAGCACAGGCGTCAGCAACCCGCCCAAAGCAGGACCATTCTCGGCCATTGCTTCAGAAATTGCGCTGGCAGCGCCGTAGCACGCCATCGTCACAAGAATGGCGCTGATCACGTGCAAGATGTTGCCAAGCAGCATGCTTATGCTTCGGATCTGTCGAAATCCAGCACCAAGATCGACTGGTTTATACCGTGGCTGGATTTCCTGAGTCATTTCACCCTTGAACTGACCCTTTCCCGCGATCTCTTCATCCAAGGTAGGGTCTAGATCAGTGTAGACGCGGTTCGGCACTTCCTTGAAGCGGCGGTTCGCCATTACGAGATTGTCCAGATTGATGAAGATCTCGTTGGGGTGGACGGATTCCTGCCAATTTTCGCGCAGCTCGGATACCTCGACCCGTGGATCGGCGTGGCGCAGCCGGGGGCGCAGTAAAGTAAAAACCAGAATCGACGCAATTACTGCCGCAAAAAGCCATCCGACCAGGTAGGCGGTTGTGGAGATCTGAGGGAGCATGTCAGCCGCAGCGGTCATGTCTATGTCCGGCTCTTCGGCGAGACTGCGGAGGGATGTCCAGATTGCAGCGATGATCGCCGGGGACGCTATCGCACCTACGACGATACCGAGCAGTTGTCTTCTGCCCAGAACCATGACCTTACGATCGGCACGGCGATTAATACCCTTGCCCGCTCTGTACCAAACAACCGCAACGTAGCTGAGTACCCCAAGCGCATATGCCGAGACGACGCCTGACGGCAAATCACCAGCAAGACCGCTCATGACTACGAAGCCAACAATGGCCAGCGCAAGTAACGCCACCAGTGTGTTTACCCACGCACCGAACACTCGCTGCGCGAGGTTGCGTATGGGATAGGGCATGGTAGTGAGTCGTGGCACCAGACTATGTACGATTCGCGCAGTCAAACCTCGAGGCTCGACGAAAGTAATGTTCTTTCGCGCTCGAAGCATTTCGGTGACTTCGTCGTTCTCATACTCGACGAAGCCTTTTTCGGCCTCGGCCGCGTCGCCCGCAGAACGATCACGATTTTCAGCTAGTGACGTTGGATGATTGCGTCCAACAAAAAAACGAAGGGTTGCGAGGAAACCACTCCCCGCTGTGGTGAGACCCGACCCCATGATCACAACCGCGAAAACCGCTAGCCAGCGTCCGGCGACCTGATCGGTTTGCAGTGAGGATACGGCAGACACCAGCATAATGATGCCAAGTGCGAGAATAATAAGACCGCGGATTGCACGCACTGCGCCTTCAAACCGGAAAGGATTGGGAATCCCGAGGTCGATCGAGCCGTAATCATAAGCCATTGCTAACACCTCCTTTATTTTTTGCCCGATGCTATCAGGTCACAGAGTTGCGGCAAGCGCTTATTTAGGAAATCCATTCCGCGTGTGCGATCGGCAGGTCATTGAACTTGAATCGATGTGATATTCAGGCGGCTAACGATCCAGGTTTTGATTGACCGCGGCGTCCAAATGGCGTCTGATATCGACTGCGCTGCAGGGGGGCTGCGGCGTCGGATAAGAGACCTCATGGACCGCGTTGAAATCGTCCATCAGAATTTTCGCAGGCGTGTAGCGAGCGAGGATTTTCCAGAAGGCAATGCACCGACCAATGCATTGACCCACACCGAAGCGGTGACGTTGCTCCGTGCTCAGGTTTTGAGTCGGCAGCTCGACCGCATCAGTCGCTCCATGCAGCAAGCTGGTGAGGGCTTCTACACCATTGGATCGTCGGGCCATGAGGGCATGGCCGGAGTCGCCCATGCGCTGCGACCCAGTGACATCGCCTTCCTGCACTATCGTGATGCAGCATTTCAAATCGCACGCGGTGATCAGGTCCCCGGGCAACACATGGCGTGGGATATGCTGCTCTCTTTCGCATGTTCCGCCGCTGACCCCATTAGTGGTGGTCGGCACAAAGTGTTGGGCTCACACAAGCTGCGAATACCGCCGCAAACCTCAACGATTGCGAGCCATTTACCGAAGGCGGTCGGTGCGGCGTTCGCCATCGGTGCGACACGACGTTACCGCCCTGAGCATGCTCTTTGCGTACCCGACGACATCGCGGTTTGTACCTTCGGGGATGCGTCGCTCAATCACTCGACGGCCCAGGGTGCGATCAACACCATCGGGTGGGCATCCATCCAGACCTCGCCGTTGCCATTGATGCTCGTGTGCGAGGACAACGGGATCGGGATTTCGACCACAACACCGAGAGGGTGGGTTGCGTCGTCGCTTGAGGATCGACCTGGTCTCGAATACTTCTCAGCGAATGGACTCGACATTTACGAGACCGTGGCAACGGCCCGTGAGGTCGCTCGATATGTTCGCGAGCACCGTAAAGCGGCGGTGTTGCATCTTCGCGTGATCCGTTTGTACGGCCACGCCGGTGCGGACGTCGTGACGTCCTATCTGCCACGCCCGCAGGTCGAGGCGGACGAGGCGAACGATCCGCTTTTGCACACAGTAAGACTGCTGCGTGATGCGGGTGCGCTCGATCCGTCGGATGCATTAGCCATTTACGACGAGACGGAGCAAAGACTCGAACGACTGCGTTCTGAAGCAGTGGCACGACCGAGGCTCTCATCGGCGCGCGCGGTAAAGGCCAGCCTGATTCCGCCGAAGCGCCAATGCACAACGCCGAGGACACCGAGCACCGTTGATCGTGAGCATATGCTGACCAGCGACTGGCGCGCGCTGACTACGCCGCAGCCGATGTCGAAATTGATCAATCTCGCGCTGAGCGATTTGATGCTCGAGTACCCGGAGATTGTGTTGATGGGGGAGGACATCGGTCGTAAAGGCGGCGTGTATGGTGTCACCCAGAAGCTTTACCAGCGCTTTGGCTCCGGTCGAGTGATCGATACGCTGCTCGATGAACAATCGATATTGGGACTCGCGATCGGGCTCGGCCAAAACGGTTTTATCCCGATGCCGGAAATTCAATTTCTTGCGTACCTGCATAACGCCGAGGATCAGGTGCGTGGCGAAGCGGCGACGCTATCGTTTTTCTCCAATGGTCAGTTCACCAACCCAATGGTGATTCGGATTGCCGGACTTGGGTATCAGCGTGGTTTTGGTGGGCACTTTCACAACGATAACTCTTTGGCGGTGCTCCGCGATATCCCTGGCCTTGTGATCGCCTGCCCATCCAGCGGCCGCGATGCGGCTCAGATGCTTCGTGAGTGTGTTCGCTTGGCGCGAGAGGAACAGCGTGTCGTGGTGTTTATCGAACCGATCGCTTTGTACGGCATGCGGGACTTAAATGCTGACGGCGATGGTGGCTGGTTAGGCGTTTATCCTCAACCTGAGAAGCGCTTGTCGGTCGGTGAAGTTGGCGTCCACGGTGAAGGTCAGGATGTCGCGATCGTCACCTATGGCAATGGCGTACACTTATCACGCCAAGCGCAGGCGCAACTGGCAAAGCAGGGTATCGAGGTTCGTGTGATTGATATGCGCTGGATTGCGCCGATGCCCGAATCCGCTCTGCTCGGGGCAACCAAGCACTGCCAACATATTCTGATCGTCGACGAGTGCCGGCGCACCGGCAGTCAATCCGAAGCGTTGATGGCGTTTTTTGCCGAACAAGGGCGCAGCACGTTGGCGCGCGTCACGGCCGACGACAGCTTCATTGCAACCGGACCGGCGTATGCGGCGACGTTACCGTCGGTTGACGACATTGTTGCGAGCGCGGTCGCTTTACCGACGCCGAAGCGAACGGCCGCCGCTTCGTAATGCAACGCACTGCTGTAGTTGTTTGCCCAGGTCGAGGAACCTACGGCAAGGAGGAGCTCGGCTACCTAAAACGACATCATGCATCCAGCATGCCGTTGTTCAGGGAGTTCGACGCGATTAGAGCAGAGAACAATCAAGCGTCTGTCACCGAGCTTGATGCAGCCGACCGTTACTCACTTGGACGATATTCGCGCGGCGACATTTCCTCTCCCCTGATCTATGCGTCATCTTTGTGTGATGCACGGATGCTTGCTGACGATATTGAAGTCGTTGCTGTCACCGGCAATTCGATGGGCTGGTACATTGCGCTTGCTGTCGCCGGTGCACTGTCTGCCACTGATGGGTTCCGTGTTGTGAATACGATGGGCACGTTGATGCAGCAGCACCTGATCGGTGGCCAGCTCATCTATCCTTTCGTGAACAGCGAGTGGGAGGATGATCCTGTCAAGCGGCAATCGTTGCTGGCAGACGTTGCTGCTATCAACGAAGTATCCGATTGCGTTCTCGGACTATCCATTGAGTTGGGCGGGATGTTGGTTCTGGCAGGTAATGAAGCAGGTCTTAAGCGATTCGAAGAAACCCAGCCACAGCTTCAAGATCGCTTCCCCATGCGTTTGCCAAACCACGCAGCGTTCCACACATCACTGCAAGCGCCGGTCGCTGAGGCAGGGCAACACGCTCTGCGTGACGTCGACTTTGGTCAGCCGAAAACGCCAATGGTCGACGGTCGTGGTCACACGTGGTGGCCGAACGCGACGGATGCCGACGCATTGGTCGATTACACACTGGGGCATCAGGTCACGGAACCGTACGATTTCACCGCCGCCGTGCAGGCGGCGGCAAGAGAGTTTGCGCCGGATCTGTTCATCATCACCGGACCGGGTGCAACACTCGGCGGTGCCGTCGCGCAGTCGCTGATACGTTGTCAGTGGCGTGGCATGACGAGCAAGGCGGATTTCCAGGATCTGCAACGCACGGCGCCAGTTGTCGCGTCTATGGGTATGACGGATCAGCGCGCATGGGTCATTTAAAGACTGACGTGACGCGTTTCTGAAGCAACAGTTTCGCTTGCGCAAATTCACGACGCTGGGCCGGTTACCTGCTCAGGTGTTTTCTGATAATCCGATTGCAACCATCTGATTTTACGTTTTCGAAAATTTGAAACGAAACGGTAACTTGTGACCACCAAATACGACTCCTAATTTTATGCGTAATCATGAAAGGGAGAGCTTCACATGATTATTGAACCGCAGTTTTTTCGCGAGGAAGCGCGCGTCAATCGTCATCGACAGTTCCGTTGGCTGCCCCCAACCCAAGTCGCTGAGCGACTGGCAATGATCCGAAACGATCGGCGCCATGAAGCAACCGAGCTTGCGATTTGGCTTGAGGCAAACTGGCAAGACAGGGCGATTCGCATGCTCGGCGATCAGGCCTATTGCGATTACCTCGAAGCATTGGAAGCTAGACACGTTCAAGCGGCATTCGGCTAGTTTGGCGGCCAACTTTGTTTAACAGCCGCCGGTCTTCCGAGCATAGGCGTTGTGATTGCCGCCAAATTACTCGCAAGTGCAGATTCGTGATTGATATCAAAAATCTCAGTGCGTTTGCGCCTCATTAGACGCTGGTTCTTTGAGGTCTCACTTCATGAAATCCTAATTCTTATGTGCCGGATTTAAAGTAAAGTTCCGCGAACCGTGCAGTGGAGAAGAGGCATGCTACGAGGGATAGTGTTGCTACTCAGCGGTTTCACGATCAGCGTTTCGGCAGCACAAGGGCAGGAATTGGTTGACGCAGCCCCGTCAGGTAACTCGTTGCTATGCGAATGCCTCGCTATGGTCGATATGACCGACGAAAAACGAGAGGCGTGCAATAGTTATGTTGACGGCGCTGATCCGGATGTTTTACGTACGGAGGCTGCATCCTGTGACCGCGACTTGCTTACCGCAACCGAGGTGGATGTTTGCTACTGTCTCTCGGCAAATCCAACAGATGAAGATGTGATATCCGCTTGCGAAGAGCTAGTTCCGCCGACGCTGACGCGACAGGAACGCTACGATCTTGCTCAAACGTGTGATCCGGCTGATGACGAAGGAGATGATGAATGATGACCAAACGGTTTGATAATCGGAAAGGTAGCGTACTCGTTGCTACGGTAATTTCATTCCTCGCGGTGCAGGGCGCACTCGCAGACCACAGCCACGACGACGCAACTCGATTGTCTGAACCTGTGGAAGTGACCGATACCCACGAGACGTTTGGCAGCGTATTGCCAGAGGTAGATTCCGAGTTGTCGTTGGGCGATGTGATGGCGGCGCCGGCTGATTTCGTCGACGCTGATGTGCAGATCACTACCAAGGTGAAACAGGTCTGCCAGAAGAAAGGTTGCTTCTTCGTGGCGCAGCAAGGCGAGCATTTGGTGCGAGTATCGTTCAAGGACTACAGCTTCTTCGTCCCGACCGACATCAGCGGCAAGACGGTGACCCTGCACGGTCAGCTCGTGGCGCATCAAATGACCGATGAACAGGCTGCACACTTTAACGCTGACGCTGGTGGTTCCAACGCGTTTAAAGCAGGGCCGCGCTACGAAATAGTGGCGGTCTCGGTGCGAGTACCGCTCGACAGCTAACTACTGCAGTACGCCCAAAACTGTGATCGTAAAGCTCGGTGTCACCGAACCGGCACTTGGATTCATCGCGCCCGACGGTCTCAATCGAATATGCGTTACCGCGGAATCGACCGGGCTGGTAGGCGCGTAAGTGAAGTCCACACCGTCGGTGGAGAATTCCACGCTGTCCGTAGTGCTCGCAGGTCCGCCGTATGTGAAGCCGACGCCCGACGCGTTCGAGCCGTCAGTAAACTCAAATACACCTGGACCACTCACCAACAACGATACTTCATCCGGGAACGCATCGGTCAGCACCAGTGTCGTGGGATCGACGCGCTGGCCGAGGTTTTCGACCCGAATGTCGTAACGCACGATGGTGCCGGGAATGAAGAACTCGGTATCGCTGCTCGCATCGACATTGACTGTCTTGGCGACGGTCAGGTTCGTCGCGCAACTCTCGGGTGGCGACTTACTCACATTGGCAGTGAGATTCACGCACTGAGCACCACGGATATCGAAGTTGCTGCTGCTGAGGTCCTGCCAGCTGCCACCCGGTGGTCTGGCCTGGAAGCCAACAGCACCATCGCAACAACCCTCAAAGCCCAGTGCCTCGTATCGATGCCATCCTGCCGCGAGATCAATGGTGCCTTCAAGCGTCTCACCGGTATTGGCATAGTTGCCGGACCACCAGAGATCATCGTTCCAATCCTCTTCCAGCGATTGCTCGCTGACGAACAGGTGGCCGCCGCGCCCAAAGTCGGCGCCATATCGGAAGCCCCAGGTGCCGGCGGTCGACGGTGTGACATTGATAACCGCACTGATGCACCACCCAAAGTCACCGCGGCTCCCACCGAGTGCCCTGTTGTTCAAACCTGTGACGGTCGTGCGTATCCGATCGTCAACATCCGATGTTGCTGCTGAGAATGCGGCCAATGCAGAAGCTGGGCTTGTTGGGTCGGCCGATGACACACGGCTGCGAAGACGCACACCGGGATCCGGGAATACCGCAGGTGCGTTGTCTGCTGGACTGAGGGCTTCATCGCCGACATAAATATAGATCAGTTCCGATGCGCCACTGGGAATCGACGGTAAACGTACGTAAACCACCGCAGACCTTGTGAGTGGTGACCAACCGGTGACAACAAAGTCGACCGGTGTGCTGTCGTCCGATCGAAATATGCGTACGTCTTCGCCCGTACTTGAGAAGATGTAATCAGACGGGAAGTCCGAGGTTTCCAGTTCGATACGCGTTTCCGAGTTGTGTACGCCCGTCGTTGCTGTGATGTTGACGGGGATACGGTGCCGGAGACTGCAACTCTGTTGCGGCCACTGGGCGAAACTGATTGTTGGCGTCGCTACGCCGAACAGTGACGCACAAAGCACCACTGCGGCCAAAGCTCGCCGTACTGGTTGTCTCCCTTTCACGGTGCGTACTATACCTGTAGTTCGATTCTGAGATCGGGAGTAGCTCACATGAGTATTTTGCGGAACGTCTTGCTGACCGGCGGTGTTTTGCTGGTTTCACTTCAGGTAGCCATCGGTGACCCTGTTGAAGTGGTCAAGCTCGAAGATCAGCCGTGGTACGAGGCTGAAGATAAAGCGGTCGCCAGAGAGATCATCAGTCCGACAAACTCTTCGGTCGAGTCGATGAGCATCGCTGAGATCAAGATTCCGGTTGGTGTGGAAATCGTGCCCCACCATCACGTGATGGAGGAGGTCTACCATGTCGTGTCCGGAACCGGCTTGATGATGGTCGAAGATGAATTTCAGCAGTTGGTGCCGGGCGATACGGTCGTGATCGCGGCTGATGAGTGGCACAACATCAAGAACAACGGAGAAGAAGAGCTGCTGTTGGTCGTGACTTGTGTTCCCGCATGGGCACCGGAGCACCTCAAGTTCGAGCGGTTGTCGTCATCGAGTGAGGACAACTAGCGCACTGCCAGCAAGTCCGACATCGCGGGTTGAATTCTTTTAGTCCAGAACGGCTTTACCGGGCTTGATGCGCTTGAAATCTCGGGTTTCGGCCGGGGAAGTCTTCGTCTTGTCGATCTCGAACACTGGCTTGTGAACGACGCGAGACAATTGGATATCGATCAGCGTCGTCTGGTTTGGCTGGAGGACTTGCTTCAATTTTTCGGCGTCCGCCTTCGCCTCGCAGGGCAGATAATGGACGAAGCCATCTGTAGGCCGTGCGTCGATACGAAAACCGAGACAACCGGCGCCATCGGAGGCGTCGCGAATCACACGCCCGTCGTGGCGAATCTCAGGAGTGCCGATCATCACGTCGTAGTTGAAATATAGTGTCACCGTGTTGCGTGAGCGCCGGTTCTGCTGGCGATCGACCAGAAATCCTGAGGGTAGGCGGTTGGGATCGCCCTCGGTGCCCGCTGTGATCAACAGATCGAAGTCATTAACGGGATAACCCTGATCATCCGTAATCCGGAAAATCACCATGCTGTAGCGGTCGTGAACGAAGACCGGATCACGCAGTAGTAAGCGCTCCTCGACCTCGATTTGCTCCTCTTTCTGAATCGCGGTGCTTTGTTGTGCCTGATCGGCGGTGAGCGCTTTGTACGCGTCCTTATCGGTAACGGCGAGGCACTGGAGGATGCTGTCGGTGACGTCCTTACCGCGCGGGTGATTCTCTGGGCGATAAACGCTGCGCATGATGCCTTTGTCGCTGCCGCTATGAGCCGCACCGCGCACGATACGCATTGCGGTTGTAGGTGCGGTTTTTACTTCTGTCGGTTCGAGCATTGGGGCAATCAACTTGCCCTTGGATGTTCGCGGCGCTTCCTGTTCGAACCGGATGTAGCGCGCATTCATATTCGCCGCTGCGACGCGAACTACACCGTCCGATCCGGTTTCGCCGGTGTACGAATTCAGATGGTCGTAAAACTTGCGATCAATAGTCTGTCCGGTCAGTACGAACGGGTAGGCGCCCTGATTGATCATCTTGCGAGCGCCGCTCCTGATCCATTCCGTATTGAGTGCCCACGAGGAGCGACTGCCGAGTTCCAGCCAGTCGAGGACGCCGGTTCCGGGCTCCACCCCGTTGAACCAGCTCTTGAGCCGACCGAGGCGTGCCTTGCCGATTTGGGCGAGTGCTGAGCCAAAGTTTGCTGGCGCGAGCATGATGAGGTGACTCATGGGGCATTCGATGCTTGCCGATTGCTTGCTCCGGTAGCGCGACCACCATTCGCGTACAACAGGGCCGCCGGTCGAGTGTGTGATACAAGCAAAGCGCTTTCCGGCCGCGATCTCGGTGCCGAGGGTGTCGTTAACGGCCGCGTCGAAAGCACGGGCAACATCAGCCAGCGTGACCTCATCGTGGAAGCTTATGTAGCGCCCGAGATACACATGACGAAACTCGATTCCGAGCCCCGCGGCTCTTGCTTCGTTACGAAGGCGGTCCGGCAGTCCGCCGTAGGTGTTGGTATTGGTGACGCTCCAACCATGAACAAAGACCAGCAGTGTGCTCACGCTTCAGCTCCCATAGTCAGGCTCAAGTACAGAATATTCCTTTTTAAACTGTGCCAGCATTCGCTCGACTATCTCAGGCTCCGCGCGTGAGGCATCCAGTAACTCCAGCGGGTCTTCGTCAAGGTTATAGAGTGCTACCGGATTCAGCGCTGTGTCGATCAGTAATTTCCAATCTCCTTGTCGGTAGGCGAAGTCTGGACCGTCGGCATTCTCCAACGCCCACAGGAGTGTTCGCTCCGACAAGGACCGACCACGCAGCGCATCGGTGACATCAAGACCATCGATCGGACGATCATCCGGGACGTCTGCGCCAAGTATTGCCGCCAGCGTGGTGAACAGATCGGTGCCGATGATGAGTTCGTCCGAGGTTGCGCCCGGTTCTGTAACTCCGGGGATTCGAATGATGGCAGGCACGCGAATGCCACCCTCGTAGACGCGGTGCTTGCGACCACGCAGGCCACCTGTGCTGCCGTGTGCATTGACTTCCCACCAGGTCCGCCAGTTCTCCGTGACGGGCCCGTTGTCACTCGCGAACACGATGATCGTGTCGTCGTATACATCTTGCTTGTGCATGGCATCGAGCAACCGGCCGATCTGGTGATCCATATAAGTAATGTTGGCGTAGTACTCGCCCGGACCGCGAGGGATTAGCAGTTCACTGGGCGGCTGTTCGCCGCCGGAGGGGATCGGCACGATCTCTCCTTGCGTGAATGCTTCGTACAACGCATTGAACTCAGGCGGATTCTCGAAGGTCGTGTGGGGTTCCGCCATGTTGAACATGAGAAAGAACGGCGCTTCCCTATTTCGATTCGAGAGCCAATCGACGGCCTCATCAACGTAGATCTGTGCGATGTAGCCCGACTGCTCGCCAACCGGATCATGCCCTCGATGGATGTTGATGGGGTTTCGGCTCGTAGGAATCTGAAACGCGTTGTGTCCAAAAAAGTAGTCGAAGCCCTGGTCGGTCGGCTGTGGCTCGTCCTTGCTGGCGAGATCGGAATTCAGGTGCCATTTACCGACGAGCGCCGTCTGATATCCCAGCGGTTGGAGCACCTCTGCCAAGGTGACTTCTTCGTCTTTCAGAAAAATACCCGTACCTTCCGGAATCCAGCTTTTGATGCCGGTGCGATACGGGTGACGACCGGTGAGTAACGCGGCACGCGACGGAGAACAAAGCGGCGATGGTGCGTAGTAGTTGGTGAGCGTTAGTCCGTCGTTGGCCAACGCGTCGAGATTCGGTGTCTTGATGATGGGGTGTCCGAAGCTCGCGAGATCGCCGTAACCGAGGTCATCGACATAGATGATAAGGACATTCGGCTGCGAGGTGGCTCCCGCGCTGGCACTGACCAGGATCAAGAGCAAAAGCGGCAAAACTCTATTCATGTCTAAGATACTAGCCGTAAGCTTTGTGAAATCCAGTAAGTTATGCTCTCGTCACTGCGGTATCTAGCCGCCGCGGACTGAGTTCTGTGCCGGAATTTGTGTCCGATTGGTCACACGGCTAACCTCCGTTGGAGGGACGAAGAACAGTCAAGCGAGAACACATGCTTCCCATGGGACTTGGACAGCTGCAGGAAGAGGCACCGGAACTTGTCACCGAGGTGGTCGATGATGTGACGTCGACCGTCTCGGTTGTGACGAATTTCGTTAAAGAGCAGTTTCTCGCGTTGAAGGCAGACCTTTGGTCGATCACGGGCGCGGTCGATCTTGGTGTGATCTTCGCGGCGCTCGCGTTGGGGTGGTTGTTAGCCAGGCCGGGCCGGCGACTCATCGAGCATTTCTGGCCAAAACGCGAGGCTGGCGCGGGTGAGCATGCTCGCCAGCTGGTGTTGAGGTTGGTCTTCCCGATTTTGTGGTTGGGAGGACTGTGGACCGCGAACGCGGTTCAGGCGCAATTCGAAATGCCCGCGAAGTTGTCGCTGACGGTAGCTTCTTTATTGAACGCCTGGATCGTCATCCAGATCGTGGTAAGCGTTGTGCGTGACCGTTCATTGGCGGCGCTTCTGGCGACGATCGCCTGGTTCGCTGCCGCGCTCAACATTCTTGGTCTGCTCAATCCAGCATTAAACATGCTGGATGATGCTGCGTTGTCTTTTGGAGAAAGTCGACTATCGCTCTTGATGGTACTCAAGGGCGTGCTGCTTGCGGGCTTCTTCCTTTGGATCGCAAGTGCATTGTCCGGGTTCATCAAGACGCGACTGCAAAAATCTGATCGCTTGACACCGTCGGTGCAGACACTGATGGCACAGGGCGCACGTATTGGGCTGCTATTCGCGGCCGTGATGCTCGCGATGAACGCCATTGGGATCGATCTCACGGCACTCGCTGTCTTCTCCGGTGCGATCGGTGTGGGTATCGGCTTCGGGTTGCAGTCGATTTTCTCAAACCTCATGGCCGGCATCATTCTCTTGCTTGAAAAGAGCGTGAAAGTGGGTGACTTCATTGAGTTCGACAATGGCCTGCGAGGCAAGGTCCGCGAGATCAACGTCAGGGCAACACTCGTTACCACTAACGACAACGTCGACATCCTGGTTCCGAACGAAGAGTTTATTCGCACGCGCGTTACTAACTGGACACTTCGGGAAGGCTATCGGCGGGTACGTATTCCATTCGGTGTGGCTTACGGCACCGACAAAGAACTTGTGAAGAAAGCCGCGCTGGAGGCCGCCGAAGCGGTACCGCATCGTTTGACAGGTCCGCACGCTAAAGAGCCAGAAGTTTGGCTGATGAACTTCGGTGCTTCATCGCTCGATTTCGAGCTGGTGATCTGGCTTCGACCTGAATCGGTCAAACGCCCTTCAAGAGTGATTGCGGACTACAACTGGGCACTTGAGGATGCGTTGACGAAGTACGGCATTGAAATTCCATTCCCTCAACGCGACTTGCATGTGCGAACTATGGTGGGCGATCGGTTGTCAGATTCCGGGAGCGAACAAGACTAGGAGCGGACAATGACAAGGATGTTGGTGGTTGCGGTCTTGTCGTTGGTAACGGGTGCAGCGGGTGCGCTGTTGTTTGTCGGAACGCCGGCAAGCGACAACGAACGTTCTGTTCGCGATGTAGAGATTGCATCGGAACGCAGTACTAGTATCGCGACTCGTGAAACGCTCCGCGCACGCCCCATCCCGGAAGCACTGCCCGAAGTCCGTTAATCTTTTTTCACGTCCGACGCGAACCTCGCAGCGTTCTCCGCCAAAAATTCACTCTCGTCAGCATTACCCCAAAAGGCCGGTTGCGCTTTTGGAATCGTGAGGGCCTTTTGCACGTTAGGGCGTGCGTCCAGTCGGTCGAACCACGCCTTGAGATTGTCAAGACCGTCGATCGAAACGTTTGCCCACACATAAGCGCGCGCCCATGGGTAAGTGGCCATGTCTGCGATGGTGAATTGGTCGGCTGCCAACCATTCGCGCCCTGCCAGCCGGGTGTCGAGCACTTCCAACAGTCGACGCGTCTCGTCGACGTAACGCTTGATCGAAAACGGCTCTTCGTGACCGTTCAGCGCGGCGATTCGTTGGAAGTACATCGCCTGTCCCATCATCGGACCAATGCCGCCCATCTGGAACATTAACCATTGCAGCGTCTCTGACTGCGAATTGGTTTCCTGCGGGAGGAATTGGCCGTATTTTTGGGCGAGGTACCAGAGTATGGCGCCGCTTTCGAACACGGCGAAATCGTTGTTGGACCGATCGACGATGGTCGGGATTCGCCCGTTGGGATTTAGCTTCATGTAGTCGGGCGCTTTTTGCTCCTTCTTGGAGAAGTCGACGAAGGTTAGATCATAGGGAACGCCCGCTTCTTCGAGAAAGATCACCGGCTTGTAGCCATTCATGGTGGCTGCTGTGAAGAGATGGATGTCAGGTTGGCTCATGGTATTGGCTCCGGTGTACTCAAGCGGCTTTCGATTGGTCCGAGAAGACTTCGGTCAGATGCTGACCGAGACGCTGAAAGTCTCTCTCGATATCGGGATTCTTCATCACATCAAACGCTGCGAATGTCGGCAGCGCCTTCATGCCGAAAAACTTCGCGTTCAGGTGCACTGGCAGGAGCAAATCGTCCAGCGATGCGCCTGCGAAGAAGGGCTCACTTGGATCTTCGAAGGCCTCGGCCGGGGCGTTCAGTGTGGCTGACAACATATATTTCGTGTCGCTCAAGGCCCCGCCGGTGCCATAGTTGGCTTTCGGCGCTTCAGCGGTACGCCCATCGCCATCGCAGAGTCGACCGTCCATGCCCGCGCTGTACACCACATCCATGTATTGCTTGAACGACCACGGGACGCCCATCCAGTTGACGGGGAACTGCATGACGATCACGTCAGCCCACTGGTGTTTCTCGATCTCGGCGTCGATGTCGTAGGACTCGGCAACCTGAGTCGCTCGGATCTCGAACGCCTGCGCTTCGAGGAACGAGGCAATCCGCGTTTGCATCGCCGCGTTCAGTTGCCCCTTCGCGAAGGGGTAGGGTTGATGGCCATTGATGATGAGTGCTTTCGTCATCGGTGATCTCCTGAATGACGTTGATTCTCTTCTAGATGCGCGTACTCTGCTGCGTAAGAAACAAAAAGCAACCAGTATACTTTTAGTAACCTAAATGAAGGCATCAATAAAAGATGGCGCCGGTGGGCGTCGAGTGGTCGAGAATGCGTGCACAGAGCCCTGTCCGATCGAGCGCGGCATGCGCATCATCGGTGGCAAGTGGACAGGATCGATTCTCTGGCATCTGAAAGATGGTCCGGTGCGCTTCAACGATCTCTCCCGCATGATCGGTGGCGCGAGCAAAAAGATGCTGACCGAGCGCCTGCGCCAGCTCGTCGGGCGCGGGCTGGTTTCTCGTACGGTGGCGGAGACCGCGCCGGTCACTGTGCACTACGCGATTACGCCGTTCGGCGAGACTGCTCTCGGATTCCTCGATGAGCTGCGAGCATGGAGCGAGGCCTTGCCGGAATCTGACGTTTAGTTGCTCCTCCTGACCGGCATCCATCGCATGATGAACAAGACAGCCAGCAATGCGGCGCAGACCCACGCGGTCGTGCTCTCGACCGCTGTCATAATCCAGTGGGCGAAAATCAAGGCCGTAGCAACGTAGACGGTTCGGTGCAGGCGCTGCCAGCGTTTGCGCAGTAGCCGAGTCGAGAAGTCATTGCTCGTCAGCGCGAGTACAAGAAAAACCCCGAGCGCGATCCAGCCGGTGAGCAGCGCGGGGTTCTGTGCTTCTTTGATGATGTATCCGTAGCCCCATTTGCGTTCCAAGTATACGAGTGTGTGGAGCGCGGCGTAGCCGAAACTGGCCACCCCGATGCCACGGCGCAACTGTTGTAGCTGCAAAGGCCAGCGCCGTTTCGAAAAGAGATGGCGCAAGGGCGTGACCAAGAGCGCCAGTGCCAGTAGCGCGACACTCCAGGTGCCGGTCTGGTGAATCACCTGTCCGTAGCTGATCGCATCAGTGGCATATGCCCAACCGATATACAGCGCAGGGAGCGATAGGATCACCCAACTCAGATGCTTGATTCGACGAGCTGTTTTTCGCGCTTGTGCCATGCCCAGTTTCAGCTTGGTGAAAAGACGTTCACCCGATACAATATGAGAATCATTCTCAATAAGAAACGGGACAACGAAATGAACGCTTTGCGACCTTTGATGATAATCGCGATCGCCCTCACGGCGACTATGCTTGCCGCATGCGGCAGCAGCAACTCCGAGACCACGACCGCCGTCGAGAACTGGCCAACGGCGCCGTTGATCGACCCCAACACGGCTACCCGCGAACAGCTGACGGTGATATCCGGCATCACCGAAGCGCTTGCGCAAGCCGTTATCGATGCACGACCGATCGCGACGCCAACAGCGCTCAACGCGATTCTCGCAGATAGTCTTGAGCCGGAGGCGCTACGCGACATCTACAAGGTGATGTCGATCAAGGTGGACCTGAATACCGGTGATCTTGAAGACTACAAGCTGATCCCCTCGTCGCTGTCACCGCGCAAACTGTCGCACGAGTTCGAAGAATATCGACCCTACAAGTCGATGGATGACTTCACCCGCGAGATGGCCAAGTATGTCGATGCAGACGAAGTGGCGTATCTCACCCGGTACGTCACGATCGAGTGATCAGTGAATACCCGCAAGTCGGTGGGGGAAGCGCCCGACTCGCGGGTATTCTGGCCGGGGCAACTAATTTCTAGTAACCCAGTCTGCTGAGTGCGGACTTGATGGCATGCACCACCGCATCCTGCTTTGCTTTGTTGAGTGCATCTGCGTGCGGGTCAGCAAACTGGCCGGAGTCGTTATCCCAGTATTTGCCGCCCGCATTCTGGAACGTGTCTGAGAGCGC
This sequence comes from Pseudomonadota bacterium, assembly GCA_039821645.1. Taxonomy (GTDB): domain Bacteria; phylum Pseudomonadota; class Gammaproteobacteria; order Steroidobacterales; family Woeseiaceae; genus CALBPI01. Next base: position 98,692 of record JBCBNU010000001.1, read on the forward strand.
CGCGTCGTAGAGGATCTTCGCACCGATCTGAATATCGCTGCCTGGGATGCCGTAGGCATCTTTGACCATGTTGGTCGCCAGCAATGAGCCGGGATTTACCGAAACGACCATGGGGCCGCCATCGCCGATCTCTTCATCCATGTGAGATGACCACATGGTGATGGCGAGCTTGCTCTGCGCGTAGGCAGCGCTGTCCGCGAGGTGGGTGTTGGATTCAAAGGCGGCAAGATCGACGGGCGCTTGTGCTGCTGAGGACAAATTGACGATGCGTCCGTCCTTATTCATAAGGGGAAGTAGTCTCCTGGCGAGCAGGTAAGGCGCCAGCGTATTCACCACGATACGGACATCGAGACCGTTAGCCGCCGTGGTCACCGGGGTTTTGAAGACACCCGCGTTATTGATCAGTACATCAAGCTGGTCGTACCTGGCACTGATTTCCTTTGCCATCGCATCGACTGCGTCGAGATCGGAGAGATCCGCTCTGATCGTCTCGGCATCGTTGCCGATCAGGTTCGCGACGCAAGCGAGCTTTTCTTCGCTGCGACCGTGCAGGAGCAGATAATGTCCGTCGGCCGCGAGAAGCTTCGCGGCCTCAAGTCCGATGCCGTCAGTTGCACCCGTGATCAATATTCCTTTTGTCATCATTTTCCCCAAGAGCTAGCCAGTCATTGTAGTGAGGGCTATATCTTGGCGTCACCCCATGATATCTCGGGGGTGGCGTTTTCAATGCCTTCGTGTCCGGCGCCGAGGTACTTAGGCCATCCGACACAAAGGTAAGTTACCGGTAAGGCTTTCGTAAGGTCCGGATTCCTTGAACTTCAGACACTAAGATCGCCGCCCGCTGTTGGGTCGGCGATTTCAGATACCGACAATTCAGGGAGTTTTGATCATGCGGACTATTGTTCTATTGGCGTCACTTCTGACGCTTTCCTTTCTTGCCAACACCGATGCAAAGGCTGCCAATCGTGTCGACGTTGTCGAAGTTGTCGTGCTTGATGACGGCGACGCTACCGAATTGGTGATCGCGGGTTTCCATTTCGATAACGGTGTGGCCCCCTCTGTAACGCTCGGTGGTGTGCCTTTAAACGTCACGTCATCCACTGGTACCGTTATAATTGCTGAGCTGGATGCGGAGCGACTTCCAGGCACGTATGAGCTGATCGTAAAGACCGGCGCCAGGCGTTCCGAGAAGGATGTGATCGACGTGACAATCGGAGCGGTTGGCCCGCAAGGCCCTGCCGGCGAGGCGGGCGATCAGGGACCTGTTGGTCCGCAGGGTCCCGTGGGCCCAGCGGGGGCTGCGGGCCCACAAGGTCCGGCGGGCCCTCAAGGCGCGACTGGCCCCCGCGGTGCGACAGGGTTGATGGGCCTGCCTGGCGTCCCTGGTGCGACCGGACCTGCAGGCCCAACCGGCCCTCAAGGCGCTACGGGCCCGCAAGGACCGCGGGGCTTAACGGGGCCGCGCGGCCCTGCTGGATCAGCCAATCTTGGGATTAGTGGCCAATTCTTCGCGGCGGCGAACCGCAGCGGCGCTGGAACCATAAACATCGTTGACCTCGGGCCCCGCGATAGTCGGGCCTGCTTTTTGACCGCCGTTCTGATGGCGGAGATCGATAGTGACAACGAACGCGGTGTCTGCAATGTGCAGGTTAACTCGCAGAACCGTTGGCAGCTCAGTGCTTCCGTTCGTGATAATGGCGACAACGCCGTTACATGCGGGGCGACCTGCCTGCTGTTCTAGCCGCTAATTCAGCAGAGGAGTCAACAACGAGCGGTCGGCGGTTGATTCCGCCGACCCGCTCCAGGTCGGGTGTGCCTAGAAAGGGTTTAGTGTGTAGCCACGCTGCTGCAACAACGTATGTGCTGTCATCGCTGAGAGCGACATCGTGACCCCAGGTAGTAATTCCTCTGGCTTGATTCCCTGGTAGGCCGCGCTTTGACCGCAAAGCTGTATGCTGACGCCTGCCTCCAGCAATGCCGCGATTAGCGCCACGTTCGGGTTCGGTGTGTCTCTTGCCGCGTCGACGACCAGATCAAATGAGGCACCGCCGTGAACCACAATCGCAGCGCTCAGTTGCTCTCGCGCTATGCCGGCTGCCGCATGCATATTCAGAAATCTGGCTACTGTCTCGAGCTGGCTGCTCGTTTGGCCTTCGCCAGCGGCTTTGGAAACATCGAATGCCACGGCCAACTTCGTGTCGGCAGGAAACTCGATATCGTCGATGACGGCATGCGGCCCGAAGTCTTCAAACACGGGTCCGTAAGTGAATGACTCCAATCCCTGAGCGCTCGCCTGACAAGCCAGCAGCAGGGAAAAAACAATCGCAATTGGTCGTGCCATGCTTTGCACCTCCGAGAAACTATTCTCACGAGTATGCACCAACACGCTCTGAGCTCGCGCTTGCCCCTGGATGAATGTGCTCAGACGTTCCGCAGAATGCCGGAAGCTGGCTTCAAATCGATGTTGCCTGGGAACACCAGACTATCGATGGCACGTTGACTGACCGAGAGGTGGTCCGCCGCCAATGACTTGAATATGGACTCGTAATGATTCATCGGGCGCACATCCCGGCCTTCCCAAAGATCTGCTTTCTTGAGCCCGGGCCAGTTGCCGGCAACGCGTCCGCCATTCACGGCACCCCCGACGAGCATCGCAAGGCCGCCTGTGCCATGGTCTGTGCCTCGATTCGCGTTCTCGGCAGCCGTTCTGCCAAATTCGGAAACGACCGCAACGACCGTATGCTTCCAGTGTTGCTCAAGTCCGGCCTGCAGTTCGAGAATGCCCTTTTCCAGACTGTCGAGCAGCACACCTAGTCGTCGCTCTTGATCAAAATGCGTGTCCCAGCCGCCGAGCTCCAGAACCGCAATACGCGGTCCTGATTCTTGAGCAAGGAGATCGGCCGCGGCACGCGCGGCGAGCGGAAACTCGCGATCGCGCCGATTGTTCAGCCCCATCATATTGATGTCAGGCTGCACAGCACCTCGTGCATCGCTCAGCGCTTCCGCAAAGAGCGGGTCCTCCTTATAGGTGCGTGCAACCCGCTGCATAAAGTCCTCGTCGACATCCGGTAGCTTCGAGTCCGACCATGTCTGAACATTGGCGTCCCCTTGGAGAATCAGCGGTACCGTTGGTCCGATCGATAAGCCAAGACGCGAACCGTCCACGTTCAGCGAACTAATCGCGCGATTGAGCCAGCCATTGTTGGCTCCGTAAGGTTTGCCGCTGCCGTTTTCGAGCAGATTTTGGCCGTCGAAGTGTGAACGCTCACGATAAACCGTGCTGGCCGCCGGAATCAGCAGCAATTCCTTCCGCCGGTATAACGGCATAAGCCCGGAAAGTGCGTGGTGCAGTCCGAAGTCGCTATCGAGCTCGGTGTATCCGCCCGCGGTGTTCATGGCTTCCGACGTCCGCGGTCGCAGCTGCCAGTAGTTGGGGTCACTATGCGGTACCAATGCGTGAAGTCCATCGAGGCCGCCACGCAGCAACACAATCACCAGTCGATTGTCACCAGGGATCGAAGCAAACGCAGGTCGACTGGACCAGACCGTGCCGGCCAGCGCGCAGCCGCCCGCAGTCAGGAAGTCTCTACGATCCATAGTCATCTCCTTTGGAACTCGGGGCTGGCGAGAATCAACGTCATCGCGTCGGTTCCGGAAGGCGCGCGTTGAACCTCCAATGCGAGCGCCTCCGATGCGACCGGCCCGAGCAATCGCTCAAGCTCATTGGCGGGTACAAGCGTTGATGGCAATCGAGCACAAAATCGATGTGTCCACTCGATACGACGCATGAGGGCCTCAGGAGCGACCCAGTCGTTCGCCTCGTCGCCCCATCCCGCAGGCGACGGCGCTGAAAACGGAATTTGCCCCATTTCGCGCAGGGCCTGAAACACATCGCGTGGTCTGGGTTTGGTGTTCCCCATCGCGCGGTTCACACTGATGACAAACTCGTAGTGCGATTTCACTTTGCTGAGGGGCTGTTCCCATGCAGCATCCAGTTCAACGATGGTCCGAGCCGTTTCGGCCAGATCGCCCTCGCTGTCGAGGAAGACCCCGGCAATTTGGTCGACGTCTGCAGGATCGGGTCGATCTGCTACAAAGTGGCGCACAAGTTTCGTGGCGATGAACTTTGCGGTGGATGGATGTTGTGCGAGGTCGTTGAGAACGGCCGTGCCTTCGTTCACCCCATCTTCCCGGTATTTCTTGCCGAGGACCTGTTTTGTGCCGGGTTCATGGAAATAGGGCTTGAACTCGAATCGGCCATGCGCCGGCTGGTTTTCGAACTTGAATCTCAAACCACCGTGACTCCAGCCTGAAATGACTTTCGCGAGTTCGATGACATCGGCCTGCTCGTAACCGCCGTCAACACCGAGTGTGTGGAGTTCGAGAATCTCGCGAGCAAGATTCTCGTTGAGTGTCTTTTCAGTGCCGCTACGGCGGCGACGGCGTTTGCCGGCTAGGGAATTCTCGCCGAAGGATGCGGCATTATCGAGATAGCTCAACATCGCTGGGTGGCGACACACAGCGATCAGCATCTCCGAGAAACGCCCGAAAATGTAGGGACGAATAGCTTCGCGCTCATAGGCGGGAATCACGGGTCCGACAATCGCTTTGCTTCGTGAAATCGTGAAATGATTCGACCAGAACATGACCATGCGCTCCGCAAAGGGAACCTCTGTTTCGATCATTGCTCGACTGCGCGCTATAACCTCGGGTGCAAACGCCTTACGATAGTTGTCGGCTGCTATCTTTTCGAGCTCACCGGCGCCCGCCATGCGCGCGTCATGCAGCCCTTTGATGATCTCTTCAGACGAGGTGAATGAGCGCAGGACATCCGGCGTCTCGTGATCTGCAATCTGGTCGATCACCCATCCGCGCGGATCATCACCTTTCGAAAAGACATCTTTTGGAGTGGGTCCAAGACCAAATCGATTGACAGCATGGAATGTATCGAGCGTTCGCATGCAACTCCCTCTGACCTGAAAAATGGGCGTTTATACTTATATAACGGTCAACTTCGAGAATCGTTGACAACGAATATCACCAGGCGAGGAATGCGAGCTCCGGATATTTGATGAACACGGCGCCTTCGGAAAACGGCTCGCCACGGGTATCGCCAATCCCGAGCTCATCCAGCGGCAGTTCTTTGCCCGTTAGGTCCTTGTATGCCGTATCCGCGGCATACTCAATACCCTCGTAAGTCTCCAGAAACTCGCGTATCGCGACGAAATACAACAATCGCGGGTAGTGGAAGGTCCAGTAGAATTTATTCTTGCCCTGAGCGATCCACCACGTTCTGAAGTAATGGAAAGTGTCGTCAGAGCACCCCCAGTTCAGCGCATAGATGCGCTCCCACAATCGAAAGTGGTTGGTGCGATCCAGGAGCGCCACGAAGGCTTTTTGGAACTTCACGATTTCTTCCGGTCGTTCCCCCTTCAGGAGCTCCACCAAAATTTCGGTCTGGCGCTCGTAACTGTTGCCACTGCGCTGGCGTGCTTTCTGGATGAGCGCCCAGAATTTGTCTTCATCCATCAGGTCTTGGGTGTCACTGCCCTGCAGGGGTGAGAAGCCCGGATATACCGGAAAATTCAGTCCAGCCTGAAACGCGAGACGAAATGTCCACGCGATGAACAGAAGACCAAAGAAAACGGCAAGCAGAATTTCGGGGTAGAAGCCCACGCTAAAGAGCATACTCCAGACGTTCGCCCGATACAGGGTGGTCGAAAGCGAGGTAAACCGAGCGCAGCTGAAGGTCCGGGTCGCCTGGGCCGGCGCCACCGTAGAGTCGATCGCCGATAATCGGGTGACCGATTTCGGCCAGATGTCGCCGAATTTGATGCTTGCGCCCGGTTTCGATTTGAATGTCGAGCGTCGACGAACCGTCCACGAATTCGACCGCCGTAACCTCCGAAAGCGCAGGCTTGTCGTCGAGTGGTGAGTCGATTCGCAACGGCAATGCGATCTTGGAGCAATCTCCATGGACTGTCGCATGATATCGCTTTTCGACAACACGCTCCGCAAACTGGTTCGCGAGGTGCGCAGCGGTGCGCTTGGTATGGGCGACAACCATGAGGCCGGAGGCGGCTCGGTCCAGTCGGTGAACCGTGAATCCATTCCGGGTAGGTGTGAGGTGCTTCTCCGCCCAGCGGACGATCGTGCAGTGATCGCCCCATTTGGAGCCCTGCGAGCGTAAACCGGCAGGTTTGGACCATACCGAGAACGCGTGTTCGTCCGCGATCAGCTCTGGCGCTTCGGGTGTCTCCCCGAGCAGGATCGGATTGTAGTAGAGATGAATCTCATCGCCCGGCAACAGTTTCCGTGTCGCGCGGCGCAGCCTCGCAGTACCGAAGTCGCGGGTTAACCAAACAGCGCCGCAATTCATCGCGTGTTTGATGCGTTGCTTCGGAAGCGCCGTTTCCTTGTGCAGCAGATCGACGGCCTTGTCCCCGGAGGAGTGCACACGTAAATGAATCTCGAGTGTGTCGTTCATCAGCGTACCGCGATGCCTCGCCTACTCAGCGCTGACGAGTTCGACGGTTCCAAACAGCCCTGCGTCGATCCACCCACGGTCGGTGGGTCCCGAGGGGACCGTTTCTGAGCCGATGAAGTTTTCGCGAATCTCGCTGCCGTCATTGTCGCAATACGCGACCATTAAGCCGATGATTTTTCCAGTCGTTAGAGTTTGTGGCGTTTGCCCCGACTCATCGTCGACAAATCTATCGTCGTACAACGCGATGCTCACCTCCCACACAATCTTGTCACCCCGCTGTCGCCATGCGCTCGAGATGTGATCGTTGTAGGCTCGCGGTTGCTCGTCCGTGCCGATATCGATCGCCTGATTGTCCAGCGAAAAATGATAGGCGAACGCATTGTGGTTGTACTGATGCTCGCCTCCTGAGTGGTCCTCGTCGATGAATACCTCGAGGCAATCATCATCCCAGTACTGTGTCAGCGGATTTCGGTGCGTATCGATCAGAATATCGTCGGTAAATTCGACCAGGAGGAACACGCGCTCGTTCGTCCACGCGATCTTGAAATGGCCCTCGAAGTCCTCTTTCGAATACTCGGGTCCGAGCCAACGCTGATCGAGTACGCGCCACTCGGCGTTCGACCACACCGAATCGTTCGCGCTGCCATCAACGACAATACCGTCTGTTGCCAGGGGCGCCTGGTAGTAGCTTCGGTCTTCGACATGCGCGGCTTGTGTTTCCAAGGTATAGAGCAAACCAGCCAGTAACAGGAAGCTTGCGAACGATGACGCTTTGCAATTCACGGATTTATCCCCCGATCGTGACACAGTGTGTGAATGATAAACATCGTGAGGTGGAATGCATCTGCGAGAGAGGTAAGACCGCTCCCATTGTCGAGCGGTACCTCAGGAGCTGGGTTTACCCCTGGGTAAAACGGACTTGCGTACGTAATGAATCGGTCACGGACAGTCTGCACACTAAGAGATGGCCTAAGGTGCGCGGGTGAGCAGTGTCAGTGATGGAAGGCGCGACGAGAGTGGTAGCAATCATGCGCCAGGATTCGGGAAGAACGATGTTCCTGATGGTGTTGATGCTGGCTTCGGGATTTGCTGGTCTCGGTTACGAAATCGCCTGGACGCGCGCCGTATCGGTGGCGCTCGGGCATGAGATCGTCGCCGTGCTCGCAGTTGTTGCGGCATTTTTCGCGGGCCTGGGAATTGGTGCGTGGCTACTCGATGGGCCAGTGCGTCGGAGCCGGCGACCGGCGCGCTGGTATGCGGCACTTGAAACGATTATCGCACTTTGGGCTGTCGCTCTAATTTGGCTCATTCCATCGTTCAATGAGCTTGTATCACACTCGCTGGGTATTGCACCGAGTCAAGCGGAGCACTGGCTCACCGCTTTCGGGGCGACGTTCGTCCTGTTACTTCCGGCAACCATGGCCATGGGTGGCACGCTGCCATCGCTGGAGCGCGTATTGGGCGCCGAGCAGAGTGTCGGATCGGGCGTCGCTCGATTGTATTCGGCGAACACCCTTGGTGCGGTTATCGGCACACTGCTGACTACAGCGTTGATCATGCCGGCTGTTGGCACCAATACAACGCTCTTGATGTTGGCAACTGTGAATCTGTTATGCGCGATTTTGGCGATAGGGGTTGCGGATATTGAAGTCCAGCCTGTAACGCCAATCGCGGCGGCCTTGGAGCCATCGCCGTTGCGTCTGACGGCCTTGCTGGCGATGAGCGGGTTACTGGCCATAGGTTTTGAAGTTGTGGTCATCCGAGTACTCAGTCAGGTGCTGGAGAACACTGTGTTTACATTTGCGAGCTTGTTGTCCATTTACCTCGTGGGCACGGCTGGTGGCGCAGCGCTCTACGCTCGCATAGCCGACGCCAGTAAGTTCGAACCGACGCTGCATTTTCTCTTGATTTCTATGTCAATCAGTATGCTGTTGTCGACTGTAGTGTTGTATTTCTCGAAATCGCTTCACCTGCTTCTCACGGAATTGACGGGGAACGGCTACGTTGCTGCCATCAGTGGCGAGATGTTGCTTGCTGGATTGGTATTCATACTACCGACGATGGTAATGGGCGCACTTTTTGGCCATCTGGCCCAGACCGCACGCGAGCGTTATGGCGTCGGGAAAGCAATTGGAGTGAACACGCTTGCCGCAGCTTTCTCGCCCCTGCTCTTTGGGGTTGTCCTGCTGCCTGCGGTAGGACCCAAATTGCTCTTGGTAGGCATTGCATTGTCCTATTTGCTTATGATCGTTGGTGGTTCTCGTCACTGGCGAGCATTGACATTTGTGCCGTTAGCGGGAGGGTTCGTCTTTGCGTTGGTTATGCCATCGCTTCGAATCATGGACGTGCCTGAAGGTGGAGAAATTCTGAGTTACACAGATGGCGTCATGGCATCAGTAGGGGTAGTCACCGATCGCAACGGAACACGATATCTGAAGGTTAACGATCACTTCACAATGGGAAGTTCGGCGACGCAATTCTCGGATGCTCGACAAACTCATATCCCGCTATTGCTTCATCAGAGCCCAGAATCAGCGTTGTACTTGGGCCTTGGGACAGGCTCCACTTTCGCAGCCTCCGCCGCTTATCCTGATCTCTTCGCAACCGGAGTGGAGCTCATTCCTGAGGTGATCTCGGCGATCCGTTACTTTGATGAGGCATTGTCGACAAAGCAGGAGCAAAACAGCGTTCATGTGGTCGCCTCTGACGCCAGGCGGTTCGTCCGCACTACAGAGGATCGATTTGACGTCGTCATTGGAGAGGTGTTCCATCCCTCTCGCGATGGATCGGGGTCGCTCTATACGGTTGAGCACTTCGAAGCCATAAGACGAACCCTGTCGGACGATGGGCTCTACTGCCAGTGGTTGCCGTTGTTTCAACTTGATCTTGAGACGCTCGCGACAATCGTTCGCACTTTCCAGAGCGTTTACCCAGACAGCGAGGCCTACCTTGCGCACTTCAGTCTGGGGCAACCGATTATTGGGCTCGTGGGGCGTGTCGGTGGAATTTCGCCGCGTCGCGGGTGGTTACGGGAGCGAGTCAAAGATCGATCGTTAGCTGAAGCGCTTGTCGCGGCTGAGATCGGACGCGACTTGGATCTCTTCGGGTTGATGATTGCAGATGCCAATGCTTTGGGTTCATTTGCCGGCGAGGGTCCTCTGAATTCGGATAACTTTCCGTTGGTTACGTACATGGCGCCTGGTTTTGTCTACTCGGCACCCGAGCCTGCGCACGTCAGACTGTTCGATTTGCTTGATCAGCTTGAGATGCCATCGGGTCGGCGGTTCGTGGCGCCGGACTCGGACGGCTTTCATCGCGAAATCGAAAATTATTGGACTGCTCGCGACGCCTATCTGAAACTGGGCGCGAAAATTACGCCGTCGGCGGATCCTCGGGTCATGCTCGATCAGCTAGAGCAACCTTTTCTCGAAATCCTTGAAACCTCTGCAGAGTTCACACCCGCTTATCGTCCCTTGGTAGAGCTCGCCTACCAGCTCTCAGAATCTTCACCTCAAGAGGCTATTGAGTTACTAGATGCGGTCATTGAGGTTGCGCCGGATCAACCCCAAGCGCGCCAGCTACGAGCATATATTCTGTCAATAGTGAATTAGCATGCAGACGGACCTGTTTTCCTGAGGGAGACAACATGCGGAAAATGATCGATCTCTTCCCAACGCCTTTTCTCTTGTGCCGCTCGCTAATCCCAAGGGAATTGGTCGACAGCTTGGTGGCTCGCGCGCTAGCGACTAACAAGCAAGACAATGTCAGGACTGGCTTGCTATCACACACTGAAATGGTGGGGCCCGAAACTGAGCCACTGTTCCGAGAAGTAGTATCAGCGGTTTTGCCCGAAGTCGAGCACTACGGTGAGCAGCTTCTCGGGGACAAGTTTCGCTGGACCGTGAAGGAAATGTGGATGAATGTGTTGGAGCGCGGTGGTTCTCAATTCATGCATACGCATGCCAACAGTTTTGTATCTGGAATCGTCTACTTGTCCGAGTTAGATCCGTCCGCGCGCACCATTTTTTCCAAAAGCCCGGGCGCCAACGAGTTCATCTTCAAACACGATGCCGCAGAAGGAAAAGCGAACAAATACAACGCGGAGCGCTGGATGGCACCGGACGTGAAGCCGGGTGATCTGGTGCTCTACCCTTCCTATCTCTTGCACGGTGTCCCACCTAATCAAGGGGGCCAGCGAATTTCGTTGGCTTTAAACGCAATTCCTGATCGGTTGAAGAGTTTTGGGTACGAAGTAAGCTTCGCTCCATAAAAAAAGGGGCCGCAATTTGCGGCCCCTTCCTTATTCCCGTGACCGGAGCTACGGACTCTGCAATCCGCGATTATTTACCGCGACCGTCGCCTGTAACTTCGATGAAAATCGGGTTAGCGTAGAACCAGATATCAGACCATGCTTCGACGTCAGCATCTAGTACGCCTGCGATATGAGGCGGGCATGCTGCGTCATCGCAAGGAATGTTATCCGACAGGTTATCCGGCAGAGGGTTTCCGTCCATGTCCCGTTCGTTCGGGGTGCCAGCCGGAATATTGCTGCCGCGTGCCCGAATGTAACTATCCCCTTCTGCACGGAACCGATACGTCAAGCTGATCGAACCATTGCGAGACCGACCGAGTTCTGACCCGATCCAAGACTTCTCGATTCGCGTTGTCTCTGGTGCGAGCGGGTTGTAGTACTCAGGATCGGTGGGTTCAATAAACTCGTCTACTGCACCTGCGATAAGGTCGACTTGAGCAAGTACGGGTTCACTAATCGGCACGTCGAGACCGATCTGCTTCAAGGACGGGTTATCAAACTTGTACGGACTGTTGTTCTCGCCATCGGGATCGACCATGCGCAAGCGTACAGTTACGAGTTGGCCGTCACGAACCTGCAAGGTTTCGCCCATGGTGGCACAGCGTTTCGAAGCACAAGCTTCAAACTTGAACTTGCTTGTGATCAGCTGGCCTTGCACCGCGAACGAGTTACCGCTGCGCAATGAATCGATGATGTCCTGAGCGGGATCACGCTCCGGCCGGTCGATCACATACGAGAAGTGCTCTTGGTACTCACCTGGGTAAAAGTCCAGCGTGGACTCGAAGTCGAGCGGTCCGAATGCTCCGCGGTTGTGCCAGTCGGAGCTAGCGAAGAACCAGAATCGGCGGCCTTCCGATAGCATCGCATCCCACATTGTGCGGATACCGGGACGGCAAATTGTCACCTTGCGAAGGTCGGACGTGGTGACGCCCAGAGCCGCTACTTCAGCGGGATCCAATGGATTACCGTCGAAATCTAGGCCAGGACGTGCCGCTTCAGCTGCGCCGTAGCAACCAGTACCACCAAATGTCCACAGTCCTGACGAAGGGCGTCGAGCAGCGTAGGTGCCGCGGTCATAGGCGGGTTGGTGGCCCGGCTGAGTTTCCATGCCAAAGCTGATGTCGGGCGCCATGGTGTGCGCATCGCGAAGATGCTCTACGTTGAAGCCTTCATCATCATCCTCGATGAATGCGCCTTGACGCTCGATGTGTGCTTGCACGGATACCGCATCGCCAGGGAAGTTTTCCTGAGCCCAGAGGACAGCAGCAACTGACTTAACGTGGTCACCGGAGTCGTCGGTGTTGATGCCGCCGACCAGCGTTGAGTTGTAGTCTGCAATACCTTCCTCAGGGCGACCATCGAAAAGAGTGATCAGCTTGTTGTTGTTTTCCTCTGAGATTTCGCAGGTCCAGCCCTGTCCGGCACCGCCACTGGTGTCATCAGCGTTTCGCCCGAAGCAGTACTCGAACTGCGCCATAGCGGCTGAGTTTGGGTCGATGGCATCATACTGACCGGTGGAAATTGTGTTGGAACTATGCTCGTGTCCAGGGACTACCCACTCAAGACCAAGGAAAGCTTCTTTGTCTTCATTGCCCGGAAGCTCACGTGCCTCGATGATGTCATCGAGTTGGAACTCTTGCAGGCTTTGCCAACGCCACATGCGTTGCACCGCAACGCCATCACCCATGGTTTCCTCGACGAGGTCACCTTTAATGCCTTCGGGCCCGATGCTGTTCACCCACAATCCGCGGTTGAACGAGCTGTTCCGGTTCAGGTAAAGGAAGTCACTGATTCGGCAATCGCGTGATCCACTGCCGGAGTGTCCGACCTGAATGAACCAGTCGAGGTATGTGAGTGATTCACGAGTCAGGGTTCGAACCGAAGTTGAACCGTCTGAACAGGTGGTATGGTTGTGAAAGTCTCCGGAGAGATATTGTCCCTCCTCCCCATCTTCTGCCTGCGCAACCGAAGGCGCTACTGCTGAGGTGGCGAGCGCTGTCGCAACCGCGGCAGAGAGCGCTGTTCGAGAAGCGATCTCACTGAGTTTAAACATGTTATCCGTCTCCTAATAGACGTCGGTGTTTGTCATTTATTACGAACACGGGGAGCACCTGACCGAACCCCCCCACGTAAAGAGGATGACCACCAAAAATGACAAACGAGTAATCTCTTTGTGACTAAAGCATCACCGTTTTATGACAAACCACTAGGGTGCGGTCCGGGTTGCCAACAATCAGAGACTTACAGTGCTTTAGTCGAGTGCCCATACTCGGCATTGTCATGAATTCGTTATGTTCGCCAGTTATTTTCAACCACTGTTCTTTTTGCCCTGCTACCTATCTAGAATTGATACATAAGTGGCAGTCGGGCTCTCGCAGGCCAGCATGGGGGTTAACAGTGTGTTGAGGTCGTTCGCCAAGCTCTTTCGGGAGCCATTGGTCCAATTCCTATGCATTGGAATAGTCGTCTACGGCGTAGACTCCTACGTATTCGAGAATACGGAAAACCCCAGAAGAATTCGCATTGATGACACGCGGTTCCAGTCTCTGGTGGACATCTACAGGGAGGAGCGCGGTCAGTCTCCTTCCGGAGAAGAGCTCGAGGCTCTGTTAATTACGTGGACCCAGAACGAAGTGATGTATAGAGAGGCCCTCAGCATGGGACTCGACCGCGGCGACGAAATGATTCGTTCTCGCATGGTCCTGAAACTTCGTGACGTCTTGTTCAACAACGTCATCGTGGAAACGCCAGACGATGAGACTTTGGAAGCGTGGTTCGAGTCCAACCGACTCAACTATGACAGACCTGACATCATCGATTTCCAGCAGTTTCAGATTGACGCGGACGATGTCGCATTGACACCGCAGTTGGTAGATGCTGCCAATGCAGGTGGTCTTCCGGATCGCTATACGTCACGCATCAAGAGCTACGAGATGCGTATTGACGACAACTTGTATTCCGTCTTCGATGACTCGGATGCCAGGGCATTAATTTCGGCACCTCTACATGAATGGAGACCTGCAAGTTCGTCTCAAGGGAAGCACGTGGTCAGAATTACTCGGCGGGTTCCAGGCGAGCCCGCACAATTCGACAGGGTTCGGGCAGCCGTACTATCGGATTGGAGCAAACAAGCTCGCGAGGCAGAGCTTGCGCAGGCGTTGCGAGAGATCGTTGAAGACTACGATATCACTTATGAATTTTCGCGTGATATGGTCCAGCAGAACCTTGCCGCATCGTCTGGAAGCTCGGCGTCGGCGGACTAAGCTCATGAACGTTCGTAGATCGAGCAACATTCTCGTGTTGATCCTAGCGGTTGCCGGAGTGTTCGTGGCCGGGACTTCTGCCGCCCACGATACGCCGATTGCGTTATTGACGCTAAAAGAAACGGCACCAGGTACTTTCGTCGAACGTTGGACGTTCTCCTCCGCAACCATCGCTGAGAATCCCACGCCACTTTATCCAGAGCATTGCAGGCGAGAACCGCCAGAGGTGTTCTGTGGTGAACGTCGACTGAGCGGCGAATTCTCTATCGACAAACTGGGCGAGGTTTACTCGGCGACGGTCGTCCGACTGATCCCCAGAGAGGGGAACCGAACCAGCTTTACGCTGACGTCAGCCTCACCGACGATTTCGATTTCGGCGACTGGAGAGCTGAATCTCGGTGGAATCGTCAAAGCTTACATTCCTCTGGGGTTCGAGCACATCATGTTAGGTGTGGATCATTTGCTCTTCGTGTTGGGTTTGATCTTGTTGGTGCGCTCACCGACGATGTTATTCAAGACCATTACTGCATTTACTGTCGCCCATAGCATTACGCTTGCGGCTGCAACCTTTGGTTGGTTAGGTGTCCCTGAGGGAACAGTAAACGCGCTGATTGCCCTCAGCATAGTCTTTGTGGCCATAGACGTAGTGAAGCTACGGGCTGGTGACGTCGGTTTTTCCGTCCGTTGGCCCTGGGCAATTGCATTTGGTTTCGGCCTGCTACACGGTTTTGGCTTCGCGGGCGCCCTCAGTGGTGTTGGCTTGTCTACCGAAAACCTGCCTGCCGCGCTTTTGTTCTTCAACGTCGGCGTTGAGCTTGGTCAGATCGTCTTCGTGGTTCTTGTGTTGTCCTTGTTCGGGGCACATCGCCGACTCGATGCGATGCTCCCCGATTGGGCGGTGACGGCCGGAATCTACGTTATGGGAACTGCAGGAAGTGTTTGGTTCATAGATCGCATGCTCGGTGTGCTGGAGCCTCTGTATGTATAGGGATTCGAAAAGGATGATCCGGATTTCGGCAACGCTGGCATTGCCAGCTTTCTTGCTGGTTGCCGGCTCAGCGTTCGCGCACTCTGAATCCGGCGTCACGGGCGGGCTGGTTTCGGGGCTGTTGCACCCGGTACTCGGTTTTGACCACCTCGTTGCCATGGTTGCTGTCGGGCTTTGGGGCGCGCAATTGGAAAAACCTGCGATATGGTTGCTGCCGATTACATTCCCAATGGTGATGGCAGTGGGCGCATTGGTCGGTCTGGCGGGGCTGCCTATGCCGGGGGTGGAGTACGGCATCGCCGCTTCCGCTATTGTGCTCGGCGCTGCGGTTGCGGGCGATTTTAAACCTCCGCTAGCGCTCGCAGCGATAGTGGTTGCCGCATTCGGTGTGTTCCACGGACATGCTCACGGAAGCGAAATTCCGCAGGCTGCTAACCCGTTGGCTTATGGGGTCGGGTTCGTGCTGTCCACCGGGCTTCTACATCTATCCGGTATCCTGATTGGACTTCTGCTTAAGTGGCCCTGGGGGAGCATTGTTGTGCGCGCGTGCGGAGTCGTTGTTGCAGGCGTCGGAGCTATCGCCCTTGCGACCACGACGGGCCTACTCGCATGAAAAAGTTGTTGCTGGTGATACCCGGGCTGGTGATTGCGGGACCCGCTGCGGCGCATTCTGTTTCGGCGCGTTTTGGCGAAATTTACAGTGGCATGCTGCATCCTGTGACGACACTGGTGCATCTGGTGCCGTGGATCGCTATGGGGTTGTTGGCTGGTTGTCTTGGGCCCAAAGAGGCACGTCGAGCGCTTGTTGGGTTTCCTGCCAGCGTAGCAGCGGGAGCTTTGGTTGCGCCTATGCTCCCCGAGCTGCCCTGGGTTTCGTTCGTCAATATGTGCTCTTTCATCGCGCTCGGCGTACTGGTAGTGGTTTCACGAGGGATTAGCTCGACACTGTTCTGGACTTGTCTCGTAGTGTTCGGTGTCAGTCATGGTTATGCGAATAATGATGCATTGCTTGTGGGGTGGGGCCTGGCAAGGTATGTCCTTGGACTGACGATTGCGGCGTATGTTGTGATCACGCTTGTTTCCGCAGTCTCTACACAATTGTTGGGTGGACAAGGCTGGGGGCGCGTTGCCATTCGTGCGGTCGGAAGCTGGATCGTAGCGATTGGTGTGGTGTTCTCGGGTTACACGCTCATGGCCCTATGAGCCAAACAAGTCTGATTTCGGCATTTTCGACGCCAATTGCCAATGTGCATTGGAAGGCGGCGGATTCGTTAAACGATGCACTGCGATCCAGCATCCTGGATAGGATGGAGGCGCAGCCTGTGCAACGCAGCAATGTAGGTGGGTGGCATTCAGATCAAGACCTCCTTGAGTGGCCTGATTCGTCGGTAGCCACGTTTTCTGACCGTCTTTGGGCCGTAATTCACTCGATCAATCAGTCGACATTTGAGGACGGAAAGGCGCCGCTTGAGGAGCAGATGCGCATTGATGCTTGGGCCAACGTATTGATGCAAGGCGGTTACAACAGTGTCCATGCCCATCCCAACGCGTTGTGGTCTGGTGTCTATTACGTGACGGACAATGAGTCGATTGACGACCATCCTTTTAGTGGGAAGCTGGAACTGTTGGACCCACGGCCTGCGACGAGTGTTGCGTTTGCCGAGAGTATGAGGGTCTACGGGCGTTTTCTCGTCAATCCGATCGCCGGCCAACTGGTTGTGTTTCCGTCCTGGCTGCAACACTGCGTTCATCCCTATTTCGGACATAAGCAGCGAATTGCAATTGCGTTTAATGTCGTCGTGTTGACCTAGGAGAACTGCAACACGTAGTCCCAACTCTTCAGGCGCTGTGGCACGGCGTTGAACGCGAGTGTCATTCTCTCGCTGCCTTGGTTTCGGGGAACCTCATGAAGCAGATAGCTTGGGAACAATACAGCGTCTCCGGGCATTTGGTTGGGTACTGCCCAGCGCGGTGCGTTGTAGGCACCAAGTTTGACATCGCGGTGCTCGTTAGTGAAAGCAAAGTCACGCCCACCCATGTTGCGATAGAAAACAGTTCGGCAACTGGCGTGTGCTTCGGTCAAATACACTACACCAGAAATAAAGCTGTTCGCATGCGAATGTACAGTCTGGTGTCCACCGGGTGCGAGCTGATTAAGCCATATCTCTTTCGTGATCCAGGGCAGCCGTTCACCGAACAGTAACTCTCCGAACTCGACGATATGCGTTTGCATTGTATCGTCGACTTCGGTGAGCAAAGGATGTTGATCCGGTGTGCTTACTGCGGAATGCGACAGATCCGACGAGGTCGAGTTGCTCTTGGTCGCGGTCTCTCTGGTGAGTGCTACAAGTTGATCAATTAGAGCAGGGTCAACCGCCTGTTTTACCTGCATTAGCGGGACTGCGAATAGGTCGGTGATTTTCGATTCTGCCATCTTCGGAAGGGAATGATCTCAGAGGAACAGACTACTCGCTCGGCGCCAGATCTTCGCGCGATACCTCGCCATCGCCGTCTATGTCTATCCGTTCCAGTAGTTGTATGAGAAACGTCCGGTACTCGGTTCTTGAAATCACGTCGTCACTATTCGAATCGATCCTTTCCCTTGCCACCTGATCGAGCTTTGCGAGCATCTCCCTGCGCCCGGGTTCGAGCGAAGACATTTGATACAGGTGGTAGCGAAGAGTCATCGGGTAACGTTGATGTAGTTCACCGAGGTGCTCATCCACCTCTGCGGCCTGGACATAGCCCTCATTGGTGCAGTCCAGTACTGTGAAAACGGGCGGAATCAGAAATCGAGCCAAGTCAAAATCATCAAATTCGTCCTCGTTGGCGAGTAGCGTACCGGGTACCGCCAGCGCGAGAAGGCCGAGGATGCAGACTACGTTCCGGCTGCAGTTAGTCATCGCCTTCCTCCGTCAGGAACGGTGCAAAGCTACCAGTGCGCTGTTGGATGTCAGAATGCCGTTGCCGATTGGTCGTGCCATCGGCACGTAATGGGTCCGGAGTGAGGTCGTCGGTCGGGTAAAACGGTTGGGCAACCCGTGCGACCGGGCGTTCCTGCGGTCGGTACGCTTCGTAACCTTGCGCCGGGGGCGATTGTGGTGCCGTATTCGCGCTCTGTTGTACTGATTCGCGCAATTCGCCGATCTGCATGTACAGGCTGAAGATGTCTTGTTGCACCACCTCAACCGGCGTGTGTAGCTCGCTTTGCTGGCGCTCCAGCTCAGCGATCTCTGACTCAAGAGCGGCAATTCTCGCCGAGAAGTGTAGTGCGAGGGCCACCACGGTAATCGCAACTAACACTGCACTCCCTTTAGCCAACATCGACATTGTTGTCTCCCGTTTTTTACAAACGTTAATCCTGTAGCGTGACAATATTGTGACGCTTCCGGCGGGCTGGATTTATAACGCTTCTGTAACACCACCAATGGAATTCTGTGAAATCCTACACGCATGGAGAATATGTATATCAACAAGAAAAGCGCGCAGAATGATCTCCAGCGGTTTTCCTGGAATGCCGTGTCTCTCAGACTTGCGGTGTTAGCCTGCCTGGCAAGCGCCAACGCCATTGGCCATGAGGGTGATGATATCGATGAGGTCATCGTCGTCGCTCGGTCAGAACCCCTGGTTGGAGCAGCGATCAGTGCGTCTCAAGGTTCGGTCGGCTTTGACGATATCCGTTTGCCGCCTTTACTGAGAATTGGGGAGCTTGTCGAGGCAGTGCCGGGAATGGTAGCGACGCAGCACTCGGGTACCGGAAAAGCCAACCAATACTTCCTTCGAGGTTTCAATCTGGATCACGGAACTGATTTTTCCGCACGGGTAAACGGCGTGCCGATCAATCTCAGAACCCATGGGCATGGGCAGGGCTACCTGGATCTCAATTTCATGATTCCTGAACTCGTTGAGCGCACCAGTTATCAGAAGGGTCCCTATCACCCTGATTCGGGTGATTTTTCATCGGCGGGTAGTGTGTCCTTCGACTACGTGGACGCCCTTGACACAAACATGCTGAAACTGGGTGTTGGAGACTTTGGTCACCGCCGAGGCCTTGTGGCTGGAACGCTGAATTTTGATCATGACACACTGACTGCTGCCGTAGACGTGTCGTCTTATAATGGGCCCTGGGATCTTGAGGAAAACGGCGACTACACAAAGACTTATTTGTCGTATGCGACGCACCTCGGTCAAGTGAATTCAACATTTTCTCTTTCAACCTACAACGCAGAGTGGTCAAGTACCGACCAAATCCCCATGCGTTTAATCGAGAGTGGGACGCTGTCGCGTCTGGGCTTTGTCGATCCGGATCTTGGTGGAAATACAGATCGCTATGAGTTGAGAGCGAGATTCGATTTCGAGAATGCACAGGTCACCACCTATGCAACCCGATACGAATTCAATCTGTTTTCGAACTTTACCTATGAGCTTGATAACCCAGTTGACGGTGATGAATTTGAGCAGGTCGACCAGCGCAATCGTTATGGGGTTTTCGCGACCGGCAAGCTCCGTGCCGAGTCGAATCTGCCGCTAACGTGGGGCACGGAAGTTCGGATCGATGATATCGAAGAAGTCGGGTTGTTTGACACCGCAAGCCGCGAACGGTTGAACACAGTGCGTTTGGATGAGGTGCGACAGCAGTCAACTAGCGCGTGGATAGAGTCGGAGCTGCGACTCGGTGAGAAGTTTCGCGTGTCCCCGGGTGTTCGTTTCGATCATATGCGCTGGGATGTAGATGCGCTTAGGACATCGAACACTGGCGATGGTAGTGACTCGCTGGTGAGCCCAACCCTGAATGCGGCATTTCAGATTGCGGATGCGGTCGAACTCTATGCTAATTGGGGCATGGGCTTCCATACCAACGATGTTCGCGGCGCGGAGATCTCCATCGACCCCAGAAGTGGTGAGACTGTGGACCCGGTCGATTCGTTCGTGCGCTCACGCGGTGCGGAACTTGGTATGCGGTGGGAGCGGGACGAACAATTCAACATTACCGTTACGGCCTTTAATTTAGAGCTCGACTCAGAGCTACTGTTTGTTGGCGATGCCGGTACGACCGAACCTGTTGGAAGTAGCACAAGACGTGGCGTCGAACTGAACGCGTTCTGGCAGCCGATGCCTGAAGTCGTATTCAATGCTGGCTACAGCTACACGGATGCCGAATTCGATGAAGCGACCGGCGGGGGTGTTGAGATCCCCGGGGCAATAGCAGAATCTGCATCAATGGGTGCAACCTGGGCCTTCATCGAGAACGGATTCGTCAGCGTTCGTGGGCGATATCTGGGCGATGCCCCACTGATCGAAGATGGCAGCGTTAAGAGCGGTTCATCACTTCTGGTGAATTTGGCGGCAGGCTACCGCTGGGAACAGGTCGAACTTCGCATAGAGGCCTTCAACCTTACGGACTCCACCGATAACGATATTGCCTATTTCTTCGCATCGCGATTGGGCGATGAGCCAGCCGATGGTGTCGAGGATATCCATATGCATCCGCTGGAGCCGAGGGCCTTGCGTGCATCGGTAACCTTCAATTTCTAGATTGTGACTTTTGGCACATGCGGGCCGTGTTCCGGATCGGTAGCTTGTTGATCAACCCAACTTGATTGACAGGAGGCTGAGCCATGAACCAACCACGTTCCATTCTGATTGCGATTGCAGCAAGTCTGTCTTGCAACGCGGCCATTGCCGCTGATCTGACGATCGAGGTTTCAGATATCGAGGCGCTGACCGGAGCACTCATGATCGCTATGTACGACTCGGCAGCCGGGTTCGATGACGGCGAGGCGCCGCCCGTGAAAGCGATGCGTGTGGAAGTCGATGCAGAGACGGTCTCGGTGCCGCTAGCGGAGCTCGCTGAGGGCGAATATGCGATCAAGCTCTATCACGATGCCAACAACAATGGTGAGATGGATCAGAACATGATGGGCTTGCCGATCGAAGGATATGGCTTCAGTGGCAATGGCGGCCGGTTCGGACCGCCGGCGTTCGAGGAGGCTGTGTTCGAAGTTCGGGAGGATACGGATAACAAGGTTTCCATCGAGCTTCGCTGAGCGAACTCCAAGTAGGGGCAAACGATGAAACGACGTGAATTCCTCGGCGCAGGTCTTGCATCGCTGGCAGCGAGTCAGATCCTGGTATGTCTGGCATCTGAATGGGTCGATTCGACCTACTCGGGCGCCAGAGATTGGCGGCTAGGGTGGCAGAGTGTCGCAACGCGATCCTATGACCCGTTGCGATTGGAAGTAACCGGCAAGATCCCAGAGTCACTGTACGGTGTTCTATTTCGAAACGGACCGGCCAAGACAGAACGAGCAGACGTGCGCTACCGACACTGGTTCGATGGCGACGGCATGATTCAGCGCTTTGCGATATCCGCGGACGGCATTTCGCATACAGGCAGGTTCGTCGACACCGAGAAGTTTGTCGAGGAGGAAGCCGCGGGACGCTTCTTGTATTCGGCGGCCGGCACCGTGGTGCCAAACGGCAAAGGCAGTCGCAACAATGACTCGGGTAACGTCGCCAATACCGCGTTGTTGCCGTGGAATGGCGAATTGCTGGCTTTGTGGGAAGGCGGCTCTGCGTATGGCGTTGATCCGGCGACACTGGCGACTCATGGAAGAAAGGACTGGCGCAGCGATCTCACGCATATGCCGTTTTCGGCGCATCCCTTGGTGGATAAGGACGGGACGCTCTGGAATTTTGGGAGCGCGCCTTACGCGGGTTCGAACGGTGCCATCTTCGTTTACGAAATTGCGCCGGACAGCACGGTTCGCAACGCCAAGGCGGTGCCGACACCCGCTCGAAGCTATGCGCATAGTTTCCTGATGACCGAACAGTGGCTCGTGATCTATCTTGGGGCGCATTTATTTGAGGCGGGTGGCGATACCTTCGTCGATGCGTTTCAGTGGAAGCCGGAAAACGGCAGCCATGTCCTGCTCATCAACAAGAACGATTTATCACAGCAGCACACGATCGAAGTGCCTCCCGGTTTTGTATTTCATGGAGCGCACGCCTTCGAACAGGGCGATGAGATCGTCGCGAGGGTCAGTCTTTATGACGATGCAGGTGTGATGGACAGCGGCATGATCGCGTTGATGGACGCCGAGGCAGCCAGTTACCCGGAGTTCTCGCGGGCACATCTTGCGACGCTGCGGATAAACCCGAAATCGGGGAAAGCCAGTGTCGAGAAAACCGATACGCTCATGGAATTTCCTGGCATCGATTCGCGATTTGTGAATGCATCTACGCCGGTCTTCGGTGTCGGCCATCGTGATGTTTCGACCCCCACGATTTCAGACGCGATCATTCGCGTCGATCCCGAGTCAGGGAAAGAGCAGCGGTTCGCATTTCCGGATCACCACATGGTTGAGGAACCGTTGTTTGTTGCCGACGAGCGCGGTGACAGTGGGTGGCTGATCGGCACCTACCTCAACTACGCAACCGCGCGGTCGGGCGTTTACATTCTCGATGCAAAGCACCTTGCGGATGGTCCGGTGGCAACAGCCGAAATGGAGCGTTCGCTGCCGCTCGGGTTCCACGGTTGCTTCGTTGGCGCTGCCTAACCCGCTACAGTCCGCAGGCGGCGGTAGCTGCCGAGGACTTGTAGACGGAGAGGATCTCTTCCGCCTGCTTTTCTTGTTCGGCGGAAAGTGCTGTGTAGCCGCGGTTGATTGACCAATCACATCGCTACCGAGCTAACATGCGGTCAATTTGACTCGCAAAGAGGCACCGGCGCAAACCATGGCAGATCAGAGCGACACCAAGACTCCGCTCGAGCGCATGCGCGAACGATACGACGCGGGTAGTGAAAACCACCGATCAGCAGCTATCGACAAGCGACATCGCAAGGGTTGGAGAACTGCTCGGGAGAACCTCGCCGATCTTGTCGACGCAGATTCGTTTTCGGAATACGGCGCGCTCGCGCTCGCCGCTCAGCGAGGGCGTCGTGATGCGGACGAGCTGATTGCGAATACGACAGGCGACGGTGTGATCACCGGGATCGGTACGGTGAATGCCGAGCAATTCGGGGCTGCGGCGTCACGCACAGCACTGGTGATCAACGACTACACCGTACTCGCCGCAACACAGGGTTTCTACCACCATCGCAAGATCGATCGACTCCTCGAGATTGCGGCGCGTGATCGCTTGCCGGTTGTCATGTATGCCGAAGGTGGCGGTGGGCGGCCCGGTGATACCGACGTTGCGACGCAAGTCAGCGGACTCGATGTGCCGACGTTTGCTCGCTGGGCCAGGGTGGGTTCGAGGGCGCCACGTATTGCGGTGGCCAATGGCTATTGCTTTGCCGGTAATGGTCTTTTGTTCGGATGCGCCGATTTTCGGATCGCGACCAGAACGGCGTGGATCGGTATGGCAGGCCCGGCCATGATTGAGGCGGGTGGACTCGGCAGCTTCGATGCCACCGAAATCGGTCCGGCAGAGACGCACTTCAATCAGGGAACGATCGATTTGCTCGCTGACAATGAGGCGGAAGCCACCCGCCTGACGAAGCAGCTTTTGGGGTATCTGCAAGGTGCTTCGGCTGAGGGGCAGGCACACGAACAGTCATCGCTGCGCGAGGTGCTACCGGCTGATCGGCGCTTTACCTATAGAGTCCGTCCGGCGATCACCACCATCGGCGATAAGGACAGCTTTCTCGAACTTGGGGCAGGGTTCGGTTCTGCAATGATCACGGGCTTCATGCGCATGGCCGGAAAGCCGGTCGGTGTGTTGGCAAACGATAATCAGTCGAACGCTGGCGCGATCGACGCCGACGCGGCTGCGAAAGCCGCTCGCTTTCTCAAGCTCTGCGATGCGAGACATTTGCCCGTACTTTCCTTCATCGATACGCCCGGTTTCATGGTGGGTCCGGACAGCGAAGCGCAGGCTGCCGTGCGTCACATGACGGATATGTTCACGGCATCGGCGGTGTTCGGCCCACCAATGATTGCGATTGTGCTGCGCAAGGCCTATGGCCTTGGCGCCATGGCGATGGCGAGAGGCGGATTCAATGAGCCAGAGTTCTGCGCAGCGTGGCCGAATGGCGAGTTCGGCGCGATGGGACTGGAAGGCGCGGTGAAGCTCGGTTTCCGTAAGGAGCTCGAATCGATTGAGGATGCGGATGAGCGTCAGCGGCAATTCGAGTCGTTGGTGCAACAGCTCTATGAGCGGGGTAGCGCGCTTGAGGTTGCCAGCATGCTCGAGATTGATGCGGTCATCGATCCTGCGGATACGAGAGCTGAAATTCTACGCATGGTGCGCTGACACGGGGTTGTCCTGACGCTACCAACCGTAGCGCCTGCGCACTTGCAGGAGTAGAATGCCGCGCCTGTTCCGAGTGAGCCCACCCGTGTTCCATCTGATCCGCAACGCACAGATTTTCGCACCCGAATCCTCGGGTATCGGCCACGTGCTGGTGGTTGGAACACAGATTGCGTATCTCGGCAGAGATTTGCCGGAGATCGGTGCACGCCATCTGAGCACTGATGTCGATGCCGAAGGCGCAGCGCTGGTGCCAGGCTTCGTGGACATTCACACGCATCTCACCGGCGGCGGCGGTGAGGCCGGGTTTGCGACTCAGGTACCACCGGTCCCCCTGAGTAACTTCACGAGCGCCGGAATTACCACGGTCGTTGGATTGCTGGGCACGGACGATGTGACGCGCACGACCGATTCGCTGGTAGCTCGAGTCCGAGGTCTTCGTGAGGAGGGTCTTTCCGCGTGGTGCTACACGGGCGGCTACCACTGGCCTGCTACCACCCTCACCGGATCGGTGACCCGCGACATCGTGAGTATCGACGCTATCGTTGCATTAGGTGAGGTTGCGATCAGTGATCACCGCTCATCGCAGATGACACGAACAGAGCTTGCGAAAGCCGCTGGAGAGGCCCATGTGGCTGGACTGATCACCGGCAAGGCCGGGATTTGTCATCTGCATTTAGGTGATGGGGATGCCGGTCTGGAAATGGTGCGCCGTGCGCTTGCGGACACCGAGATTCCGGCGCGCGTCTTCAACCCCACGCATTGCAATCGCAAGAACGTATTGTTTGAGGAAGCTTGCGAGATCACCAAACACGGCTGCTACATCGATATTTCTGCGTTTCCGGTTGAAGAGGACGAAGACGGGCTGCGCGCTGACGAGTCACTGGTGCGTTACCTGGCCAACGGTGGTAACCCCGAGTTGATTACGATCAGCACTGACTCTGGCGGGTGTCTCGCCTCGTTCGATGCCGACGGAAATCCGTCCGGATTGGACTATGGACGTTCGGATGATCTTGTGTGGTCTCTCTCCAGAAGCGCCAAACAGCTTGGTCTGGAGGCTGCCCTGCCGGCGTTCACCAGCAATCCCTCGAGACTGATGCGCTTTCATCAAAAGGGCCGTCTCGCCGCCGGCATGGATGCGGACCTTGTGCTGCTGGATGACAACTTCGGCATTGGCGGCGTCATGGCGCTCGGACGTTGGATGGTTCGTGAAGGCGAGCCGGTCGTGCGTGGCACGTTTGAATAGAGGAAATTTGAGTGTCTGATTTGGGAAAGCGCGGTTGGCTTGTGCCGATCGGTGGCGCGGAAGAGCGTGAGACTGATGGCGAAATCCTCAGTCGTTTTGCGAAGCTTGCGGGCGGACGCGACGCCAAGATACTCGTCATCCCAACCGCCTCGGAACTGCCCGACACCGGCCCCCGATATGTTGAGCTGTTCGAGTCTATGGGTGCGCGCTCGCGCTATATGGCAATCGACGAGCGCGAGGACTGCTTCAATGAAGAAATCACGGAAACACTCAATCGCGCAACCGGAGTCTTTATTACAGGTGGTAACCAGTTGCGCCTGTCGACGATCCTGGGTGGGACGCCAGTGGCGAAGGCGATACGCGATCTGCATAACGAGGGTCTGCATTTGGCGGGCACATCGGCCGGCGCTGCGATTGTGCCCGAGCATATGATCGCCGGTGGTCCGACCGGACCGACGCCGACCGAAAATGGTGTGACGATGGCACCCGGTCTGGGTCTGACCAACAAAGCGATTATCGATCAACATTTCAGACAGCGCGATCGCCTCGGGCGCCTGCTAACGGCTCTGTCCTACAACCCGTTTGTTACGGGGCTGGGTATCGACGAGGACACGGCAGCTTTCATTGACCCGCACGGCGATCTCGAGGTCGTCGGCAGTGGCGCGATTACGGTCGTAGACCCTTCGGGACTGATCCACTCCTCGATGTACGATGCAGGCCATGAAGACCCGATCAGCCTGGTCGGATTGACGTTGCATCTGCTGACCGCAGGTGATCACTACAACCTGGAAACGCGCGAAGCGAGCGCGTTACGTCTGAAACAGCAGACATAAAACGTCAGGTCATTTAACCCGAATCGTTTGGACTGCTACAGTCGATGGGTCCGGGATTGAGGTCTGACATGAAAATTCTAACTACCAACGTCTATCGTGGGCCAAACCTGTACGCCCATTTCCCGGTGATTCGCCACCAGGTCGATTTGAAGTCCCTGGAGCAATGGCCATCTGGTCGTCTTGGGCCCGAGTTCATTGATGGGTTGGTCGAAGCGCTTCCGGGACTCGCGGAGCACGGTTGCTCTTATCGCACAGAGGGCGGTTTCCTCAGACGATTGCGTGAAGACTACGGTACCTGGATGGGACACATCTGGGAGCATCTGATTCTCGAGCTCCAGAGTGAGGCGGGTTCGGATGTCACGTTCGGCCGAACGCGATCGATCGAGGGTCAACCCGGCTGCTACAACGTGGTTTTTGAATACCGCCAGCGTGACGTGGGTCTGGAGGCTGCGCGCCTTTCGCTCCAGCTCATTTTCCAGTTGCTCCCGGACGCGCTGCGAGATGAGTTTCGTGATGATGTTCAAAAGGACTTTGACTTCAATCGGGAGCGCGAGCGCTTCATCCGGTTCGCCCAGCGCAAGGAAATGGGGCCGAGTACCGCATCTCTGGTTGCAGCAGCAGTCGATCGCGATATCCCGTGGTTGCGCTTGAACGAGTATTCACTGGTGCAGTTCGGTCACGGCAAGTTCCAGCAGCGTATTCAGGCGACCATCACGAGCAAGACGACCAACATCGCCGTGGAGATTTCTTGCGATAAGGAAGACACGCACAATCTTCTGAACGATCTTGGTTTGCCGGTTCCGCAGCAACGGATGGTGTATTCGCCGAGGGAAGCAGTGCGCGCAGCGAATCGGATCGGATACCCGGTCGTCGTGAAGCCGCTCGATGCAAATCATGGCCGTGGGGTCACCATAAACCTCACCGATGATGACTCAGTCGCAACCGCGTTTGATATTGCGAGAGAAAAAGGTAAATCACGCGCTGTGCTGGTCGAGTCCTTCATTTCCGGCATGGACCATCGCATGCTGGTTGTTGACGGTGAGCTGGTGGCAGTCGCCAAACGCGTGCCTGGGCATGTGATCGGCGATGGGAAGCACACGATCGAGGAACTGGTGGACATCGTGAACCAGGACCCGCGCCGCGGAATTGGACACGAAAAAGTGCTGACGAAGATTGAGATCGATCAACAGGCACAGCGTCTGCTGGAGCAGGCTGATCTGACTCCCTCCAGTGTGCTCGATGAAGGGCATGTCCTCTATTTGCGCTCCACCGCCAACCTGTCGACGGGTGGCACCGCAATCGATATGACCGACGCGGTGCATCCGGACAATCGTGCGATGGCCGAGCGAGCGGTAATGGCAGTGGGTCTGGATGTCGGCGGCGTCGATTTTCTGACCGATGATATTTCGCAGTCGTACAAGGATATCAGCGGTGCGATTGTCGAGGTCAATGCAGCGCCCGGTTTTCGAATGCATGTTGCACCTTCCGAAGGCGAGCCACGTGATGTCGCCGGCAAGGTGCTCGACATGTTGTTCCCTGAAGGCACTCCCAGCCGGATTCCGATTGCCGGAATTACAGGCACTAACGGTAAGACGACGACCTCACGGATGCTGTCGCACATTCTAAAAACTGCAGGCCATGTTGTCGGTGCGACTTCCACTGAAGGTGTGTATGTGGATGGCCACCTGACCGTAAAGGGCGATATGACTGGGCCGTCAGCGGCACAGATGGTTTTGCGTGATCCCAGCGTCGACATTGCAGTGATGGAGACAGCTCGAGGGGGGATTCTGCGCGCGGGTCTTGGGTACCAAAGAAGCGATGTCGCCTGTTGTCTGAACGTCGCGCCCGACCACCTTGGCATTCGGGGTATCAATACGCTCGAGCAACTCGCTGAGATCAAGCGAGTGGTGGTCGAGGTTGCCGAAGACACTGCAGTCTTGAATGCTGACGACAAGAACTGCCTGCTCATGGCGGACTACACGAAGGCGAAACACCTTTGTTATGTCACGATGAATCCGGCACACCCGATTGTTCGCGAACACATTCGCGAGGGAGGGCGTGCGGTCGTACTCGAGCAGGGCATGAACGGTGACATGATCACTATTTACGACAAAGGCAATCATATTCCTTTGTTGTGGACGCACCTGATTCCGGCGACGCTGGAAGGCAAGGCTACTCACAACGTTCAGAACGCGATGTTTGCCTGCGCGCTGGCGTTTTCACTTGGCAAGCAGCTCGAAGATATCCGCCATGGCTTGCGAACCTTCAGCACGAGTTTCTTCCAGGCACCGGGTCGGATGAACGTATTCGACGAGCATCCATTCCGTGTGATTCTCGACTATGCGCACAATGCGCCTGCAATGGCGACTATGTGTCAAACCATTAGGCGTTTGGATGTAAATGGTCGGAAAATCGTGACGCTGGCAGCACCCGGCGACCGTCGTGACGAGGATATCCTGGCGCTTGCGAAAGAAGCGGCGGGGCACTTCGATCACTACGTTCTGAAAGCCGATGATCATCGTCGCGGCCGCGGCTACGACGAGGTGCCGCAAATGATGAAGCAGGTACTGCTTGAGCACGGTATCCCGGATGTGAATATCGAGATTATCCCGGATGAGCAAGAGGCAATTCTGCGCACGCTGTCGTTGGCCTGCGAGGGCGATCTGGTTGTCGTGTTCGGCGACGAGGTGCATCGAAGCTGGAAGCAAATCATTCACTTCAAGTACGAAGGTGGCGAGGTATCCGAAAAATTGGCGAGCAGCGGCAAGATCAGCAGCATTACGGTCGATCCGGGTGCGTTTGAACTGGACGCCGGAGACGAGTTGATTCGTGACGAGCGCGGTGTGCGCCTTGCGGTACGCGATAAAGAGGACGGCGACTAGCGATCATGCATATCGATGAATCGCGGCGCCTGACGGGGCCAAACCTGTTCACCACCGAACCGGGGGCAATCTGCGAGATGATCGCGACGCCCGACGATCAGGACCGCCTATTGACGGTGTGGTGTGAGTGCGTGCAGCGGTTGCTCGATGCGCTTGGCTGGACGGAAAGCGTGCGCCTGCATCGCCAACACGCGAGCGGTATCAGTCTTGTGATCACGGCTCCATTGGATTGCTTGTACGCAGCGACCGATATCAACGAAGCGGCCGTTGAATTTGCACTGGCTGAGATTGCTGGCACTGCACCACCGGATTTTGAAGCGACCATCATCCGATTGCAGCAATTGATCGAGGAGGAGCGAAACCCTGCATTGCTCGCTTTAGCGCAAGCAGCGAGCGAACACGAAGTTCCGTTTCTGGTGGACGACGATGAAGTATCGTTGGGATTTGGTGGGCAGGCGTCAACCTGGTCCGTTAGAGACCTGCCGGATCCGGAGACTCTGGATTGGAGTGCATTCGGTCATTTTGGTGACGTACCCGTCGCATTGGTGACGGGGACAAACGGTAAGTCCACCACCGTTCGGCTTGCTGCGTCGATCGTGGCCGCCTCCGGCAGAACACCCGGGGTGACATCGACCGATTACATCCGGGTCGGCGATGAGACTGTCGACGCCGGCGACTACTCAGGGCCTGGTGGTGCCCGACAATTGCTGCGCCATCCCGACACCGAGGTCGCTTTGCTCGAGGTTGCTCGCGGCGGGATGTTGCGACGCGGTCTGGGAGTCACGGCTGCAGACGTTGCTCTGATTACCAACGTCGCTGCCGATCATCTTGGCGAGTACGGCATTCACACGGTACCCGAGTTGAGAGATGCCAAGTTCATCGTCCACAAGGGAGTCGATCCTGATCGACTATTGATTCTCAATGCTGATGATGAGGGTGTTGTTGCTTATGCAGAGTCACTCGATCATGAGCCTGTCGTCTGGTTTAGCGAAGATGCCAGTAACCCGGCGGTGGTGGATCACTTCACGAACGGTGGTATGGCATTTGTTGTCACCGGCGGTGTCTTGTGTCGACTCTCCAACGGCGAGCAGCGCGATATCGTCCACATCAAGGAAGTCCCTGTGACCATGGGCGGGAGCGCACGCCACAACGTGCAAAATGCGCTCGCCGCCGCCGCACTGGGTCATATCGTGGGATGCAGCGACTCGGCAATCAAGGATGGCCTCGTGCAGTTCGCCGGCGATCATGAAGAGAACCCGGGACGCGGAAATCTCTACGAAGGCAAAGGCATTCGTGCGGTTGTCGATTTCGCACACAACGAACATGGGTTGCTCGCGATGGCTCGCACTATCGCTTCGATGCCGGCACAAAGGCGACTGGTTTTGATGGGGCAGGCGGGAGATCGCAGTGACGATCTTATCGAGGGGTTAACCAAAGCGGCGCTTGAGGCCCGGCCTGATATGCTCGTGATCACCCAGCTCCCCGGGTATGAACGCGGACGAGAGCCGGATGCCGTTCAAAAACTGATTCGTGACATCGCAGTGTCCAGCGGAATTGATGCGAATGCAGTCCATCTAGCGGACAGCCCTGTCGAGGGCACAAGGTTCGCACTCGACTGGGCCGAAGCGGGTGATCTTCTATTGATCCTTGCGCTTACACAGCGCGGACCTTGCACTCAGATGATCGAGCGCAGTCTGCTTTCGGGCTAGCGCAAGTCGAAAGCTTCCAGCGCTGATTCAGCGATCGGCTTACCCCATTCCTGCACAAAGTGTCCGCCGTCTGCGATTTCCATCGGTGGCGGGCAGCCGCGAATCATCGCTCGCATAAACTGCATCGTGTCAGGCCCAAGGACCGGGTCAGTCATGCCCACTGCCATAAAGCTCGGCCCACTCCATTGCGTTGACCAAAATGTTCTTGCCTTAAGCGATGTCTCAACGCCTTCAGTGGCAGCTTCTGTGAGCGGCTCGTCACCGGCCTTGAGCATCACGAGCTCCGGGAACCGACGAACGCCAGCCTTGTAGGTCACATCTGGAAACGGTGCTGCATAAGCCGCAACTTCGTCATCGTTGAGCACTGAAGTTGCTCGCCGCATTAATGCACCGACATCGAGATCCGGATTGGCTCGGTTGTATAGCCGCCAATCCGAAAACCCCTTGCCCGCAGGCTCACCCGCTGGCAAAGCGGTGTTCATGATAATCAGTCGTGTGTACCGCTCTGGTGCTTCTAGCGGTAGGGTGAGACCCAGTATGCCGCCCCAGTCCTGCACCACCAGACAAATGTCTTTGAGGTCGAGAGCTTCGACAAATGCCAACAGCGCACCGCGGTGGAAGTTGAACGTATAGACGTCGTCATCGACCGGCTTATCGGATCTGCCAAAGCCAAAAAGATCAGGGGCAACGACTCGGTAGCCCGCCTCGAGAAACACGGGTGTCATCTTTCTATACAAGAATGACCAGCTGGGTTGACCGTGCAGACAGAGGAATGTGGGTCCGTCACGCGGGCCCTCGTCAACGTAATGCATTCGGAGACCTTTGTAACCTGACAAATCTTCGGCGTAACGCGGTTCAAAGGACCAGTCGGGAACATTCTCAAATCTGGAGTCCGGTGTTCGTTTCGCTTCCATCACGTTCGCCCCCCGCTGTTGTGATAAATCAACTAGGTATCGTGTCCTGTCAGTATACTTCGCAAGAGACATAGTCATGCATCAGATCAACGAGATTATAGAAGCCATTGCGCTGGGTGCCGACGGTATTGGCGTCCTAGTCGTGCTGACTGGGTTTTCCATCGCCGTGATTCGCTTTCTCCCGACCATTGTGTCTCCTGGTAACACGCAAACACTGGAACGTATTCAGGATATTCGATGTCAGTTAGGCACCTACATCGTGTTCGCGCTCGAATTGATGATCGTGTCCGACTTGCTGCATTCGGTCATCACACGTGAGATAGAAGACTTGTACTTTCTGGGCGGTATCGTTGTTTTGAGGACTACGATTTCCTATTTCCTGAATAAAGAAATTCAGGAGATCACCGAGAGGCGAGCGAGCTTTTGAACAAGAGCACGCAATCGCTGTTCGATATCAACCCAAAACAGATTGCGGAGGCGAGGGCGCTTGTGCATTTGGCTTGCCAGCCGTTGTCGCGCGCGGCACGCGCAAACCGGGTTGCTGAGTCCGATGACAGCCATTCCAGCTTCGGCTGGCATGCGGGACACAACGCGCTGGTTACGCTACCGCTGGACCCAGCCCGGCGCTTCCAACTCGGATTCGGATTTTCTGTTGTGAGTGTGCTCTGGCTTGAGGACGATCGCATCGTCGACCGTATGCATGTCGCAGATCTCGATGCAGTGAGTCTTGACGGTTGGGTGGATCAACGACTTGCCGAGGTAGGCCTTGTGTCAATCTGCGAAGCTTCTATGCCGTACGCGCTCGACGCAACGCCAGACTTTGCGACGCTCGCGGACATGGACCGTGAAGTTCGCATACTCGGTGATTGGTTCGGTGTTGCTCACGAAGTCCTTACCGAGATTATCCAAGCGTTTGGGGAACTCGCGATTCAACCGCTATCTATTCGTTGCTGGCCACATCACTTTGACCTTGCGGTTCTCATACAGCTCGATGAGGGTGACGCGGAGGCGGTTCGGTCTGTCGGCGTCGGATTGTCGCCTGGGGATGAGCATTACAATCAGCCTTATTTCTACTGCTCACCGTGGCCCGTCTCGGAATCGATAGCATTGCCCGAGTTACCGCCGCCATTGCGATGGCATACTCAGGGTTTCACCTCTGCAATCGCACTCGCGGTGGACCTGCACTCGGGAGATGATTTCGGTGAACTTTTGGTTCGTTCTGTCGATTCAGTTTTGCACACGCTTGGCGCGGGTCGTTAAGGGATATCGCAGACAAAAAAAGGCGGCGCAACGAGGCACCGCCAAATGGGGACTTCTGTGAGAAAAACCTACCCTTCGATATTTGCTGCCGCAGCGGTGGTACTGCTCAACCGTACCGGGCTGTTCGGTACGGAAATAGGTTCGTAGCGAATTCGGCGATCACCTTTCGCGGGTGCGTCGAGTGCGACCCATCGCTGGTTATCGGTGGAGTACCAAACGCTGATCGTTCCCTTGTCGAGGACGAGATCATATTGTTGCGCGGTGATGCGTTCACCGTTGACTTCAAAGGTCCGCAAATCACCCTCGCGAATATCAACGTCCTGGTACTCTCCGGTCTGTGCATTCAACAGGCGGTCCTGTTGGAGCATCTCGGGGTTCCAGTAGGCGAAACTCATCACGCATCCGGGCAAGGTGGATTGTTCCTCGCCGGTGGTTACGGCGAACTGTTGACCACGCTTCGCCCCCTGAACGACGAAATCATCGCCGTTTGCGTCTGTCTTTGCGTCGATTTCGGTAAGGCAGCCTCCGCGCCATGTCTCTGAGTTCTCGTGCCTGTAGCTGTAGGCATTGATGAAAAAGAACTTGACGTCAAACTCCGCTTCAGTCGCGACCTGGCGCTCTGCGCCATCCTGGCTCACGCGATAGTCGTGGTAGCCGATTTCTTTTTTGTCGAGAAAGACCCGGAACTTCCATTCGAGCTCCGCGCCAGAGTCAGCACCTGCTGTGTTCGCTGCGCCGAGCAAGATTGCCGCAGCGCTTGCAATCAATAATTCGCGTTTCATGATCAGGCCCTCTGCAATGACAGCGGCACGGAGTCGCTGTGGCCGTTGAGACGTTTCGAAGCGATGACCAGCACAGGCAGTAGCAGTGCCCAACCGACGCCGATCGCGATCAATGAGTTTGTGCCCTCAACGAAGGTGACGGCGCCAGCTTTCGAGCCTGAGAAGAAGGCGAGCGGGCCACCCACACCACCAGCGATCATGGCGATGATCCAGTGACGCTTGAGCCAGTTCATACCGATATTCAGGGTCGTCGCGAAAAGCACCCACATTGCAATGATCCAGTAAGGTGCGAGATTCGAGCTTGTGCCGTAGTCCAGCAGGTTCGTCACTACCAGTACCGATTCCCACACTGTGCCGATTGCTGCCGCTAGCCCGAGAAGCTTCAGCTCTTCGAGAGGTGCTTTGGCGCTGCGCAGGTGTTCCGCCGCAACGACGAGAACCGCCAAAGGTCCGAGCCACGGCATGCCGTTCGCCGCGCCAAGCACGCAAGCTAGCCAACCGGCTTTGAAGAGGATCAGATTTTTTGCGAGGCGTGGCATGACTGCTCTCTGGTTTCGTTGAACTTGAGCATCAGCTTGCAGAGGAGGGTGTGAAGTCGATGTCTAGGCGGTGTGAAGATCGTGTGAAGAAAGCGAAAAAACTTCGGAATCGGGGAATTTCACCGTCACTGTGGTGCCTGTTCCAAGCTTGCTGTCGATAGATACCGGCCATCCGAACCGGTCCGACAGGCGCTTGACGATGGTCAGACCAACGCCGTGCCCGCCGCGCCGTCTGCCGGCGCGAAAGAAGGGTGTGAAGATATTGTCGACGTCTTCTTGTGCCATGCCCGGACCGGTATCGATGATCTTGATCTCGCCGTCGCCGACCACGACGGTGACTAACCCTTCGTCAGTATAGGATAGCCCGTTCCTCAACAGGTTTCCGATCAGGCTGGCGAGGACTCTCTCGGGTGCACTGACCCGGATTCGGTGAGAGGCGCTGGAGTGCAGAGCGACCTTCTTGTCGGCGGCCAACATTTGGGAGCGTTCGACTTCTTCGGCAACGACGTCGTTGACGCTGATGGGTTCCCCGATCAACTCCTGACCCGACTCACGTGCGAGCAAAAGAAAAGCCTCTGTGAGCTCTTCCATGTCTTCGGTTGACTTCGTAATGCGATCAACTGATTTTCGGATTTCAGGGTCGATATCGTCACGCTTGCCAATCAAGCCGGCCGCCATACGGATTACCGTCAGCGGACTCCTTAACTCGTGGCTGGCGTCTCTTGTGAAGTTGCGTTCACGTTCGGTGAAGTCGACAAGCCGCTGGGTCAGGTCCTGCATCGCTGAGCTCAGGACGAGAACCTCATCATCCAGTCGTCTCCGGCTATCGGGCATCTCAAATAGCGCGACATCCGGTGCTGCCGGATCAAGCTGTTGGACCTTGTCCGCCAGCGCGATAACCGGTGACACAGCGCGCCGTGAAACTCGATAGGCACTAAACAACGCGAGATAAATGACAATTAAAACCAGCGCGAGCGGGAACAGGCCAAAAGTCAGGATCAGATTGTTGACCTGTACGCTGTCGAAAACGAGATAGAGACGTTCATTGCCTCGCTCACTGACGTAGGTAATCGCGCTGAATGCTTCCTGCTCGTGAAAGCCGAGGCCGAGATCCTGCAGGTTGTCAGGTATCCCTTCGCCAACACCCCGACGGTATCCGGTCATGTTACGTGTGTCCGGAAGTTCGATATCGGGCTGAGTTTCGAACCGCTCCCAGTAGTAGTCGGCTTCGCCCCGCAATGCCTGCTTGATCAGTACATCTTCGAGAAAAAAGGACACAGCAAACACACCGACCAGTGCGGCAAGACTGATGTAGATCGCTTGCAGCGCAAGATCGCGACCCAGGCGGCGGGTAAGCCCTCGGTTAGTCGCCATCGACTTCTGCCAGGCGATAGCCGACGCCGGCGACGGTATGCATGATCGGTTTCGGGAAGGGCTTGTCGATCGCTTTTCGAAGGTTATATAGATGACTGCGCAACGCGTCGCTGTCGGGTGATGCGTCTTCCCAGACAGCATGTTCCAGGTCTCGGCGAGTCACCACTTTGGGCGATGCTTGAAGCAAAGCAATCAGCAGCTTCAGTCCGATAGGCGTAACCGAGACCGATTGACCGGCACGCGTGACCTGCATCGTACCGGTATCGAGGGTGAGATCACCGACAGAGAGCAACGACGGTGCCATGTGTCCGCCGGCACGCCTTTGCAGCGCGCGCAGTCGAGCATCCAGCTCTTCCAACTCAAACGGCTTGACGACGTAGTCGTCCGCGCCCGCATCAAGCCCGGCAATCTTGTCATCCAGCGTGTCTCGCGCCGTCAACATCAGAATGGGCGTTGTGATATTGGCGTCGCGCCGCAGCCGTCGACAGACGGTCATCCCATCCATACCCGGCAGCATCAGATCCAGCACGATGACATCAAAAGACTCATTGAGCGCAAGATGCAGGCCACCCAGTCCGTCGGCGGCGTAGTCGACCTCGTGCTGCTGACTCTCCAGGTAGTCGCAGACCATCTCGGCGATGTCGTAGTTGTCTTCGATGACTAGAATTCGAGCCATGACTCATGCATCTGGCAATAGAGCCTGGAGCTTAACCCACCGCCGGTCCGAGCTTAAGTGCAAGTAGCTGACGCAGGTCTCTCACGCGGGGCTGGAGGGATTGTTGTGTGTCAACTCGAAAATGATGCTTGGTCAGTTCTACGCAACCAGGTCCCAGTACGGCCGATGTCCGAAGCGTGCATTAAGAAGCTCAACAAAGAGCCGGACCTTTGCCGAAAGATGTCTGTGCCTGGGATAAAGCGCTGAGAGTGTGAGATCGGTTGGCTGGTAATCGGGCAAGACTGTTTGAAGCTCATTGCTCTGCAGCGCGCTGCCAACGATGAAGGTTGGCAGCAGTGCGATGCCTTGGCCCGCAATCGCAGCCGATTTCAGTACCTCGCCATTGTTTGACCACATCCTGCAGCGGATGGGCCAGGAGCGTTCTCCGTCTGGGCCACCGAGTCGCCATTGCGTCGCCGATCCTGAATAGCCGTATTGCAAACATGGAGCCTCGCGCAGTGCTTCCGGTGTCTGAATATCTCCGAGTTTCGCGATGAGTGCGGGTGCTGCGCACAGCACGCGTTTGGCAGTTACGACTTCTTTGTTGATCAGGCTGGTCGGGAAATCCAACTCGCCGATTCGGATCGTGATGTCGAATCCCTCTTCGATCGGATCAACAAACCGGTCGTTCAGCACAAGCTCGACCCTCACATCAGAGTGTTCGCCCATGAACTCGCTAACGACCGATGCGAGGTGTTGCGTGCCGAATGTCATCGGCGCGTTTATACGCAGGTTGCCGGATGGCCTCTCTTGAAGTGCCGTAACCGCACCGATGGCCTCTTCAACATCGCTCAGAATTTGTGTGCATCGATCGTAGAACGCCAGCCCCGTTTCAGTCGGGGTGACTTTGCGGGTGCTTCGCACAAGTAGCTGGGTCCCGAGATGATTCTCCAACCCGATTACCGCCTTGTTTACCACGGACCGTGACAAACCCATCGCCCGCGCAGCGGCTGCAAAGCCGTGGTGTTCGACGACCTTGGTAAACGCGCGCATACCTTCAAGACGGTCCATTTGATTGATTCCAGAAAAGAGAAGAGTGCCCCGCTATTGTCGCAATTCTAGCGACAGAATGTCGTCGATTTATCAGATTGTAGCCGAATAGATATCGTATTAGAGTTTGGCCATCAAGAAATCGCTCAATCAGGAGACCATCATGATTGCAATTCGACCCTCAAACGAACGCGGCATCGCAAACTTTGGCTGGCTGAACAGCCGCCACACCTTTTCGTTCGGTCACTACTACGATCCCCAGTTCATGGGTTTCGGTCCGTTGCGAGTCATCAATGAAGACAAAGTCCAGCCTGCGCAGGGCTTCGCAACGCACGGTCACAGCGATATGGAGATCATTTCGTATGTGCTGGACGGGGCTCTCGAGCACAAGGATAGCCTGGGCACCGGATCGATTATCCGCCCGGGAGATGTGCAGCGTATGACCGCGGGCACAGGTGTGCGCCACAGCGAGTACAACGCATCGAAGAGCGATCCTGTTCACTTCCTGCAGATCTGGATCATTCCGGAAGCCAATGGTCTGGAGCCCAGCTACGAGCAGAAAGCGTTTACGACGGAAGAGAAACAAGGGCAACTGCGGCTGGTTGGATCCTGCGATGGTCGCGAAGGTTCGGTAACCATTCATCAAGACGTTGATTTGTATGCGAGCCTGCTTGCACGTGGCGACTCAGTGACACATCAACTGGCAGAGAATCGTCTTGGCTGGTTGCAAGTCGCACGCGGTGAAGTGCGCCTTAACGGCAAGAACCTGAAAGCGGGAGACGGCGTTTCGGTGACGGGCCCACAACCTGTCGAGATCGATGGTGTTGAAGACGCCGAAGTTCTGCTCTTCGACATGACGCGATAGACTCAAAGCATGTCGGAAGCGGTTAACGGCGATTTGTCAGTTCGTGTGTCGATGCACACGGAACAAATGGAGTGGTCTCCCAGCCCCAGCGGTACGGTTTGGCGCAAGCGTTTGCACCTTGTTGGACCGCCAGAGGCTGGGCAGGTCACTTCTGTTGTTCGCTACGAACGCGGCGCAAACTTCCGGGAGCACGATCACCCGGAAGGCGAAGAGATTCTCGTTCTTGAAGGCGTGTTCTCCGATCATCAGGGAGACTGGCCGGCGGGCACCTACTTGCTCAACCCCGAGGGATTTCGGCATGCGCCTTCCTCCGAGCCGGGCTGCGTACTACTGGTCAAGTTGCGCCAGTACTCTGGTGAGGGGCGTGCACACCATGCGATTCCTGTTGCCGAGCTTGAGTGGCGGTCAATGGCGCCGGGTGTCGAACAAAGACTGCTCTACTCCGATCCGAATTTTCCCGACGAAACGGTTATCGAGCGATGGCAACCCAACACAGAAACCGTGACGCGGAAGTTCCTCGATGGCGCGGAGGTGTTCGTACTGAAGGGCAGTTTCACTGAGTCCGGCGAGCGATTCGATACTGGTAGCTGGCTGCGAATCCCCCCGGGCGGTGATTTCTCGCCCGTTACCAGCGAAGGCTTCGAGGCGTATGTAAAAATGGGCGGTGTCAGCCACATGCGCTCTGTAGGGACTAGCCTAACGAAATCGATGACGGCAGCGTCGACCCAGTTGATTTCCTGATTGCTCGTATAGGATTTGAATCACTGGTGGTTCACTACTCATTCTCAAACGCCCCGAGGATACTGGCGGCAATGTCCCATCGATTCATGTGCGGGCTGGCGAAGTCGAGCCCCCGACGAACAATAACGAGATCGTGCGATGGAACGATGATGACATACTGCCCACGGTTTCCTGCAGTCGCGTATGCGTCGCCAGGTACATCTGTACGCTCATTGGGCACCAACCAGAACTGACCACCATAGAAATTGCCTTGGTCTTTGGTTGACGGCGCAGGTGTAGTGACAAAGCCTATCCACTCCTTCGAAACCAGTTGCTTGTCGTTCCAGCGGCCATCGTTCAGATAAAGCAAGCCGAAGCGTGCGAGGTCACGTGCGTTGGTATAGACCTGGCTGCTCAGAATGAAGTCGCCGAATCGGTCGATGCTCAGAAGGGTATTCTGCATGCCGAGCGGCTCAAGTAGCGCCTTTCTCGGGTAGTCGTGGTAGGCCTGTTCGTTCCCCAGCGCTTTTTTCATCGCCAACACGGCGAGCAGCGTGTCGTAGTTCTCGTAGTCCCAGTGACTGCCCGGTTCGCGCACCAGGCCGCGTCTGCGCGCCCCGTCAATCGAACTCGCCCCGGCCCAGTAGGCAAGCCCCGAACCGGTTGCGTACTCGAGGTTGAAGCTGTCGACAGGCAGCAGACCACTCGACATGTTTAGAACGTGGCGAAGTGTGATGTTGGTGCGCGCATCGTTCGTGGGGTCCGGTTGCTCGGGCAACCATTCGATGGGTAAAGGTTCATCCAGCCCAAGCTTACCCTCGTCGACCAGCATGCCAATCAAGGTGACGGCGATGCTCTTCGCGGTGGACCATGTCCGAGTTCTCGTGTCGCGGTCGACGCCATCTCGATAGCGCTCATGGATGATCTTGCCATCGTGTACGACTAGTAGACTCAGCGTGATCTGGTTGTCACGCTCGGGTGTGAAAATTGTGTCAGATGCGGCTTGCAATCGCTCGGCGCTGACCGTCGCGGGCAGGACGATCGGGTCGACCTTGTCGCCCATTGGCCAAGCGATATCGGAACGATCCGTGCGCGCGTAGAACAACTGCGGTAAGTCTGAGGCATCGGCTTCAGTCTGATCAGGTGCCATGACCACACAGCCGACGCCCTCGCGATAGGCGGCCATGACTCTTGTTCCATCGGTGCCACCGCCGACGCTGACCAGGCGCGCGGCTTGGTCGATCCTGATGCTGTCGGTTACCGGCCCACCGAATCGTTCCTGAGTCAGGTAGGCGAGCTCCTCGCTTCGAACTTGTTCCAACGATCGCTCGGACGTGAACAGGCCGTTGCACGTCAACACCGCCTGAACTCCATTGCGGATCATTTTTCGTTGTGGAGAGAAGTAGTCGAAATCGGCGTGTGCTTGTGATCCCAAAACGGCCAGCCCGACGACGAGGGCAAATATCGCTTCGCGCATCGCAATACCTTGTGATGTTCTAGGGCCAAGAGCCTATCATGCGTCTGAGGTGGGTTTTGCGAGGCGGGCAACAGACATTATGGATTTCTCAGGTCTCGAACACTGGGCAACGGCAAACTGGGTCAAGCTGGCGACCACGCTGGTGGTATTGGTGACCTATGTCGTACTCGACCGATTCAGCACACCGCGGATCGAGGCGCAGGCCGATTACAGCCGGTTGAAAGAGGATGCGACAGACAAAACAGTTCGATTGGCTCGATCTATTACAGGTTTGGCAGGCGGCTTGATTTTGGCCATGGTCTGGGGTGTCGAGGTCGGCTCCTTGATGGTAATCGCCGGCACAGCGTTGACCTTGCTCGGTGTAGCGCTTTTCGCCAATTGGTCTTTGCTGTCCAACGTCACCGCGTATTTCATTCTGCTCCTACACCCGTCGTTTCGTCGCGGCACCTTTGTCCGTTTGCTGGAAGGAGACAACTATGTCGAGGGCTATATTGCTGATTTGAATTTCTTCAGCACGCGCATGCTGACAGAGAATCGGGAAACCATCGTCTACCCTAACAATCTGGTGCTTGGGAGAACGGCGTTAATCAATCCGCGCGACCGCCTAAATGGTGTCGGTAAGCTGCCCGCAACTCAGGTGCCCAGCACCCCGGTTGATGGTGCCGACGAGTCGGACGACTAAAAGTGACGCAGCGAATATGTTGCGAATAGCAAAGCCACTCAGCTCACAGATAATGTTCAAACCACACTAATGATCGTTTCGGCGCTTAATGGCACCTCTTTCCCAGACCAGCCGTCCATTCGGTGCAAGAGCGAGTTTCGGCATTCGGCCATTTGCGGTCACTCACTCCACTCGTCATCGTGCCAAACAACTTCACTAGGTCCGGACAGACCTACCAATCACTGTCGCTCTTAGGGGGAAGCTTACGCGATAGCCGCCTCGGAAAAATATCAACGTACGCCTCTTTTCGTGGTGGAATCTCAAGTTATGGGTCGACCCGCATTAAACCAGTGACATCTGTTCGGGAAGTGACCACGCCGCTAGCGGCGGTAAATCGACGAAGGCGCTGAGCTGCCGGTGAAACTCTCGTGCCAGTGGCGGGCAATGCTGGTTGTTTGGGCAATGGATCATCATCCATGTTTCGATGCCTGCTCGCAGATATCCGGCGGTTTGTGCAACCCACTCGCTCATCCATGGGCCATTGCTTTCCAGGTCTGGGTGTAGAACCAACCGAACGAATGCCCGTCCGCCCACCGTACCGGTGAGCACCGGCAGATCCGGCTTCTTGTGCAGCGCGGCGACTACTTCGGGATGATCCCGATTGCCCTGATGGATCGGCTGTGCGTCAAGCGTGATCCGGCAACTGTCTGTTCGCTCGAGGACTGGGAGCAGTATTTCAGGATGTTCGAAAAATTTCGGGTGGCGAACTTCCAGTGCGCATTCATGCCTCTCAGATACAACACTAAGCGTATGTTCGATTCGCTGTAGGTCTGTGGGACCTACGTTTGCGGGAAACTGAACAAGAAGCGGCCCGAGGTTTTGCGAGAGCGGATTCACCAAGTCCAGGAATGTGCGCAACGCGCGCACGTCAGGCTTCGGCTCGTGTGTCACCACCTTGGGTAGCTTCAGGCAAAACCGGAAATCTCTGCTTGCGACCGCGTCATGCCATCGAGCAATCGTATCTCCGTCAGGTGTACGGTAGAACGTCGTATTGCCTTCTACAGTGTTAAAGACGGATGCATAGCTTGCCAGACGACTGGGTTCATCCACAAAATACCGATTCGACCATCCCGGGTAAGCCCAAGCGGGCAGACCGAGATAGAGCTTTGCAGGTTTGCTCAGAGACATCCTTCCAATTATACGGTTTCGGTTGCAGCGAGGATCAGGGTAGTTGCGTTATGGGAAGATGGCGTCCGCCGGCGCCTAAGTCGGCGCCCTACATTACAAAGTCTGGGTTCGCGATGCTCGAGCGCGAACTGGATGGTCTCTGGCTGCGTCGGCGTGAGGTCGTTCAGGCGTTGTCAGCCGCGGCAGCGGAAGGTGATCGATCCGAGAACGCTGAATACATTTATCGCAAGAAAGAGCTTGGCGGTATTGATCGGCGAATCCGCTACCTCCAAAAACGCATGCCGGACTTGAATATTGTCCAACCCAAGGTCGGGTCAGATCAGGTTTTTTTCGGTGCGTGGACAGAGCTTGAGGATGAAGAAGGAAGTACCATGCGCGTGCGGGTTGTAGGCGCGGACGAGATCGATGCCGGGGCGGGACAGATTAGTGTCGATTCGCCGCTCGCCAAGGCATTGCTCGGCAAACGAGCTGATGATGCCGTCACCGTGAGCATCGACGGCGCTGCGCGCGAATTTGTCATTCTTTCGATTTGGTATGCCGAATGAAGAATTACTTTGTGACCCACCCGGTGTTCGAGCAACACGAAGTCCCGAGAGGACATCCGGAGCACCCTGGCAGAATACGCAGTGTCTGGGCTGCGATTCAGCCGTTGGTAAATGATGGCACCATCGAACGAAAGGATGCACCTCGTGCAAAACGTGAGCAGCTTCTCGCAGTGCATACCGAAGACTACATCGAGCAGGTCTATCGAAAGGCGCCGGTGGACGCTCTCGTCGAACTGGACTACGAAACGACGATGGGACCACATTCGCTGGAAGCGGCGGAGCGCGCAGCCGGTGCCGTATGTTTGGCGGTCGATACTCTGGTTGGAGGAGACACACGGCGAGTCTTTTGCGCGGTCCGGCCGCCCGGGCATCACGCTCGCTCGCATTCGGTTGCAGGGTTTTGCATTTTCAATAACGTTGCGGTCGGTGCTGCGCAGGCGCTTACGCATGCGGATGTCTCGCGTCTCGCGATTGTAGATTTCGATGTGCATCACGGTGACGGGACAGAGGAAATATTCCGTGAGCGATCTGATGTTCTGATGTGTTCGACGTATCAGGACCCGCTGTATCCTGGTGTCAATCTCCCTTCCATTCCTGGAAGTCAGATCAATGTTCCGCTGCCGGCGGGCGCTGACTCTGCTGTATTTCGGCAAGCGGTGACAGAGTCGTGGTTGCCGGAACTCCACCGATTCCAGCCAGATCTGGTGATGATTTCGGCGGGATTCGACGCGCATCGGAACGATCCATTGGGTGGGCTTCAGCTGGATGCGGCAGACTTCGCATGGGCCACATCGCAAATGGTCGCGATTGCTGAGCGCTATGCTGATGGACGTGTGCTTGCGGTGCTCGAAGGCGGCTATGACGTTTCAGCGCTGGCGGAATGCTCGCACGCAGTTGTGAGCGCGCTAGGGTTGGATAGTTCGTGATGCGCCTGTGCGTCGATCGATAGACTCAATTAGCCACTCGTATACGATAGTGCAGGAACCCATGACGTGATTGACGAGAGCATAATGAAAACCAAAGTACTGGCACTCAGTTTTTTTCTGTACTGCTGTTCGGCTTTACAGCCTGCGTCTGCGGCCGACATGGTCGATGCCACAGATCCTGAGCAGATCCTTAATATCGCCAAAGGTCACGGCAGCGCGCGATTGTCCGAAGACCGTGTTGGCGACCCGATGGTTAAAGGTCGGATCGAGGGTTTGAAGTACACGCTGTACTTCTACTCATGCGAAGAAAACAAGAACTGCAAGGACATTCACTTCGTTGCGTACTGGACGGAAACAGATGTGACACTGCGCGCTGTCAATCGCTGGAATCAGGAGTATCGGTTCGGCCAAGCCTACATCGACACCGATGGCGACCCAGTGCTGACCTATTTCGTGAACCTCAATGGAGGCGTTTCATTTGAGAATCTAGACGACACATTCGATTGGTGGCGAGTCATGTTGACGTCGTTCGACGATAAAGTCATCGATGGCGTCGACGGCGAGTTCGGAGCGGACTGATCGTGACGCTCGATCGAACAGCCTATTGAGAAGTCATCATGTGGACTCAGATCTCTGACGCTGCGAGGAAGTCCTGGCAGGATTTATCCGATGCAGTTATGCACGAGGGTATCTACTGGGAGACTGCGACTATCGTCGCGGCCGTCTTGGGCTCTTGGGTGTTCGCAACCTATCTGAAACGCTCAGCGCTGTTTAAAGCGCCGCCGGAGCAGGTTGCCATGCGCCGTGCGCGGGTTGGTCTCTATCGATTGAGCTTCACGTTATTTCCGTTGGTGTTGGCATTCGTGCTTGCGGTGCTCGTCCGATTGCTGGAATCCGATTCGGAAAAG
This sequence comes from Pseudomonadota bacterium, assembly GCA_039821645.1. GTDB lineage: Bacteria > Pseudomonadota > Gammaproteobacteria > Steroidobacterales > Woeseiaceae > CALBPI01. The sequence goes on from JBCBNU010000001.1 coordinate 143,531, forward strand.
CTCTGGTTGCTGCGTGCTTCAGAGAGCATTGCGCTGGTTTATCTGCTGTATTCGCTCATTTCGAAGTTCATCGACCCCGGTTTTGTCCGCACGGTATCGCAGTGGTACGGATTGCCGGTTGCGGCCTTGGCTGCATTTGGATGGCTTGATGAGGTAAAGGCCTTTCTCGAGAGTATTCCGATTGGACTTGGTGGCCTGAACCTCAACGTCTACAACGTTGCGAGCACAGTTGTGTTTGGCACCATCCTGTTCTGGTTCGGTCGTGTCTCCAACACGCGCGGCAAAGCTGTCATCCGACGGCAGGAGCAACTCGACCGCGGCACTCGAGAAGTGTTCGCCAAGATTTTTGAAATTAGCGTTTTCGTTGTCGTCTTCTTACTGCTGCTGAATCTGCTCGGCATCAATCTCACGGCGCTCGCGGTGTTCGGTGGCGCCCTTGGCGTCGGGCTCGGGTTTGGGCTTCAACAAATCGCATCCAATTTCATCTCCGGCATCATTATCTTGCTTGATCGGTCTCTGGCAATTGGTGATCACGTTGAACTCGAGGATGGTCGATCGGGCACTCTGCGGGAATTGAACATGCGATTCGGCGTCATCGAGACCTACGACGGTAAAGATGTCGTTGTGCCGAATGAGCAGTTCATCACCACCACTTACACCAACTGGACCCATAAAGATCCTCGCCAGCGCTATTCCCTCGAGTTCCAGGTTGCCTACTCGACAGACCTGGATGCGCTCTTCAGCGATCTGCGGACCTTGGTCGCCGACCACCCTCAAGTGCTCAGTGATCCGGAACTGCCACCAGAATTTTTGCCGGATGCAGAGATAGCAGGCTTTGGAGACTCAGGCATTGATGTGCTGGTTGAATACTGGATTGAGGCTATCGATGACGGGGCTCATCGGGTGGGCGCTGATTTGTACCTTTCGATCTATCACTTATTCAAAGACAAGGGGTACGAATTTCCATTTCCGCAGAGGGAGGTGCGGGTGCTTTCGAATGGCACGCCTCAGCCGGAGCCTGTGGTATGAGGTGGCTGGGGTTGATTGGCGGAATGAGCTGGGAGAGTACAGCGACGTATTACCGAGCGCTTAACGAGGGTGTCCGAGACCGTGTGGGTGGTCTGCACAGTGCGCCATTACTGATGTGGTCGTTCGACTTCGCTGTGATCGAGGACTGCCAAATGCGTGGCGACTGGGATCAGGCGACCGACTTGCTGGTTGATGCGGCGGAACGTCTCGAAGGCGCAGGTGCCGAGGGTCTCATGATCTGCACGAACACCATGCATCGGATGGCGGATGATATTGTGTCGCGGGTTGATATTCCGCTCCTGCACATTGCCGATGCCACTTCCGTAGGTATTCAACAGCAGGGTTGTCATTCGCCGTTGTTGCTCGGTACGCGTTTCACTATGGAGCAGGCTTTCTATAAGGGCCGACTGCAATCACAGCACGGCATCGATGCGGTGGTCCCCAATGAGGCGGATCGCGGCGTGGTCCATCGCATCATTTACGAAGAGTTGTGTCAGGGGCAGGTGCTCGAAGCCTCTCGTGAGGCGTACAAAAGTGTCATTGATTCGAGCGTAAGCGCAGGCGCCGATGGTGTGATCTTCGGCTGTACCGAGATTGGCCTGTTGCTGTCGCAAGACGATCTGGGTGTGCCCGCATTCGATACCACGGCACTTCATGTGCAGGCTGGCCTTGAGTTCATGATCAATGAGTGATCGTCTGCCGCCAGCCGAAGTGTCTCGGATCGTCGAAATGGCGTGGGAGGACAGGACACCGTTTGAAGCCATTGAAGCGCAGTATGGTTTGAGCGAGCCAGAGGTCATCAAGTTGATGCGTCGCGAGTTGGGCGCTCCCGCTTTCAAACGATGGCGTGCACGGGTAAGTGGCAGACAAACCAAGCATGGCAACTTGCGACCCAAGGGCGTATCTCGACATCAATCGCCCATGCACAACAAGGTCAATCGTTAGTCAGCGTCGAAAAACTGTCTGATCCGTTGATGAATGGCCTCTGGGTGCTCGAAATGGATCAGTGCACCGCCGTCATATTCGACCACCTGCCAGTTAGATTGCTCGCGGGTCCAGCTCGCGCCACGATAATCGTTAAAGTCACCGCGGTTACCGTGCAACATCAGGACCGGTAGTGTGAGTGCCTGGTACAGACTGTAGATGTCTTTGCTGAAGAGCTTGCCGCTGATGAAGGCGAGCGGTGCGAATCGCGCGCCAGGTTGCTGTGCGCTTATGGCATCGTATTCCGCAAGCCCCTCATCAATCTGATCGGAGCCCCAAGTGCGTTTCAGGAAATAGCGAATAGTCGCAGGCTTGGTCAATAACCGGAATGCGCCGCGACCTAATCGTCCTGATAGCAACTTGCTGACCCAGCCGATTTCGCGTGACGCGCCCCGAGGACCCGTCCGTTCGACATCGCGTTTCATGAAGCCGGTAGGACACAGCAGCACCATCTTGCGAAGGCTTGTTGGTGACTCCACCGCAGCGCGTGCCAGGAATTCGCAGGATAAAGAGAGCGCCACTACGTCCGCTGCGCGAGTGTGTTCGGTTTTGATTTGGTCGAGTAGCGCCTTGATCGCCTCGGTATACAGGGCTATGGAGTAGTCACGATCGCTGCGATCAGAAAAGCCAAAGCCAGGCAGATCAACCGCGTACACCGTACGCTCGTCCACAAAGCGATCAAACAAAGGCTTCATTTCAAAGGCGCTCGCGGCGGCATTGATGCTGTGTATCAACAAGAGGGGCGCACCGTTGCCTGCCTTGTAATAGGCCATTTCACCGGCACTAGTGTCGATGGAGTGCAACTCGGCATCGAAAGCCTTGGGGAGTTTGTGACTGGTCATTGCGAAAACTCTATCAAATGCTGCGTCGTGCCGACGCTGACGGTAAAATCGGAAATGTCCGCGAGGGGAGATTCCAGATGTCCAAAGGTGTACATCAATGGCTGGACGCTTACGCCGTTAGCCATCAAAACGTAGTGAATAAGCGAATCCACTGGATTTGCGTGCCGGCGATTGTGATCAGCCTCATCGGTCTTTTGTGGACCATTCCGGTGCCAGAGCCGATGACGGCGGTAGGCAGCTGGTTGAATTGGGGTACGCTGTTTCTCGTAGCAGCATTCGCATACTACCTCGCACTATCGCCACGGCTAGCGCTCGGTATGCTCCCGATTGTGGCTGCCATCGGTTTGCTGGTCAGCTGGATGGCGACGCTCTCTGTTTCGCTGCTCGTTTTGTCAGTTGCGATCTTCGTGGTTGCCTGGATCGGTCAGTTCATCGGTCACAAGATCGAAGGTCAAAAACCCTCATTCTTTGAGGACGTCCAATTTCTCATGATTGGCCCTTTATGGATTCTTGCTGCTGCATACCGGCAATTGGGATTGCGTTACTAGTCGGAATCAGAATCTTCGCGGTGGCTGCTGTAGCTGGCAACTTCACTGATTTTCAGATCGAACGGTCCATCCTCGCCGTCGTAGATCATAATGCCCATCTCAAGAATGCGTGTCTGATCGACGCTTGGGCCGTCGAGCTTTCGGCCAAAAGCCTGCGGGTAGAATCGATCAAAGGGCAGGTCGACGGTAATCCACTCTCCGGCCTTGGTCGGGAATTCTGCCCAGTACCCAACCGGTATGCCGCGCCAGCGGTTGCCGTTGGATAACCGCCAAGTGTATCGGCGTCCATCGCCCAGAACGCGCAGCCGAATACCGTCTGCCGCGGAAAGGTCTAGTCGCTTGCCACGCGAGCGAATGGAGCTAAATCCACCGCCATTGGTGTTCGTGGCCCCCGTGAACCGAAGCGCCCCGTCCTCAACAGCGAATCCGCCGTTGCTACGGCCACCCATCACGTTGTCGTTGACCACGAACCAGTCGAATTGCGTAGACGGGCCCGCAAAAGACTCAAGAACTGTGGCCGCTGCTGGGGGCTCGGATGTTTCCGCGTCAGACGAGTTCACAGTCATGGCCAACAGAACTAGGGCAGAGAGGCATTTCACTATATCGTTCATGTCCTCGGATTCGCCAGAACAAGGCAAACGGATGAAAGCAATCGTAGTCATAGCCGCAGCGGTGCTGCTTGCAGTCGGTCTGTGGATTTGGTCGTCAGGCAGTCAGGTGGCGCAGGCACCGGTTGCGACCGATACCGCTCCCGACCGTGTATCGGCGGAACCGTCTGCTGTGGGTGCGGGGCGAAGTATCACGCCAGCTGTTGATGTGCGCCAACGCGTCGCGGATCTCGAGGGCGCCCTCGCATTGGCGACCGAGCGACGTGAGGAAGCGGAGCGAGCGCTGGACGCTTTGGAATCCGAAGTTGAGGAGCTGGAGGCCTTTATCGCGGATATCGAAGCACGTGGTGAGGATCCTGCGGATTATGCGGAGGAGGGCTTGCAGCGCTTCCAGCCTTCCTTTTTCAAATATCAGGATAGCTTGATTGCGCTGGAAGCAGCAGAAGAGCTCGAAGATGCAGCGAAGCAAGCGTTGGCAGAGGCAAGACGCGAGCTTGACGGCGGTCTGTAGGCAAAAATATGCCCCGCAGCGAAGCCGCTGCGGGGCACTATCCTTACCTCTACGTTTAGCTAGCTAGCCGCTTAGCTGCCGCCAGCTTGGCAGAGGCCTGTGCGCAGGATATCCGGCGTCGAACCCGTTGATCCTTCGGTAAAGGTGCATCCATAGGTCGGTTCAGCGACCACTTCTGGATTCAGTACGTCATCGCCTTCAGGGCGAATGCCTTCGTCGACCCAGAGTACGAGATCGTCAAACGTGCGAATGAGTTCTTCCGGTGAGAATTCGCAGTGACCGATCGCGCGCGTCGCACGCTGCACCAGCAAGTCTCCCAGACCCTTACGTCGAACTTCTTTCGCGTAAATCTGCTGCATCTTGAACGGCACAAACAGATCACCCAGCGTGTGAACGCTTAGAACCGGTATGTTGATGCGGCCTACGATAAGCGGAATCCGCTCCAACTCAGGTCCGCGATTACGGTTAGCACGACGGTCACGGCTCAGACGAATGATCAGTTCATTCAATGCAGCTTCAGCGGAGTTCATACCCCGCTCGCCATCGAGCTCATATCTGCGCCGTTTGTTGTCGTAGATGTTGCCGGAGACCACCCCATCGACGGTGCCATCGTCGCCGGCGAAGCTGAACAGCAGCGGCTGGAATACCGGGAAACCCTCTTCGAACAGCGGACGATCACCACCGGAGATGACGCGCAGCAAGTCCTTCAGGCTTTCACCCTGTGCGGTCAGACCTACAGGGAAGTCGGCCCCGTTGTTGCTGAACAGTGTACCGATGGTCAAAGGCAGCGTGGTTTGCGCGTAGTCCTCTGGCGGCGGGAACTGAGAGACAACAAATGGGTTCACTTCGGACGCCAGCGCTTCCGCGCCGTAGGTGTAGTCGCCGAAGTAGTTGAACAGTTCAACGTCGCCCATGACGCCACACAGCGGCGCTGCACCGTCGTATTTGATGCCGCCGGAGAGCGAATCCAACACTTTTCGGTAACGTCGGCAGAGGCTGTCGCGTGCATCATCCGGGCATTCGATGTTCGGGAACATTTCGATGGCTGCGCCCGTGACGTGGCCGCCCATGGAGAACCCAGTGATCAACGTCGTTTCCGGCTCGCCTACTTCTTCGCTGAAGATGCGTGCCAGGCGGTTGGTGCTCTCTACGCCGTCTTTGACGTCGTAGCAGTTCTTCGAGTAGCTCGAAGCCGCCCAGGCGTAACCGCGCAGCAGGAAGTACTGGCGAAGCGGTGGATTGTCGACTGTCAGTGGGACGAGCGCGCCCGTCGATTCGTCAGCAACGCAGCCACGGAAACCATGTGCGTACATAACGAGATCGCCGTTCCAGTTGACCGGTACTTCGTAGCGATAAATGGCGCCCTCGCTGTCGATGTCCTCGACGAGTACATCGGTGAGGCCAGGAATCGGATCAAATGGCCCCGAGTCACCCAGCGGGAAAACACGATCGTCCTGCGGGACGCCGCGCTGATTCGCTTCAGCGTTAACGGTGAAAGATAGTATAGAAACTGCCGAAATCAGCAGCATGATGCGTAGCTTCATGTGTAACCCCCCTGCGCGCGTCGCTAAACCCCCCGGTCAGCTCATGGCGCGCTTGCTACCTATTGTGACGCCACACTAATTTTGTGACGCAGCGCACATAATGAGCACTTTCTCGTCTGGCGGCAACTCGACAATCCAATCGGTGTTCTTCGTGGCTTATTGATTGATATTTATGTCAAATTCAAATTAGCGTTTCGAGGAAGAGATTATTTGCTTGCCAGCAGTCTCAGGATCGGTCTCAATACCGTCAAAGGCAGGATTCGCGGAACGCTGTCATCGTTTCGCGCCTGATGTAAGGGAGGCACCAGGGCTTGTCAGAAGGGCAAAACAACCAGACTCTGCGCGTGGGGGATTGGTACTTCACGCCCTCTCGCAACCGACTCTCGAATGGTGTCGATAATGTCGATCTTGAGCCCATCGCCTCACGGCTCCTCGAGGTGTTGGTTTCCGAACCCGGGCGCGTGTTCAGCGCGGATGAATTGGTGGCGGCTGTCTGGTCTGACCGCATCGTCAGCGACAACCCGATCTACAAGGCGATGGCAACCTTGCGCAAGGCGCTTGGCGATACCAGTGGATCACCGCGCTATGTGGAAACCATCCGCAAGCGAGGGTACCGACTGATTGCGGAAGTCGAGCCAGTCGCATCGCCGCCGGTGCAGGCGGAGACTCAGTCCACCGAATCCTCTGCTGACCTGTCTATGTCTGACGGCGAGCAGCGCATTACAAGATGGCACGGCCTCACGTGGGTAGGTGCGCTACTGGCGATAGTCGCCTTTGCCGTGTTGTGGATCGTGCGCGAAGCGCCGGGTCGCGAGGGCCTGGTCGAACCAACGACCGGAAAGCCGATGCTGGTGGTCCTGCCTTTCGATTCGGACGCCGCATTTGCGGCACCCGACTTCCTCGGTTCAGGGATGGCGCAGGCTGTGGCGATGAGCCTCTCTGGCGACTCGGCCTTTGGCGTCATCGGCGGCACATCGGCGACGCTGGTTTCTTCTCGTTTGCAGGATACAGAGGAGATTGGGGAGTCGCTGAACGCAAGGTTTGTACTCTCGGGCGTGACCAGCCGATATGACGACCGTCTGGTCGTTGAGGTTGAGCTCGTGGACCTCGAGGTCGCTGCCAACCGTTGGGCGGAAACGTTCGAGCAGTCCGTGCGGTCTGGCTCCTATGTGCAATGGCGTATTTCGGACTCACTGCAGGCAACGCTGAATTCGTGGTTGGGTCAAACCGGCCAGCGGGCTGAGCCCGATCGTCCCGGCCGCAACAGCCTTGAGGCCTACGAAGCGTTTCTCCGCGGCAGCTATCTTGGGAAACAAGGCGGCGTTGAAGAAAAACTGGAGGCCGAGCGGTGGTTGCTGCGCGCGCTGTCACTTGATGATGAGTTGATGCCAGCGATCGCAGAGTTGTCGGCTGTGGAGTATGCGTTAGTTTTTTATGGCGCACGCACGCCGCCTGAAGCGCTCGCAACGCTGCGGCCCTGGATCGAGCGCAGCATGGAACTGCAGCCACGCGCTGCGGCGACGTATGTCACCGTCGGACGGTCAAAACAGATTCAGGGCTTGGCGGCCGAGGCCGAGGAGGCTTACCAGGCAGCCCTCGCGATTGAACCGGACGATCCCTCAGCGCTCTCTTCTTTGGCCTGGCTCTACGTGACTTCCAATCGTGGGAATGCCGCTGTGCCTCTCTACACGCGCGTGCTGAAAATCGATCCGGCTGCACCGATCTTGCATGTGGCTGCCGCGATGAACGCGGAGTATCTCAGTGACTACAACTGTTCTGCTCAGCTCTTTGAGCGCGCAGTGATCCTGAAGCCAGACATGCCGAATGCTCACTACGGGCTTGGCCAATTCAATTGGCGCGTGCGTGGTGATTTTGAGACCGCTTCGAAACAACTGGCGACGGCAATGTCGCTCGATGAGCGTGGCGCCATCACACCCGCTGTCTTGTCACTGATGGAGTTGGATCGCGGCAATGTGCAAGCAGCACTCGCCTTGTCAGAAATCGCTCGGGAGCGTGCGCCGGACACATATTGGCCGCGTCGGTCGCGTATGGCGCTAGCGGCGTTCACAGCTGATGAGGAAGTTGCGCTGGCACTGGCCAGACGACAGAACGGCTACGCGGTTGACCACATGGCGATTCGGTTGCTGCGAGATGCGGCATTGGCTCGTGGTGTGATCGACGAGGCGCTATCGGTCTACCCCGCTGTTTATTTGACCGCTGACGTGAGTACGTTTGCACCTGCTGATGCTCGCTATCTCGCCGACATTGCATTTGCTTTCCAACAGGACGGTCAAACTGAGCGAGCGCACGCGTTAGCCCGTCGTGTACTCGAGCTGATGCCTGCTTTGTCCAGACTGTCTCGCCGTGGACGACAGCTATCGGACGTGATTGCGGCGGAGGTGCTGGGAGATCGGGAACTTGCGTTGCAAAAGCTGCGCGAGGCGGCGGAGAAGGGTTGGCACGTCCACGCGTGGTGGTATCTGGATCTTGATCCCGCGTTAGCCGATCTGCGCGCGAGTCCTGAATTCGCCCCCATAAGGGAACGCATCGACGCCAACAAGTCCGGTGCTGGCGATCGCGTATCGACGGTCGCCGCCGCGGGCAGCCGGTGCGAAATCTATGATCTGCAACTGCCGCCCGCGGTGGCCGCCAAATAGTCTAAAACCGGTAGTGAAAGCCGAGCGACAAGACTGGAAACAATTCCAGCTCATCAAGATCATCGACGCCCATTTCTTCCTCAATGTCGAGATCAGCGCGCAACGCCGGATCGTTCGACAGCGTGCCGCCTGTTGAATCGATACCAATACCCGCTTCGCCCTGTGCGAGCACGCCCAGGTCGAAGCTGATGGTAGCGCGCTCTCCGAGTCCCCAGTCATAGCCGAGTCCTAGGTAGGGCGCCACACTGTCGAAGTCTGCCACGGCTGATAGCGTGCCGACTTCCTCGAGCGTGTAAGTGTTGTTGCCAATCTCGTAGTCGGCGAATGGGTCAGCGACGGCGGTCACTTCGTTGTTATTGATCACAGCGCCACCGGTAATGCGAAAACCACCGCCAGCAGGTCTGAAATCGGCGAGCAATGTGATGGAATTCAGTTCGAGGTCGCCATCGAATGTGATGTCGTCGATATCGTCATCGAAACCATAATCGAACTGGTTGATCCCACCGCGAATGCCCCACTTTTCGGAAATCTTGTAGGTGCCTTCGATACCGATCCCCAGAGTTCCCGCTTTGAGCCCAACCGATCCCTCGGCCGAAACGTCTGTCGAACAAAGTGTGGCCGCTGCGAGCAAGGCTGCACCAATCGCTGTGTGTCGCATCATTGTTGTGATCGCTCCCTGTCGTATATTTCCCGTTATTTCAGTTGAGCGCGGTGCGGGACACCTTACGGAAGCCTTACGAATAACTAACGATTCCAGAAATAGTCGGCGAAATCCGCGAATTGATGCTCATTCCTCAGGGTCGGAGCCATCCGCGACGGCGGTGCTCATATCCGGGAGGGCGGGCAGCCAGTCTCTTGCGGGGATATCGGATTGGTCACCAAGCGTCATGGTTGCCCTGATCGACATGCCGAGTGCATGCGCATTGACACGCTGGTGATAAGGCAGATTTGCGACGTAAAACGGCAAAATCTCCTCGAGGGTTCCGTCGTGATCCAGCGTCCTTGCGAATGCGTCGTAGGCAACTCGAATCGCGGTCACAACCTCGGGTTTGTCATCCCACTCCTCGGTCAACTTGATCGTCCAGGTTCGGTCGTGTTGTAGCGTGCAAAGGCCCGCGAATGCATTCTTGCGTGACTCCGACCACTGGTCGGGCGCGATCAGACTGAGCGACCACTCACCGTCCATGAAATAGAGGTAATTGGCGACGCCCACTGCAGGTTTGTATTTGAACTTTGCAGAGAGCACGAGCATCGATGTGAAGAACTCAGCGAGAATTTGTGGCTGAGGCTTGGCGATGACGCCGCGCGGCGCCGCCTCGTCGAGGTCTTTCATGACACCGCGATGACCTTTACCCTCGGTCGGCGGTTTCAGTGCCAGCGTAGTCTTTCGGTACGCCGGTTGTAGCTCCTTCGTCATATCGGGTTATCGGCCGACACGTGCATTACCTGCACTCGCGTCTTGCGGCCTTCCAGTTCGGTCCACGCAAACAGCAACCCGTCGTCATACTTGACCATCTGCGGGAACCCGGATTGCCGCAAAGGACTCGTCTGCGCGACCACTCGCTGCGACAACGCTCGCCCGTCTTCTGCAAACAAGCCGAGTACGATGTCGGCAGACCCGGCGCCGGTCTGTCTCAGCCACGAGACTGCGATCGTTTTGGGGTTGAGGAAAGCAACGTCGACACGACCGAGAGGGCGTGCGCTGTCAACGGTAACCGCGGTCGGAAAAGTGGCGCCACTGTCAGTGGACAGCGCAAGTCGGATCGCTGGCTGGTCGTAGGCGGCTGTGTACCACGCCGTCGCTACCCGTTCATCCAGAGCGGTGATCGCCGGCCCGTTGACCGGGCAACCGTGGATCTCCCAGTGATCTGCAGAGACCGGTTGACTCGCCGTCCAGTTGCCATCGACGAATCGGCTGATATGGATATCCCGGATTTCCCCGGGCGTGCGGTTGCGATATACAACGACTGGACCGTTGGTGGTTTGCGCACTATCGGTCTGGCAACAATCGCACACCATGCTGTCAACGAGGTGGCGTCGGTCGATATCGCCTTGCTCGTCAAACGTGGCTGCTCGCACGGTCATCGGACCACCGTCGTGATCATGATGACCACCGGTGTTTCGTCCATCGAGCCAAAGTGCAGCGGGAGCTCCGTCGATCATGAACAAGCTGACGAACCCATGTTCGGTGGGCGTGTTATCAAGATGTGGTGTCACACCCGTCTGCCAGTTCTGGCCGGCGTCGGTAGACAGACGCACAGCGACGTCGTAGCTGTACTTGTTGCCCGGTTTCTTGCGCAACCAGTGCGCCATCCAACGCGATTCACTGAGTGGCACAACGGATGGGAAATCTGCCCAATTAATGAACCAGTCACTGCCCTGCGCGACGGTAGACGCGGTCGTCCAGCCGTTGTGCTCGAGCGCGGAAAAGCGCAGCTTCGATTGCGTCGAGTCGGTCTCCACCCAACTGAGGATCACCTCGCCACTATTCGTCTTTGCAAGGTGTGGCAATGCGGCATTCTCAATTTGCATCGCAATCCTCCGCGCCACGGTGGCTGGACTAGTTGATGCCAGCAAAAAGGGAACGATCGCGAGCAGAATCAGGCGAAAGGGCATTCTCGACTTCCGGATACCGGTACGGTGGAGGATTTGGCGACCGCACAACATAACAAAAAAGGCCTCGCAGCGCGTCGCTGCGAGGCCTCGTCGACCGTAATCTACGGTTGGAACGGCGCTGATTAGTCGCCGGACAGCGTTTTGTTGTCGCTGATGCGACGTACTGATGCCGTCAGCGTCTGCGCTTCAGTCGCGTCGAAGCGGTCCAGCATCATGACTTTGTCCCACGCTTCGATGAAGTCGCTGACGAAACGTACGTCTCCGTCGCTTGCGCCGTAGACCTCAGCGATGGCGCGCAGCTCTGCATGGGAGCCAAACAACAGATCAACCGGTGTTGCTGTGTATTTCGGCTCGCCGGTGACGCGATCTACACCCTGGTAAATGCCGTCGCCGTAGCTATCGCCCTTCGTCCATGCGGTCGTCATGTCGAGCAGGTTGACGTAGTAGTCATTACTCAACGTACCGGGCCGATCGGTGAACACGCCGTGGCTCGTGCCGCCCGCGTTCGCGCCAAGCGCGCGCATGCCACCCACCAGTGCAGTCATTTCCGGAATGGTGAGGGCCAGCAGGTTTGCCTTCTCGACCAGAGCAGCGGCCGGTGAGCGTCGGCTGGCATCCGAGTAGTAGTTGCGGAAACCGTCGGCTGCTGGCTCGAGTACTGAGAACGAGGCGATATCCGTCTGCTCCTGCGTTGCATCTGTGCGTCCCGCAGTGAACGGTACCGTGACATCGTAACCACCCGCTTTCGCTGCCTGCTCGATCGCGGCGTTGCCACCGAGGACGATCAGGTCAGCCAGCGACACTTTCTTACCGCCGCGCGCGCGGCGGTTAAAGTCACTCTGGATTGCTTCGAGCTTTGCGACGACGTTGGCTGCGATAGCCGGGTCATTGGAGGCCCAACTACGTTGCGGCTCCAGACGGATACGCGCACCGTTGGCGCCACCGCGCATGTCGGTGCCACGGAAGCTCGCTGCGGAAGCCCATGCGGTACCGACCAGGTCGGACACGCTCAAACCCGAGTCGAGAATCGCGGTCTTCAGCTGTTCGGCGTCGCGGGCGGTGATCAATGCGTGATCAACAGCCGGGACAGGGTCCTGCCAAAGCAACACCTCTTCGGGTACATCGGTGCCGACGTATCGAGCGCGCGGCCCCATATCCCGGTGCGTCAATTTGAACCAGGCTTTCGCAAACGCGAGTTCGAATGCTTTCGGGTCTTCGAGCCAAGCCGAGGTAATCGCCTTGTAGCTTGGGTCTTCACGAAGCGCCAGATCGGTGGTGAACATGATCGGTGCGTGGCGTTTGCCTGCAATGTGCGCATCCGGCACGAGGTTCGCCGCAGCTTCGTCGGTAGGAATCCACTGCGTCGCGCCTGCGGGGCTCTTGGTCTTCACCCACTCATAGCCGTACAGATTCTGCAGATACTGCATGGTCCATGCCGTTGGCGCAGCCGACCAGGCACCTTCGAGGCCACTGGTGATCGTGTCTTCAGCGTTGCCTTTTCCGCAGCTATTGGTCCAGCCAAAGCCCTGCTTTTCGAGCTCCGCACCCGCGGGCTCGGCAGACATGCAGTCTTCCGGTTTCGCAGCACCGTGTGCCTTGCCGAATGTATGGCCGCCTGCGATCAGCGCCGCGGTTTCCTCGTCGTTCATCGCCATGCGACCGAACGTCTCGCGAATGTCGCGCGCTGCAGCCAGCGGATCCGGGTTGCCGTTAGGACCTTCCGGGTTCACGTAGATCAGACCCATTTGAACCGCTGCAAGCGGCTTGGCCAACTTACGGTCACCGGAATAGCGTTCATCAGCGAGAAACTCTTTCTCCGGTCCCCAGTAGACCAGCTCGGCTTCCCAGTCGTCTTCACGGCCACCGGCGAAACCGAAGGTCTCAAAGCCCATCGATTCGAGCGAGACGTTACCGGCCAAGACCATCAGGTCGGCCCACGAGAGGCTGCTGCCGTATTTCTGCTTCACCGGCCAGAGCAACCGGCGCGCTTTGTCGAGGTTGCCGTTATCCGGCCAACTGTTGAGAGGCTCAAATCGCATCTGACCGCCGGCCGCGCCGCCGCGTCCATCGAGCGTGCGGTAGGTGCCGGCACTGTGCCATGCCATGCGAATAAAGAATGGCCCGTAGTTGCCGTAGTCGGCGGGCCACCAGTCCTGTGAATCGGTTAGCGTGGCTTCTATGTCTTTTTTGACGGCGTCAAGATCCAGCGCCGCAAAAGCAGCTGCGTAGTCAAAGTCGGCCCCCAACGGATTGGACGCGTCGCTGTGCGCGCGTAACGGGCTGAGGTCGACCTGTTCAGGCCACCAGAAACTGTTGGGTTTGGGTTCGTCCTGCGCCAGCGCTGAGCCCGCCGCGCCCAATGCGCCGGCTGACACCACTGCAGTGGCGAGTAAGGATCGTACAAAGTCCATGCGTACCCCCTGTCGGATTACGGTTAAGTGACGCGACAGAGCATACGCTTTTCGTCAGGCGATCGAATTGAACTGTCTAATGGGGGGTATAGAGAAATTCAATCAGTTGGACGTGAACGTCTAGTGTGCAGTGCAGCAAAAACCGGCCGGTAAGGCTATCGCTGCTTCTCGGCGCGTTGCTGGACCGGCCCCTGATGCAAGGTAAGTGCTGTCACTGCATCGGCATCGTCTCGTTCAAATCTGAGCTCTGCATCGACGATGCGATAGAAGAATACGTCGTCGCCACTCGGATAGATGGGGTAGAACCCCTGTCCGGTGAGCTGAGCAAGTAGGCCTTCGTCGCCTTGCTTGATAGTGAACTTCACCGAATCGTTAATCGGGTATTCGCCGACAAATGCCGATAGCGCTTCTGCAGATAGCTCAATCGCCGTGCGAGTGGGCCGCGACGGTTGGTCGGAAGTGCGGCCAGCACGCTGGATGCGTTGGTTTTGTGCAAGCTCGACTGCGACGACCTCACCCGCTTCGCGAACGAAACGCAGGCTGGCGTCAACCGATGTGAACGCATACCAATCGTCTGCGCCAGGCAGCAGTCCCACAGGGCCCTGCCCGCTCATCTGTGCGACGAGCTCACCGTCTGTTTCGAAGACCGCCAGTCCAACGCTTGGGTTGAATTGATACTGACCGATGACGGTCGCGTCGGGCTGAGTCGTTTTTTTTTCGGCGGCGGTTCGTCCAAGCCATTCAAGACCCGTGGCGGTCGGATCCTCGCCCCCTGCGACCAGAATCGCGATCGTCGCACCGTTGTCAGGTCGAAAACCGAAAAACGAGTAGTACCCACCGGTTCCGCCGTTGTGCCAGTAGATCGGCGTGCTTTCGGCACGAGCGATGTGCCAGATCCGAGAGACATCGAAACCGCCGCCGGCGTCTGCAAGAATCTTGCGCCCTGCCTCCCGGTCCTGCTTCAACGGCCAGGGCTCAGCACCCCGCATGATTTCCCCGAATCGACCAAGATCGCTAGCCGATGCTCGCAAGCCACCCGCCGCGGTCAGTGCGTCGGTCATTGTCCAGTTGGGGACAACCTCACCACCGCGCCAACCGACTGCGCGGTCCTCACCGATCGCGAAAGCTGCATGCTCAAGGCCAAGAGGGTCGAGAATCCGACGCTTGAGGGCTGACCGGTAGCCCTCACCGTCAACCCGTCCAAGTGCGTGACCCAACAGCCCGACTCCAAAATTGGAGTACGCATAACGCTTGATGAGTGGCTGCAGGGCTCGGGTGAGATTGATGCCGCCTTTGAGTTTCTCAGCATCGTAGCCCGCATAAGGATCCGCAGCATTTGAGAACATCATATTGACTGGAAGTCGCGGCAATCCACTGGTGTGCGTCGCGAGTTCCAGCAGCGTGATTTCCCGAACAGCAGGATTCAGCGGCGCAATCTCGTCACCAAAAATATCGCCGATCGTGGTGTCGTCGGACACCGCTCCGGTGGCGACCATTTCCGCCAGCAGGAGATTGGTAAACACCTTGGTGATGGAGCCGATCTCATACTGGGTATCCGGCCCCGGTGCACCCTCATCCGGGTGCGTCTTGCCAGCACTGAGATATCCGGCCTCGCCGTCCAGATGGGTGAGCACACTGACTGACAGCGCGTCTCCCTCCGATACAGTCTGTTCGGCCCACTGCTCAAGCGACATGTCTGCCATTGCGTTCGCGCCGAGCAGCAAGGCGCAGCAGCTCGCTCCCATCAGTCGATAAGCCCACCGCAGCATTTTCTGATGTGCTCCGACGAACTTATTCGCCGAGCGCATCGATCTGATCTGCGTACTTGCCGATGATTTCGATGTTCTGTTCAGGCGTCTTGTCAAAGATTGCCATCATGCCTTTGATCTGGCCTTCCAGCATGTCTACCTGTTCGTCCGGCATTTGGCCGCGCATGCTGTCGAGCATTGCCATCTGAGCTTCGATTTGCTCACGTTGGTCGGCCATCTGTGCCGCGCCGACCGCCATAAAGATGTTGATCGAATGTGACTGGAAGGTCGGCATGTCATAGCCGTTCGTATCGAGGATGTCCATTGCCTCGGTGTTCGCGCCGAGCACTTCCATTGCATCCGGAAGCGATGGGTTATCCATCACATCCAGTTCCGCTGCGATTAGTGCCTTAACCGTCGAAATCCAACCCTCGATGTCGGATGCGGAAAGTACGACGGGCTCGGCGGATTCGATCATGCCCATCGTCTCTGCCATTTCCTCCATCTGAGCTGCGGCAGTGCCGGCAATCAGACCGAGTGAGAGCAAGAGCGCAGATATCGTCTTCTTAATCATCCGGGAATCCTTCTAATTCGAATCTTTAGTGGTGTAACAGTGTAACGCAGCGATCTTGTCCGGGTGATGACGAATTGCCGTCGCGTGCCCGCTCACCGACAATATCGATTATTCGTTTCTGGAGTTCGACCATGCTGCTTTTTGTTTCGGCAGTCGCCGTTGTGCTGATCGTTTCTTTCTTGTGTTCAATTTTCGAATCGGTGTTGTTATCGATCACACGCCCGCAGATCGAGGTGCTGAACCAACAGGGCAGGCGTGCGGGTTCCCTGCTCGCCGGCTTCAAAGAGAACATGGACGTGCCGATTGCTGCGATCCTGATCTTGAACACAGCGGCGCATACCGTTGGTGCAGCCGTTGCTGGTGCGAGCTACAGCGCGGTGTTCGATCCCTCAACGCTGTGGATCTTCTCATTGCTCTTCACGCTTGCGGTCCTCTTGTTCACGGAGATCATTCCGAAGACGCTCGGCGTAAGTTATGCGCAGTACCTGGCCTCACCGGTCGCGCATGGCATTCACTACTTGAGCATCATGCTGAAGCCGCTGGTCGTGATGTCGGAGCTGTTGTCGAGGCAACTGCGCGCTGACAAGCAAGCGCCGGTGACGTCCGCTGATGAAATTCGTTTGCTGGCGGTATTGGGGCAGAGCGAAGGTGCTGTGGGTGACACCACCGCGGGGCTGATTGTTGGGGTGACGCATCTCAAGGACCTGGATGCGGGTGCAGTGATGCTCCCGCGCGACAACGTTGAGTTTCTCTCCAGGACCATGACCAGAGACGAAGTGATTGAACGACTGCACAAGAGTGGCCACAGCCGGTTTCCGCTGAGCACGTCTACCAGCCTCGACGACGCCTCCGAGGTTGTGCTCGCAAAGAACCTTTTGCATTGGTTGCTGACTCACAAGGCTGAGACTGTCGACTGGGATGCGTTGGCAGGCGAGGCGTTGGTTGTGCCGAGCACAATGAAGCTGCCGAAGCTGCTGCGCACTTTCCAGGATGCGAGAAAACATCTGGCTTTGGTTGTCGGTGAATACGGCAACGTCGAGGGTCTTGTGACCATGGAAGACGTGCTGGAGGAGGTTGTGGGTGACATCGACGATGAAAAAGACACGCCTTCATCAGATTTTCGTGAGTTGCAGAACGGCGCCGTGCTGGCGCGCGCCTCGGTAGATCTGCGCAAGCTTTGCTCAAAGCTCGGCGTTGCCTGGAATCCGGACTGGGATGTGTCTACGGTGAGCGGTTTGCTGATCGAGCAATTGGAGCGCATTCCTGTCGCCGGGGATACGCTGGATTGGCATGGACACCACATCCGTGTGCTGCGTGCAGATCGGCGCCGAGTGCGCCTCGTGTCGATCGCACCGATCCTGGATGACGACAAAGGCGAGGCATAGCATGAGGGCGGACGCTGCCAGACTGCGCGAACATCTGGCACTCAGTAATCAGCTGCACGAGACCTATCTGGAGAGCCCGGATCGCCTCGCCGCGTACCGGCGCTTTGTCGATCTGCAAGTCGCTTACTTTTTGCCGAAGTATGACGACCTCCGGTCGAGGCCGGGCTACTCGGAAGCGATCGACTACATCATTTCCGACATGGTCGGCCCCACGATTGCGGCACGCGACGCGGAGCTCGCTAAGGTTGTGCCGATGATGAGCCGGATATTGCCGTCTGGGGCGCTCGAGGCGCTGGCTACTGCGCTCGAGCTGAACGCGACCATTCTGCGTATCAACCTGGATATCGAAGCCTTGCTGCGCGATGGAATCGTCGGTGGGGCGGCGATCAGTGAGCGCGAATACTGTGCCGCCAGTCGTGAGGCGGCCACGCTCGATGACTGCCTGCGTTTGATCGCGATGACGCGCAGGGCAGGCGAGAGTCTGGAGCGGATCGTGCGTATTCCGATGATCGGCAGCACGCTGCGTATGATGCGCGGGCCTGCACGTCTTGTCGGGGTAACCGACTTACACGAGTTCCTGGTGCGTGGTTATACGATCTTCCGTGCGATCGATGATGTGCACGAGTTCCTCGATACCGTCGAGGCGCGGATGACCGCGGTATTCACTCGGGTGTTCGAGGCACCATTGGATACCCTTGCCGTAGACAATATTCAGTATTGACGACTGGTCAGACACCCCAGACTGTTGCAATCTTTAAAGCGCGTCTCTGAAGTCAAAGGTCTGCGATCCATGAAGTACATTCGAATGCTGATTCTCGTTCCCTTCCTGTTAATGACTGGCTGCGTGCTCGCCGTTGGCGATGGTGACAACGACGATGACGACGAGCGCTATGCCGCGTCCGACGAAATCATCATCGAGCGGGAAATCAGCCTTGGTGCGACGTGGTGTTGCGCGAGTTGCACCGATCCGGACGATGGTGTGTCGTGCAACAGCTGCCGTCGTGATGCGCCCGAGAGCTGTCGTTCGATTGAGGTTGCGCTCGTCTGTAACGGCTCGTACACCGAGACCTCACCCGGCACTCAGTCGTCGGTTGTCACCTGTCTTGAGTAAGCAAGTCGGCTAGCCGTCGGGATAGACAACCGCGCTATTGAGTTTTACCGAAAGCGGGTGATAACCCGATTTGGCGCGCTCGAAGATTGCCCGCGCTTGCTCGATGTCATCGCGCGCCACGAGCGCTCGATACAGTGGACGGATAAACTTGTTTCTGCCGACGCGGA
This sequence comes from Pseudomonadota bacterium, assembly GCA_039821645.1. Classification (GTDB taxonomy): domain Bacteria; phylum Pseudomonadota; class Gammaproteobacteria; order Steroidobacterales; family Woeseiaceae; genus CALBPI01. The sequence continues at coordinate 162,266 of JBCBNU010000001.1, forward strand.
CCAGAAACTCTTCGACGCGCGACTCAGCAGATTCATAACGGTTGCGGATCGTGATCATCAGCCAGCTGAACAGCACTTCGTTGTTGTTGGAAGCGGTCAAACCGAATGCCGTATCAAGCTCCGACAGTTGCGTTTGGGTCAGTGTCTCTGGCATACCGTCGAGGAAATGTTTCCACTCGTGAAACGTCCACGCCGCGGTACCAATATTTGCGGCTGGCAGCGAACCTGCAAGCCAATCGGCGCGCAGTCGATCGATGGTCTCAAAGGCATCCGATGTTGGTTGCGGTGCACCTTCTGGGATGCCTGGCTGGTAAATCCACTGTTCAAGCCGCTCTCGCGACAGTACCTCTGGATGGTCCGCGATGAGCGTACTGTCGAGATAGGCAAGAAACGCCTCGTCATCGAGGCTCTTGAATGCAAAATGATCGAAATAGTGGATCAGGAATGCATCGAAGGCTTCACGCCCGATGCGCTTTTCGATTTCGTACAGCATCAATGATCCCTTTTCATAGGGAATATCCGAGAACACTGCATCAGGGTCGGTGCCGGTTACATCGTACGACAAGGGTTGGTTCGCAACCGGCAGCGTCTGAAGACTCTCAGCCAGGTCCGCGTAGCCGAGAGCCATTTCCATTTCGTAGCGTCGATCCCCGTAGACTTTCTGCATGATGCGGTTGGTCAGGTAGGTCGTGAACCCTTCATTGAGCCAGAGGTCTTTCCAGCTCGCGTTGGTGACAAGGTTGCCCGACCATGAATGCGCAAGCTCGTGTGCGATCAGCGCGACGAGACTGCGGTCTCCCGCGATGACTGTCGGTGTGATGAAAGATAGTCGGGGATTTTCCATGCCTCCAAACGGGAAGCTGGGTGGCAGGATCAAGAGGTCATAGCGGTCCCAACGGTAAGGGCCGTAGTCGGACTCGCCGATCTCCAGCATGCGTTCGGTGTCCGCGAACTCGTTAGCAGCTGCATCGAGCAACTCAGCTTCGGCGTAGACGCCCGTGCGCGGACCCATACTCTGAAACGCCACATCGCCTGCAGCGATCGCGAGCAGGTATGACGGGATCGGCTGCGGCATTGTGAATTCATAGACACCGTCTAGAGCTCGCTCTGGACTGTTGTCGGCACCCATAAGGGCGCGCAGTTCCGGTGGCACTCGCAGCGTGGCAGAAACGGTCTGACGAACTGCCGGTGTGTCCTGTAAGGGTGCGAAGCTACGGGCATGAATCGCTTGCGCCTGAGTGAACATGAATGGAAGTTTGCCACCCGCCGTCTGGCGTGGCTCAAGCCACTGCACGCCAGTCGCGTCTGGCGAGGTCTTGTAGCTGATGGCGATCGTCTGTGCGCCTGACGGAATGTCGATCAGCAAGGCCGCACCGAGAATCTCGTCCGCCTCCAGCACGCGAAATGCAACGGCGTCGCAGGCATCGTCTGCGGGTATGCAGGTGCTGGCGATATCGAGATCGCGGGTATCCAGTACCAATGGCAGATCGCTGTCGGCAGGAGTCGCAAGCGTGAGTGTCGCGACGCCCTCAAGTACCTTGCGATCGAAGTCGATATTCAGATCAAGATCCAGGTGCTCAACGGTGTGCACTTTGGGTAGCGAGTAGGAATGGACATCCTCCCGGGCGATAGCGGGCAACTCAAGGCTGACGGACGGCTGCGTCGGGTCGTCAGCGGTTTTGTCACCGCAAGCAGTCATCGACAACGTCAAAAGCAGGGTAAGTGTCTTGATCGGGTTTGTGTTCACGCTTCACTCCGCGCCGTAGACCGGGAGCGTGATGATGCCTGTCTTCAGCAGCCGTCACCAATAGCTCAACGCAATTACTCCTCCTGATCGGGAGGTTGTGGCTTCAACCGCCCCGACTGTTTCAGGGACTGACGAACGATGAACTCCAGTTGCCCATTGACGCTGCGTAGTTCATCGTCCGCCCAACGCTTGAGCGCTTCCATCACCTTAGGGTCGGCTCGAAAGAGAAAGGAGGTGCGTGCCATGAGCCGTTAGTTGTAAAGCGAACCCGTATTTATGACCGGTTGTGTATGTCGATCACTACAGAGTACGACCAGCAGGTTCGACACCATCGCAGCCTTGCGTTCCTCATCGAGGTCGATAATGCCATCCGTCTTCAGTTGATCGAGCGCCATCTCGACCATGCCGACAGCACCCTCAACAATTTTGGTCCGTGCAGCGACAACCGCTTGTGCTTGCTGGCGTTGAAGCATCGCGGCGGCGATCTCAGGTGCGTAGGCCAAATGGCTGATACGCGCCTCGATCACGTCCACACCGGCGGTGCCCAGTCGATCCTGGATATCCTTGCGCAGCTCATCGCCGACGCGATCGGTGTTGCCTCTCAGTGATTCATCATCGGTCTCGCCATCATAAGCGTAGCGGCTAGCGAGGTTTCGCAGCGCTGCCTCACTCTGCACCGCGACGTAGTCTTCGAAATCATCAACTTCAAACAGCGCTTCGGCGGTGTCGACGACTTTCCAGACAACGACGGCGGAGATTTCGATCGGGTTACCGTCGCGATCGTTTACCTTGGAGGGCTTTCCGCTGGAGCGCGACTTTTGTTGGACCACAGCACCGCTGGAGTTTTTCCTTTCCGGGAGCATGGTGGAGCCGGTTTCGAAGTTGCGAACGCGGCACGAGATCTTCTTCTTCGAGAAGAACGGGTTGACCCAGTAGAAGCCGGACTCGGTCACGGAGCCTTTATATGCACCGAATAGCAACAACACGCGGGCGTCGTTAGGTGTGATCGCCATGAACCCGGCTACCATGATCGTTGCCACCAAAATCAGGGGGATGCCGACCAATGGAAGACCGCGCGTCAGCGCGAACACGCCGAAGGCGATGCCGCCCAGCATCAGAATCAGTGGCAGCCAGCCCGACATGGCTTTGTATTTCTTTTCGTGGACATTACTCATTTTTTGCCTCCGCTGAATTGATATTAAAGTGATATCATTTTTATATCATATTGGCAAATCTGTTCAGACTCGGAATCCGCGTGCTCCAGCGAGTCTCGAGGCGCATACACGGTGGTACGTCACAGTTTTTTCGAGTTACCGCAGACGTGATCCAGGTAATTTGCTATCAAGCGGTTGTCAGCAGGGATTGCTGTTGACATAACGCTTGGGCAATTGGATGAGCATTACTATGACGATTACTGATTCGCTGCAGCGCAAAGCGCTGCTCGCCGGCGCTACGCTGGCGCTGGCTGCCGGAACCGCAACTGCGGACTCGGGCTTCTACATCGGCGGCAGTGCTGGTGGCGCGACAATCGAAGCTGATTTCGATGGCGTGACCATTCCCGGTCTGCCGTCGTCAATCGACGAGGACGACACGGCGTTCAAGGTTTTCGCCGGCTATGACTTCGATTTGCCGGTCGTGAAGCTCGCCGTCGAAGCTGGCTACGTTGATTTCGGGGCTCCCGATATTGATATTCTCGGCGATCCGCTGACTGTCGAGACCACCGCGCTAAATGTCTGGGGCATCCTCGGCGTTGACGCTGGCTTGGTCGATCTCTACGGCAAAGTTGGCTATGCCTCATGGGAAGCAGACGTGTCTCTTCAGGGTGTTAGCGACTCCGACGACGGCAACGATCTTGCCTACGGCGTGGGCGCAGCCTTTGGCATCGGTCCTGTACAGATTCGCGGCGAATACGAGCTTTATGAGTTCGAGGACGTCGACGTCAGCATGCTGTCGCTTGGGGTAAGCTACAAGTTCTAGGAACTGCCGTTGCGCATCCCTGCTGAGTCAGGGATGCGCAGCAAGCCTCGACACTGCCGGAGCCACCGTGCTCTCTTTCATTGCGACCAACTTCCGCTGGATTGCCGGCGGCTTTCTGCTGACCTATTGCTCGACATTTGGTCAGACTTACTTTATTTCTGCTTCCATCGGCGACTGGCAGACGCTGTTCGATCTTTCACATGGTGAGATCGGGCGTCTGTATATGCTTGCGACGCTGGGCAGTGCAGCAACACTACCGTTTCTCGGCAAGTTGGCCGATACGGTAAGCGCGCACCGACTTGTGCTGTTTTGTATGCCCATGTTGGCGCTGGCTGCTCTGCTTGCGGGCACGGCGACTTCTGCGGTGGCATTACTCTTTGCGATCTATCTGCTGCGTCTGTTCGGACAAGGCATGATGACGCACATTGCACTGACTATGACCGGGCGATGGTTCGTGGCGGGGCGAGGACGCGCCGTGTCGCTCGTGGTGCTCGGACACCAGGGCGGTGAGGCGACCCTGTTGCTTGCGTTCGTCACGCTGACCGAGCAGCACGGTCTCAGCGCAGGTTGGTATAGCGCGATCGCAGCATTGCTCGTTGCGGGTCTGCCAATTACCTACCTCTGTTACCGCAAGCCACGCGAGCCCAAGAGTGCTGACGCCGAAGTGGTGGCACTACACACTGCGCGTCGGCAATGGACCCGCGCTGAGGTTATTCGCGATCCCGCATTCTACGGCGTGTTGGCGGGGGTGCTCGCGCCGGCATTTATTGGCACAACGATTTTCTATCATCAGGATTACATGACCGCGCTGAATCAGTGGCCTGTGGACTGGTTTGCTCGATGTCTCGTGGTTTTGGCGATCTCGACCGTGATCTGCGCGCTGATTTTTGGCGGGGTTATCGACCGGCTCGGTGCGGTTCGGATTCTGCCGTTCTTCCTGATACCGCTGACCGCGGCGTGCTTTGCTATGGCGGCGACCAGTACGCCGGAGAGTCTGATCGTAGTGATGGTTCTGGTGGGCATCAGCTACGGTATCTCGTCGACGCTGTTCGGTGCACTGTGGCCAGAGGTCTATGGCACGGAGCACCTCGGCGCCATTCGCTCGCTGATTATGGCTGCGATGGTGTTCTCAACCGCAGCGGGGCCAGGGGTCACCGGCACCTTCATTGATCTTGGTGTGCCGCTACCTGTGCAGATGTACGGCATGGCCGCCTACTGCGTCTTGGTCAGTGCGGTGTTGGCACTTGCCGCTGCTCAGTTAAACGCGCGCAGCACACTCGGCGAGCAGGGTGCATCTGGTCAAGGTGAAATTTGCGAGTAGACCTCGTTCCGAATCGCCTGGTCTCGGTTGCGTTCGGTATCTGGTGATGCGTGCATTTGCGACATGATGACGGCAACAAACTCGTTCGCAGGGTCGACCCAGAAGTGGGTGCTCTCATAACCCCCGCCCATCCATAAACCCGCTTGCCCATCCGGCGCTGAGCCATTGGTTACCCAGATGTTGTAGCCATTGTGGCCGGCTGGTGAGTCGAGCAGGGTGTGAGGCGCGGTCATCTCGTTAATCGAGGACTGTTCAAGAAATCGCTGGCCGCGGAGAATGCCGCCGCTACCGAGCATGCGCAGAAAGTCGGCATATCCGTCTGCGGTTGCGAGCATGCCTTCGCCGCCCAGCCGCAGCTCGTTCCTCCGGTCATAGCGCGGCAGGCTGCCACCAAAGATATCGAGCTCTTCTGGTTGTGCGATGCGGATGCTGCCATCGATGCCGGTGAAGTGGGGCAGTAGCGATGCCTGATCCGGCAGGGTGTATTGCAATCCACGAATGCGTAGTGGCTTTGTGATTCGCTCCGCCACAAGAGTCTCTAGCGAGTCGCCCGTCGCGCTTTCTAAAACCAGACCGAGGAGCGTTGTGTTCAGACCGTAATAATAGGCGGCGCCAGGCTGTTGGATCAGCGGCAACTCGACCAGCCGTTCAAGGAACTCTTCGCTGTCTGCGGCGCCCGGTAGATCCTGTGCGGCCGTGAGGCTGTCCAGGCACTCGATGCCGGTGACCGCGTAATAAAAGCCTGCCGTGTGATTGAGCAGATTGCGAATCGTAATCGGAGTCTCGGCTGGTTCGCTTTCCAGTGGGCAGCCTGCTTCCCCAGCCGCGAGCGTCGAAAGCCGAACGCCATCCGGGCCTCTCGCTACCGCTAGCGAGGCTAGCTCCGGCAAGTAATCGGCGACCGGATCATCGAACGAGATTTCCCCTGATTCGACGAGATCCATTGCGAGGCTAATCGTAACGATCTTACTCATCGACCAAATGCGCATCCATGTCTGCCCATCGATGTCCGCATCGGGCAGCAGCTCGCGATTTACGCTGCCATGCTCGTAGAGGACACGGCCCTCAAAACTCTCGAGGCGCACATATACGAACGGATAATCACCGCGCTCGACAAACGTGTCGATGACATCGTTCAGCGAGAACGGATCATCGATCGAAACATCGGCGCGTGCGCTGCCGGCGGCCGCCATGATCAGGCCAATAATTGCGCTTAACAACGCACCGCTCCAACGGTATTTAGTCGTCACTTTGCAGGTCCTCTCCCCAGAGTCCTGACCCGATGCTAGCAAAATCTCGGGCCAAGGCTGCCGGGACTCAGATT
>JBCBNU010000002.1:0-130844 GCA_039821645.1 Pseudomonadota bacterium
CTCGATGCCTACGAAGGCCCGGCGCCCACCGCCGGTATCCTCGCGATTGCGGGGCCTGTCGTCGGCGATGATGTGTCGTTACTGAATATCGATTGGTCGTTCTCGGTCACCGGATTGCGCGAGCAACTCAACCTGGCCCAACTTGTGGTCATCAACGATTTCGAGGCGCTTGCACACGTAGTTCCATTGCTGACTCCCGATGACTATATCGATATCGGCGCAGGTCGGAGCGATCCGACTGCACCGGCAGTTTTGATTGGACCGGGGACCGGTCTTGGCATCGCCAGCCTGATCCCGGCCGGCAATCGATATGTTGCCGTACCGGGCGAAGGCGGTCACGCAACGTTACCGGCGATGAACGACGACGAAGCCGAAATCCTCTCCGAGTTTCGCAAGCGCTTCGGCCACGTATCGGCCGAGCGGGTACTTTCAGGTGAAGGTCTGGTGCACTTGCATGACGTCCTGCATGACACTCAGCTGAGTGCCGCGGATATCTCGCGTATCGCCCATGATGGCGATGCCGATGCGATCGCTACGTTCCATCAGTTCTTTGACTTTCTGGGCACTGTTGCCGGCAACCTCGCCCTCACGATGGGCGCGCACGGCGGCGTTTACATCGGCGGTGGCGTGATCCCGGCCAACCAGGCGCTATTCGAATCCTCAGGCTTCCGCGAGCGGTTCGTGGCCAAGGGACGCTATCGCGAATATCTGAATCGTATTGCCACCCGTCTGATTACCAGAGACACGCCGGCGTTACTCGGTTTGTCCGGTTTGGCGAGCAGCCTGTCGGAAAGCGATTAGTCGATTCTCGCGCGCCCGGTAGCGAAAGCTCGGCAAGCCCCGGCAAGGTAGATCTCCTCGACGGCACCCTTGTATTTCACCGTGTGCAATTCGAGCTGGCTGGGTCGCCCCATTTGCACACCCTGTGATACGTACCAATCTACGGCGTCGGGAACGCTCGGATCGCGACTAGCCAGCAAGCCTACCAACGCGCAATTCGCACTGCCCGTCGCTGGGTCCTCAGGTACCCCATCAAGCGGCGCGAACATCCGGGCTTCTATGATCTGGCCGTCACGCACATAACAAAGCAGGTCGGGGTTAACACCCGCCGCGACAGCGATATCCAGCGCATGAAGATCGACTTTCACCCGCCGCAAGGAAGCCTCACCTTTCAGTGCTACGCAACTAAATGGCAAGCCGGTCGAGGCCTCACACGGGTCATGCACAGACGTGTCGATCTCATCCTCCGCCAACCCAAGCACTGAAGACACCAACGCGATTGGATACGACTCGCCCTCAGATAAAGGCTCGGGGGCACGCAGGCGCGCACGATTTGCATGCTCGAGATCAACGGTAAGCACCACCCGACCCGCAAGCTCTTCGAACCGGACTTGCGAATGCTCCAGCATCCCGCGCGCAGCGAGTGCGCAGGCAGTGCCGATATTGGGATGACCCGCAAACGGCACTTCCCGAGTCGGCGTAAAGATTCGCACGCGGAAGTCGCAGTCGTCGCGATCGGAGGGTAAGACAAACGTGGTTTCTGAAAAATTGAATTCGCTAGCGAGTCGCTGCATCGCCGCATCAGAAATACCGCGACCGTCAAAGAACACCGCTAAAGGGTTGCCGCCGCCTGCATCACGCGTGAAGACGTCGACGATTGCGAAGTCCCGTTCAGCGTGGATCGTCATCCGTCCCTTCCGTATCGCTCATCGCCGCGTCCAACTCCTCTTTTCTGGACATCGCGATATCGTTGACCGCTTGCGCGCGGTCAATTGGGCGTTTGACGGAATCGGCGATCGGCGTGTCCGATGCCGGCGGCTCCGCCTGCGTGTCTTCTTTGCCGTGAACCTCAACCTCACCGGAGTCAAAACATCCCGCGACAATACCCATCATCAAAAGCACTACAAATCTCATGAATCACCTATCTCAACGTTACGAAGAATGAAGCTCTGCAACCAATCGCAAATCTCTGGAAGTGCACTCGACAGTCGATGATCGCTGTCAACAAGGTGCAAAGATACCTTGCCACCCTCCGCGTACCGCAGACTATTGGCCACCGGGACAACGTCATCATGCCACCCATGCACGATCGCTACCGGGCACGGTGGCAATGAAGGTGTCAGTGCCTCGTATCCTGGCATAAAAAACGCTGGAGCCAACACGAACAAGCCGGCAACACCGCGCTGTGTTGCAGCTGCTGTGGCAACGTGACCTCCCATACTGGACCCTACCAACACAACTTGTGGGTCGCTGATCCCATCGAGGGTCGCAAGCAGTTTGTCCACGCGGGGCTGCGGCTCCCGCATGCCCTGGTAATCGACCGAAGTGACATCGGCACCGAGCTCCCGAACGGTTTCCGCCATTGCCGTGATCTTGCTGCCCCAAGGACCGGACTCAAGACCGTGTGAAAAAACAACGTGCATAGTTGGCTCCCTGTGGTGAACACCTAGCGACCGAGTCGCGCCCGAATATCTTCCCGAGCGGTCGCCAATACCGATTCACGATCGATACTGGAGAGGATACGGCGGACGGTTTGCTTCGGCCCCGCCTCACCCCACGATTTGCCGGCCGCGAGATACTCTCGAGCGACCTGGCCGACGATGTACGTGCCGTAGTAAGCGATCGCACTTTGCGCGCCCGCGGTTAACGCCGTGGAAAGACCACCACTGCCCACCTTGAGTGCACTGGAGATGACATGCGCAACCCACAGCGTGCCCATCAGTGCCAGCGCCTCACCGCTGATCACACTGACAAGCTTGCCCGCATCATTGCGCGACATCGGCAACCCGAACACCTGCGACAGGTGCATGATCATGCCGACGTCAATCGCGGCAGCGGCCAACAGATCCGCAACGGGAACCGGATTGAGACCAACGGCAATACCTTTGCCAATGCAGTACGTACGCACCAACCGCTCAGCGAGCTCACTGCGTGCAGCAACGAGTCGCACGCCGACCTTGTCGGACAGGTCCGCCGCAAACAACGAAGCGTTGAGCGCCGCGAGCGTTTTGCCGTCATGTTCAACAATATTCCAAATGGCCTCGCGCAACGCCTCCAGATCCGGCGCGCGTTCGCGCAATTCCTCGCGTTCGTTCCCGTTCTCGTCCACGACCACTACCGATACCGACTTCGGTTGTGCCGAAACCGCCACAACCCGATCCCCGGAGATCAATTCTGCCGACCGTTTTCGCAGTGCATTTAGCAATATCTCAAGTTCCTGGGTCGTATACCGGTCCATCTTGTTGAGCACCAGCAGAACCGGTGGACCCAATGCAGTCAATTCACCTAATGCCAGAAACTCAGTTTCGGTGAGATCGCTATCCACCGTGAACAAAATGATGTCGGCGCGCCGTGCTACCTCGTTCGCAATCGACTCGCGCGACTCACCGTCTGCCTCGTCGATACCTGGCGTGTCGATAACGAACACGCCGCCCGCAGAGCGCGTCTCGAGCTGTGCAATTGACGCTTGCTTGGTCTCACCATGCAGCGGGCTGACGCTGAACACCTCTGACCCGACCAGCGCGTTGAGTAATGAGGACTTGCCCGTGGACACACGCCCGAAAGCGGCCACGTGCAAATGGCCCTTTTCGATCTTGTCCAGCATCGCACGCACCGCCTCATAGTCACTCGCCAAGGACTCTCGAACAGCTTTTGGCAGGCGCTGGTCCTCGAGCAGTGTGGAGAGCGACTGGCGCGCGAGTTCCAGATTGTGATCACCCTGTTCACTCACGACTCGCGATCTCGCAATTGTGACCAGGCCAGGCGTGCGATGCGATTGACGTCGGTTTGCAGGTCTGAATCGAGCGCCTCCGAGACTGCAGAGGCCGCAGCTTCGGCGTCCAGGACGTTCGCTTCGGCCAGCGACTTAGCAAGCCCGCGCCCCACTGCGTCGAAAATCGTACCGTAGGCAACCGCATGCACGAGACCACCGGCGAGCGTACCGACACCCGGGAATGCTTTAAGTGCGTTTCCGGCTATCGCCAACGTGATCGGCACAACCTTACCCACTCGACTCTGACTGAGATCAAGAAAGCGGGATATTTCGATGTCGCGTGCTTCCTGCCCGTAGAGGCGGCAAAGCTGACGCGTCAGGTCGGATCCCAAGTAACCTTGAATCACAATGTCGGTCCCGGGGGTCACGGCGGCCAGCGCTCCAACCACGGCCTTGCGTGTCGTCGCCGCCACGATCTCAGCAGCACGTCGATCGCGGTATGCATATTCAGCATGCTTGAGTTGATCATCGGCGAGATCCAGCAGTGCACGCTCACGCAGCGAATTGACGGCCGCGAGGTTTCCGCCGACAAGCTCTTCCAGTGCCAGCACAAGTTCTGTGACCTCAGCCGATCGCGCCTCGATGGACAATTGCTCCTGGCCAGTCGCATCCCGTCGCAGCACCTCGCGCTCGCCACCAGCTATGGTCACGACGAGCACTGGCGCCACATCGTCTGGTCCCGACGCGCCGGAGAGTCGCTGTGTGATCGACGCTTTGATCTCATCGCGCTGCGCATCGCTGTACCGATCCGCCTTGTTCAGGGAGACGATCAATGGTTTCCCGGCCTCACGCAGGCGCTCCAACGCGGCCACTTGCTGGCGGGTCAGATCCCCATCGGTGACAAACACGACCACGTGGGCTCTGCGCGCCTCCTCCATCATTGCCTCGTCCAACTCCCCACCGACAGCCTCGAGACCGGGCAGATCGCTGATATGGATTTGCGCGCCTGTTGCCGCCTGCCATTGAAAACGGCGCGCTTGTGTCGTCGAACCTGCTAAGGGAGAGACCTCGATCATGGCCTCCGGCAAAAGCGCCTTGGCCAGCGACGACTTGCCGGTACTCACCGATCCGAACAGGACAATGTCGAGCGTCTGCTGCTCTGCGGCATCGGCGATCGTCGACAACGTTTCCTGCGCCTTCGCGGTATCCGCGCCGGCAAGTGCAAGCCCCTCTGCACGTGCTTTGAGCGCCGATGCATCCATACGTGCCACTGTTGGTGAGGTGGATTTATTGCGCTGTCGGGGAGCGATCAACTTCCAGGAAACCACCACAAACCCGACCGACAGCAATACGAATCCCCCGAGGACACCGAAACGCACAACCGCAGGTAGCGTCTGCAGCCGTTCCCAAAGATCCAGCGCACGATCGGTCAATCCCAACAACAGACTTGTCAGGAAAACGAATGCGCAGAACAACACGATCGCGAGTACGACTTTCCAACTGCGCCCGAGCGTCATGCGTCAACCCGTTTCGGAGCGCCCGTCAGGCAAATCATCGCAACCAGCAGGGGCAATAACCGCTCCGTCCAGTCGCCAGGCAAGTCGGGCTGCGCATGCAGCAACACGGTCAGAGAAAAACCGGTGAGCATCGATGCGAGCGTGCGCCAGGCACCTGGCTCACGACCAATCAGGCGAATGACTAGAACGGGCCCAAGTGCAGATCCGACCGCATGCCATGCGAATAGCACTCGAGAGAAGATGTCCTGCGGCAAGTACAGCGCCAGCACTACCGCCGCGATGCAGACCACAAACACCACAACCCGCGTGGTCGCTGGTGAGCGGGTCGCGTCGGCGGCATCTCCCTGCCAATCGTAGGCGAGCGAGCCGGCGACAGTCAGCAACTGACTATCGGCCGTCGACATGATTGCGGCGAGCACCGCGGCAAGCACAAGGCCAGCCGCGATCGGAGGTAGCACGCTGCTCGCAGCCGCAAACAAGACCGCCTCTCCATCCCCGAGCACGATTCCCGCCTCGCGCGCGGCAAGTCCCAAGGTCAGCATGCCGCTGTACACGAGAATAGCCCAGAGCAAAGCGACAGCACGTCCCTTGCGTAATTCGGTGTCATCCGCCAGTGCCATGAAGCGACTGACGACATGTGGCTGTCCGGGGTAACCAAGTCCAATACCCAGAGTGCCCAGAGCAAAACCGATCGCCGCTGGCATGCTTGCGTGCACCAGCGCAGGTGGCGGCGGTTGACTACCGCTAATGCCCGCACCGAGCACCAACAGCGGCAACACTACCGCGACGAAAACCATCAGCATTGCCTGCAAGGCATCGGTGACACTCACGGCCCAGAAACCACCGATCATCGTGTAAATAGCGACCACAGCAGCACCCGCGATAATCGACTGTTGCGTTGACCAACCGAAATTCTCTTCAAACGCTTTTCCAGCACCATCAAACTGCGCGGCGATATAGAAAGCGAAGCAAAACACGATGATCAGACTGGCTACCCGCATCAGCGGAACACGCGCACGTCCCAGGGACAACGGCGCGATCACAGATGTCAGTGTCAGCGCGCCCTCTTTGCGCGCCAATCGATGCAGGCGCGGCGCAACCCAAGTCCAATTGAGCAGAAATCCGCCCAGCGTTGCAGGCAGCAACCAGAGTGACTGCACACCCCAAAGATAGGCGCTGCCACTGACGCCGAGTAGCGTCCATGCCGATGACGAGCTCGCGCTTGCCGATAGTCCTGCAATCCAGCCGCCCATGCGGCCTCCCGCAAGCAGGAAGTCACGAGTGTCCTGGTTACGACCGGAAGCCCAGACGCCCAGGCCCAGCAGCAGCAGGTTGTAGGCGGCGAGCGTGGCCAGTACGGTGGCATCGCGCGTCATTGCGTTATGGTAGCGGATCATGTCTGAAGATAGCGATAACTCACCGGGCTGGCGATTCTGGATTGACCGCGGTGGCACATTCACCGACGTCATCGCCCGTGCTCCCGACGGTACCGAACACGTTCAGAAGTTGCGCTCTTCCGCGCCATCGCTCTATGCCGATGCGGCGGTCGAGGCGATTCGGCAGATTCTCGCGAACTCGACCGTCAACACACGTTTTGTCCAGAGCATTCGCATTGGGACAACGGTCGCAACCAACGCGCTGCTTGAGGCGAGCGCGCCACCCATCGCCTTGCTGGTCACAGAGGGTTTCTCTGATCTGTTGCAGATTGCCGATCAAAGGCGGCGCCAGTTATTCGGGCTCGAACTTGTTCCGCGAGAAATTCCTATTGCGAGAATACTCACAACACGCGCGCGTGTGCAGGCCGACGGCAGAGAGTTATCGAGTCACAATCTCGAAGCGTTGGAGCAAGCGTTTACCGAGCTTGCCGAGGATCATATCGAACATCTTGCCATCAGCCTCTTGCACAATTGGCAACATCCGTCGCACGAGGAGATCGCCCTTGGCCTTGCGAGAAGCGTCGGTATCAAGCACATCACCTGCAGTCATCAAACCGCCCCGATTCGCGGCTACCTCGCGCGCACCGAAACCACGCTGGTCGATACCTGGCTGACACCGGTGCTCCATGACTATCTCAGTCAATTCAAGAACGCACTGGGAGACATTGCTGACGTTGAGCGTATCACGGTCATGCAAAGCCACGGCGGCCTCGCGTCAGCTGCGACTGTACGCGGGAAAGATGCCGTGCTGTCCGGCCCTGCCGGAGGTCTGATCGCATTGGCGGAAGGCGCTAAGGCGGTCAACCTTTCCGCCGTGATCGGCATGGATATGGGCGGCACGTCGACGGATATTTGCCATTGGCGCGGCACGTTTGAACAACAGACCGATAATGAGATCGGCGGGTATCGGTTGCACACGCCGATGCTGCGACTCGACACGATCGCGAGCGGTGGTGGTTCGCTGTTGTCTTGTGCTGATGGTCGACTGCAAGTGGGGCCCGGCTCGGCCGGCGCATCACCCGGACCGGCTGCCTACGGCATGCAAGGTCCGGCAACACTGACCGACGCAAACGTGGTACTCGGTCGGCTACCGCCGGAATTTTTGCCAACCGTTTTCGGTGAGCACGGCGACCTTCCACTCCAAACATCTGCAGCCCAAGCGGCGATCGACGCGTTGCGTTTGGAAAACGCCGCCTTGCTCGGTGACGCCTCTCTCGAGACGCTTGCGGAAGGCTGGCTCCGGATCGCGGTCGAACAAGTCGCAAATGCGGGACGTCAGCTGACATTAAAGCACGGTAGTGATTCGCGGCAATTCGCGCTCGCAGCGTTCGGTGGCGCCGCAGGGCAAATCGCCTGCGCCGTAGCTGATGCGCTCAATGTGAGCACCATCTGGTTACACCCACGTGCCGGTGTCCTGAGCGCGCTGGGCATCGGCATTGCCGAACGCAAAACGTTGCGGGAGATTTCGATTGAGGCGCCGTTGCACGAGTGTTGGAACCGAATCGAAGCCGAGCGAAAAGCGCAGGCTCGCACACTTGCTACAGACGCGCGATTGGAGACGACGGCGCTGATCGCCATCGCCGGCACCGACGGTAGCCTCGAGATTCCTTGGGCAGATATCGATTCGCTGCGGACGCTGTTTAAGCAACATCACCAAAAACGATATGGGGTCGAACCCGAAGGCGAACTCACACTCGTTGGCGTTCGCTATTGCGTAGCTATCAGCACGCACAACGATGTGCCTATCGAGACCTGGCCAAGCGCAACCGCGCTCGGCGAGTCCACACTGTGGTTGCAGGGGAAACCCCATCGAGTGCCCGTCTTGCCGCCTGCCGCGATCGGCGAAACCCCAATTGCTGGTCCATTTATCATTGTGTCCGATCACACCACGCTGGTCGTCGAACCTGGCTGGTCCGCTACTCGAAATGCCTCCAATCATCTGCTGTTGCATCGAATAAGACGCGCGAGCGTTGTTGCACCCAAAGACAAAGCAGTTGACCCCGCGCTACTCGAGGTCTTCAACCGTCGCTTTACGCTCGTCGCCGAGCACATGGGGCATGTTCTGGAGCGCACCGCACAGTCGGTGAACATTCGAGAGCGGCTCGACTACTCCTGTGCATTGTTCGATGCAAACGCAAATCTCATTGCCAACGCACCGCACATGCCCGTTCACTTAGGTTCGATGGGCAGCAGCGTGCAACACGTCTTGGAGCGCGTGCCATCGCTAAAGGACGGTGATGTGTATCTCGTCAATAGTCCGTACGCCGGAGGCACGCATTTGCCAGATATCACGGCAGTGCGACCCTGGTTCGACCAGCAAGGTGACGTGCGCTTCTTTGTTGCGAGCCGGGCGCATCACGCCGATGTGGGCGGACTGACCCCAGGCTCGATGCCCGCCAACAGCACAACCATCGATCAGGAGGGGGTTCTGCTGGACTGTTTCCAGTTGGTTGCAGATGGTGTGATTCGCGAGGCGGAGCTGAGGTCTTTGCTTTCAGACGCCGCATACCCGGCACGAAACCCCGAGCGTAATGTCAGCGACCTAAAAGCGCAGCTCGCCGCTTTACAGGAGGGTTGCGGCCAGATCGGCAGACTCGTGAACTCATTTGGCGAGGCGACGGTCGATCGATACATGCACTTCGTATTCGAGAACGCCCGCAGGACCATAGCCGATGTGATCGCGAAGCTGCCCAATGGCGAGGCAAGCGTTGTACTTGACGATCAAAGCCAGGTTAACGTCGCGTTGGTCGTTCGAGACCAGCGGTTGACCGTCGACTTCACGGGCACCAGTGCTCAGCACTTGGGAAACTTTAACGCGCCAGCGGCGGTGACGCGCGCGGCAGTATTGTACTTTCTCCGAGTACTGGCGGAGCGGGATATTCCGCTGAACGACGGTTGCCTCGCTGACGTTGAGATCATCGTTCCACCGCGCTCAATGCTCGACCCCGTCTCACCCGCTGCGGTGGTCGCGGGAAACGTTGAAACCTCCCAGGCCGTGACCAACGCACTATTCGCCGCGTCGGGTCGACTCGCGCATGGGCAAGGCACGATGAATAACCTCACATTTGGAAACGAAAGCGTTCAATACTACGAAACGATTGCGGGTGGCAGCGGCGCGGGAGCTGGTTTCCCGGGCGCCAGCGGGGTGCAGACGCACATGACAAACTCGCGCACAACCGATCCCGAAATTTTGGAGACACGGCTACCGGTGCGTCTGCTGCAATTCGAGTTGCGACGAGGCAGCGGTGGCGCAGGCCGGTGGGTTGGCGGCGATGGCATTGTGCGACGTCTCGAAATGCTCGAACCTGTCCGGGCGACGATACTCAGTGGCAACCGCCGTCAAACGCCTTCGGGCATCAAGGGGGGCGACAACGGCGCAGCTGGCATCAATCGAATCCGCCGCGCCGATGGCGCTCTGGAAACACTGCCCGGGGTAGCGAGCGCCGAATTAGACGCTGGCGATGTCTTCGAAATTCTAACACCAGGCGGCGGTGGTTTCGGCAAACCCGGGGACTAGAGCGTCGCAGACGCCTGATGCAGCGCGGTGCGCGTCGCACGTGTGCCATTCGGTTGCAGCAGCAAGCTATACATCACGGGCTGCAACGCACCTTTCGGCTGAAAGCCCAAAAGCACCCGGACGGTATGCTCCGTATCGCTCAAATTGGCATTCGTTGCCGCGTCACACTGGACCCACCAACCATCGGATACCGCACTGCCGACAAACGCCCCCTGCTCCGCCAACGCTCGCAAAAACTCCGCAATCTGAGTACGAAGTGCGCTCCAAACCTGTTCATCCGGCTCGGAGAAAACGGCCCAACGCGTCCCTCGATCAATCTGGCCGAGAATAAATTTGGTCAGTCGCTGTTGCGGCAATGAACCCTGCGCACGATCGACTGTGTTTGCCGAGGTGACAAGACCGGGAAACAACAACCGACCCTGCATACCAGGGATCAGAGGGTTTACGCCGCCTCGCAGGAGCGCCATTGCGTCGTCCGGCTGTAATTCGTAGGCAGGCTGCCAGTCGCGATGCAACGCTGCGGAGTTTTGTCGAATATCGTCAGACAGTGCGTGGTAGACATGATGTCGATCATCCTGTCTACACAGCAAACCCATCAGGGCGCCGGCTGCCGGCTTGCTACCGGCGTCAGTCGACTCCCGATCGACCACTGGGGGAAAGTAGGTCATGCAATGCGGGCTGGATACCGGCCTTAAACGCCGCCATCCGAGCAGGCTGGCCGCATCCCGACAATCGTCCGGCGGATCGACAACAAACATAGCATTGCGCATCGCGCAGTAGCGTTCAGCTGCCACGATAAACGCAGCGCCCGCCACAGGCCGACCGGGTGCACCGCAGGCATAGAGAAAATCAAATCGCTCAACGTCTTCCAGGCTAAACAGACCGGTCGCATGGCGCTCGCTGCCAACGAGATCGTAGTCAGTGAGATGATCGCCGTCACTTCCCAAATCCGACATGTCCACATAGCCAATGGCATTAGTAATAAAGTCAACGGCCGATGGCTTTGGTCTCGCTTCGGGTAGTGAACGCGGCGGCGCCAGCAATCGCGACTGCTCCAAGGCATGCACCGCAAACCGGGAGTCACCCTCGGCGCACGAAATATCCGAAAAGAACTCCTGATCGACTATCTGACCGCTACGAGCATCCAGGCGCTGAACCGTTAAATTGAATCGCGTGTCGCTACTCACTCCATCCACATCGACCGACGCCCGAAGGCGTTCCGTCGAGCCGGGATTGCGCGCTGTCAGTTGCCAAGAATTGAGGGCCGTCGGAAGCTCCAGCGTACCACCACGCGCGTTGGCCGCGACCCGCACGACGATGGCAGACCGGCCGCCGTGCTGGAAGAACTGTCGAACGGACATTGACAGTGTGCTTTGTTCCCACGGCTCACCGAAATGACGCTCAAAGTCGGCGAAGCTCGTTATCGGGACGGGGCGCTGCAGCGGACCGGATCGGGCGCGCCCAAGAAACACCGCGATGGTTTTCTGTCGAGGGTCGAGTGCCTCTCCGCGAGTCGGTGCGGAATTGACGGTCATGCCCGGGTCAGAATGCTGAAGCAATTCTTGCTCCTGTCGCTCTTCGCTTCCTGTCGTGTGCGACTGGTATCCTTTCGAACTATACCCTACTGCGGGCACAAACATGGTGACAGGATTCAGCTATCTCGGTGCGCGGTTTCCGAGGATCGCGGCACGACTGCCAAGGCTACCACTTGGCCAGTTTCCCACCCCTTTAGAGGCGCTTGATGCAGAAACCGGACTATGGATCAAGCGTGATGACCAGACGCACGCCCTATACGGCGGAAACAAGATTCGCAAGCTCGAATACCTGCTCGCTGATGCACGCGGTCGAGGGATTCAACAGGTCGTCACTTTTGGCGGTGTCGGCTCCAATCATGCGCTGGCGACGGCCTTGCACTCGCGTGTGCATGGCCTTGAGTGTCAGTGCTGGCTCATGCAGCAGCGGATGACTTCGAGTGTTGCCGGTACGTTGCAGCGCCATCAGCAGAATCAAACCGATCTTTTTGTATCTCCACGCCAACGTGCAGAGCGTGTTCAGGCCATGCGCACACTCCGAGATGCAAGGAATGGAGATATCGCGGTCGTACCACTCGGTGGGACGTCGCCACTCGGCAGCATCGGTTACGTTAATGCTGCTTTTGAACTCGCCGCGCAATGGCGTGGCACCCCACCCGAACGTGTGTACGTCGCGGCAGGCACCATGGGAACGGCCGCGGGTCTTGCCGTAGGATTCGCTCTGCTCAACTGGCCGACCGAGGTAGTTGCCGTTCAAGTGACCGCGCCTTCGCAGTGCAACGACGCCGGCATGCACAAGCTTTGCAGAAAAATCCTGCATCGATTGCATCGTTGTGAACCGCGCATCAACACGGCGCTGGTGCCTCGTGTCCGCTTGCGCACAACCTACCTTGGCGCTGACTACGCCGATCCAACGCCTGCGTCGAATGCTGCGGTTGGCACGGCGAGAGAACGTTGGGGATTGCCGCTCGAGACAACCTACACCGGTAAAGCAATGGCCTGCATGCTGGATGACCTGAATTCACGCAAATCCGGTGCGCCGTGGCTCTACTGGCATACCCATAGCGGACCTGCCGCAACGGCTGGCGAGCTCAATCCTGATTACGAGTCTTTACTGGCGCTTTGTCGCTCCGCTTGACGGCTGCGCGCTGTGGACGCGATTTGCGAACAGGCTTGAGCTTGCGCTGCGCCTCAGCCAGCACCACTTCCAACCATTCGTTGCGTTCACTCATGGGGAACCTGCATCGCTCACGTCGCTTGCTTCCTGCATCAGCGCTTCGAGCATCTCGCTAACCTCGGCCCGGCTTGGCGCGTCTTCGGGGAGTTGCGCAATATTGCGAACGGGCTTGGCGGTGTCGGCTACCAAAGCGGCAGGCTCAAGCTTCATCGGCATCCCATCTGCACGTTCGATCAGCGCCGAAACCGCCGCAATCATCGACTCATCGAGCTGAGCGCCGTAACGCTCCGTCAAGTACTCAATCGCCGACGCCAACAGCTGTGCCGTTGACCGTTCATCGTCTTCGAGTATCGGGTAAGCAGCGATCCACAGCGCATCACCCTCTCGTCCGGCGACAAATGGCTGATTCACGATGGTGACGTCGGCACCACGGTCTGTCGATGCGAACAGCACCTCGATATCTTCCGGGTAAAGGCGAACACAGCCGTGGCTCACTCGCATGCCGACCCCATACGGCTCATTGGTGCCATGTAGCAGATACCCTGGCATATCCAGTTTGAGCACATGTCTGCCCAAGGGGTTATCCGGCCCGGGCGGTACCACCGCAGGCAAGGGATCACCTGCTGCGCGATGCTCTGCCCTGACAGAAGCGGGCACATACCACGAAGGATCTGTCGCCTTGTCGATAACGGTCGCCTCACCGGTGGGCGTCGCCCAGCCGACGCGGCCGATTCCAATCGGGTAGGTCGCCAGCACGAATCCGTCGCCGTCCGTTGCTGGTTCGTGGACATAGAGTCGCTTCGCAGCGATGTTCAATACGATTCCGGTACGCCGGGCATCCGGGAGAACGAATCGCGTCGGTAGAAAGACTTTAGTATCAGCGCCCGGCAGCCAGGGATCGACCTCCGGGTTGGCCTGCCGAATCTCGTCATAACCGAGGTCGTAGCTTCGAGCGATATCAGAAATCGTGTCCGTGTCGCGAGTACGAAGCACCTGAGTGGTACCGAAAACCTGCTGCGTCGCATCGGAGTACTGCCAGCGATGCTCTGTGACCGGCTCCGCCGGCACCTCTGCCCAGGCCGGCGTAGGGTCCTTCAGTGTGCTGCTGCGATCCGGCGGCGGTTGCAGCAGGCTACATCCGGAAATGCTCGCGCAAACCGCGGCGGCGATTAACTTTGCATGCCAACGGCTCATGCGTTGCTCCCTGATGCCTGTCGCAGAACCTGTATGTAGCCGCTGGCAATCGGCGTACGTTCCTGATCAAGTCGACCTTGCTCCTGCAGCGCGGCGTGAATCGCGGGTAGTCGATAGCATGGCGCACTCATGAACAAGTGATGTTCCGCGTGGTAGTTCACGAAGTAAGGTGCAACCAGCGCACGCGCGATCCAACCCGCATGCGTGGTTCGAGCGACACGCCAGGGGTTGTTCTCCGTTGAGACGCAGGCGTGCTCTGCGATATTACGCACCCGCAGAACCGCCATGTACCAGGTCATGAATGGCACGAGCCACAACAGAAAGTACGCCCAAAGCAAGTCGCTCAATACGGCGAGTCCGATCAGCGCGACGTTAAACAGCAACATCGCACCATCGGCTTGCGATATCCGTCGATTGAACACGAGGCCATAGAGCATCGGCAACAGACGCTGGCGCAGGAACGTCAAACCAGTGAGATCACGCAAGAGCTTGCGGACCAGACTTTGACCGCTCACCGGAAACTTCGACGACAACACGAGATCCGGATCCTCTTCCTGCTGCGCATAGGTGTGGTGGCGCAGGTGATACTGGCGGTACTCAATCAGGGATATACCGAGTGGCCATGCACAGACCCAAGCCCCCAACCGGTCGTTCCAGCGGTGGGTGTCGTGCAACAGCCCATGCGCCGCCTCATGCATCAGAATCGCAAGCCCGAGTTGACGCGAGCCGATCACCACTGCAGCACCGACCACAACGACAGGATACGGAAACGCTATCGCCAGACCCGACGCCGCTCCGATCACTAGCCAGGCATGCATAACCATGCCAATGCCGCGCCACCGGCTGCGCGAACGCAGCATCGTCCAGCGCGAAGCACCAAAAAGCGAGCGACCTGAGACCTTGGCAATTCTTCCCATTCGTTCAGTGTAGCAATTCAGTCGGAATCTGGTCGGCGCAAGACATGAACAACCAACGGCCAGCGCACCCGTCGGCGCCCCTTACCGAAGGCTTCCGCGAGTTCGCTGTAACACTCAGTAACCGGATCGATACCGTTCGCGCGGATAAACCGCTGGGTAGCAGACCAACTGCGCAAGTAAGCGGCGAGTGTGGCTACCGTCCAGTCGCAAGCGGTTTCGAATCGAGGCACAGCGAGTCTCTGCCAATCCGGAAGAATGCCCCGGTAGCCTTGCTCGACATGAACCCTCTCGGGGGGCCAGTACGCATCCAGAGTCTGGCCATACAAGCGATCAACAACCGTGTCGACATCCGCACTGACTGTAACCCGCTGGTAGGTCCAGATCGCCAATACACCGCGCACATCCAAAACTCGCATCGCCTCGGAGTAGAAGCGCGGCTGATCAAACCAGTGCAAGGCCTGCGCGACGGTAATGAGGTGTACGCTCCCAGGGTCAAGACCACTCGATTCTGCCGGTGCTGCGCGGTATTCAACTTGGGTACCCATGGGTGCATTGGCGATTTGAGCGGCGCTCGCGTCGGTAGCAATGACCGCATCAACATGAGAGCGCAACACATCGGCCACCTGGCCGTTCCCAGTCGCACAGTCCCAAGCACGTGTCGATGCTGCTGCAGGAAGTTGACGCACCAACCAGCGATATAGTGCGTGCGGATATCGCGGTCGCGCATCACGGTATACGGTCGCGTGCCGCGAGAAGTGATCCTTGAAAGCGGCGCTCATCCTACGACCTCGATCACGCTATCTGGCCCGGTCATGTAAATCCGCTCACCGCGGGTGAGCTTGATGTTCATGCCACCCGTGAAGCTGCCAAACGCTGGCAATACTGCATAGCGTTCGCGAAACCAGAACACCGGTGCCCGGGCACGATCGCGCCCTACCTGCAGGCGAAACACGGGATGCAAATGACCCGCGAGCACGTATCCGTCCGCACGCTCCTCCGGCTCATGGTCAAGAACAAACGGCCCGCGCTTTACCGGCTCGGCGTGCCACATCAAGCGCGTACTCAACGACTCGGGCAAGGCATCGATGGTAACCCGATCGTGATTGCCAGCGATGACGCTCACCTCGACCTGAGGGAACTGACGTAACCAGTCGGCCAGCGCCTGTGGCCACACATCCCGCTGCCGTGGCGGCGCATGCATCAAATCACCAAGCACCATGACTTTGCTCGCAGCCCACGTCTCCACCAGGGCTGCCAATCGCCCGAAGTCACTCTCGTCGCTGCCGGCGGGAATCGCCAAACCTCGTGACCCAAAGACTTCCGCTTTTCCGAGGTGCCAATCGGCAACCAACAAGGCGTTTTGCGCCGGCCAATAGAGTGCACGCTCAGGAGTCGCAATCAGCGTCTCACCGCAGCAGGTCACTTCACAGACACGTTGTGAGTCTGGATTGATCATGCTGAGCGACTAGCCTTTCTGGCAGCCGCGTTCAGACTGTCCGCCATCCTCTGTACCCGGTCGCGCCACGTCTCGCTCGACATGATCTGGCTCTGGAGTCGTTCCGCCCAGAGCGGAAATGCAAACGGTGATAATCGGTCGGTCTCGACGATACAAATTTCCGAGGCCTGCAGGCGCTCCAGTGCCAGTCGCATACGCTGCGACTCCAATTGCGCATCGAGAACCTCGCGCTGAGCCTGATCCACAAGCAGGTTGCCCTGGTCATACTGGGACAACACGTCATAGATCAGTCCCGACGATGCCTGAATCTGGCGCGTCGATTTTCCCGACCCTGGGTACCCTTGAAAAACCAGACCAGCAATCCGAGCGATGTTTCTGAATTGACGCTTCGCAGATTCAGAGAGGTTCACGCCAGAGACAAGATCATCTGTGAGACCCGTTGGGGCCAACCACGATCTAACATCCTGCTCTCGAATATCGAACGGCGCAGATGCCAACAGCTCGAAGCCATAGTCATTCATCGAAAGCGTAAAGGTGATCGGCGTATCGCGTGCGATTCGCCATGCCACTAGCGTGGCGAGCCCTTCGTGGACCAGGCGCCCCGCAAACGGAAACAGGAAGATGCTCATACCCTCGCGAGTCTTGCAGACCTCGACCAAGAGTATGCCAGGGGTGGGCAATCGCGACACCGTCGCCTGATGCTCAAGCAGCGGCGCCAGCAGCGTGAGCTCTTTATGCCGATGGGTGTTGGATACGAAATCCGCGAGCACACTTTGCATGCTGTCGGCGAGTTCATTCGATAACGGCATCCGCCCACCCTGCCAGCGCGGTACTGTCTTCTTGCCCCGCTTCGATCGGCGCACATAGGCCACCATCTCACGAACCTGCACCAGCTCGACGAGACGTCCTGCAAACAGGAACCGGTCACCCTTGTCGAGACGCGCAACGAATGATTCTTCAATATGTCCCAGCGAACCGCCTGACAGCCATTTAATTCGCATGGTTGTGTCGCTTGAGATCGTGCCAATACCCAAACGGTGCTGCCGTGATATCCGGCGATCCGTCATTCGGTAGACGCCATCCTCGAGCGCAACGCGGCGGAACTGCGGATAGCCTGAAAGCGCCTGTCCACCTCGCGTGATAAAGTCGAGACACCATCCCCACTGCTCGTCGGTTAGCGCAGCAAAGCAGTATGTCGATCGCACCTCCGCAAGCATTTCATCGGAAGTAAATCCACCGCCGAGCGCAATGGTCGCAAGGTGCTGCACCAGCACATCCAACGCGAGGCGCAATGCAGGTCGAGCCTCGATTCTCCTCGCATCCCACGCATCGCGCGCCGCTGCAATTTCGACCAATTCCAGTGCGTAGGTCGGCACGCACCAGACTTGCGACACCGCGCCAGGCTGGTGACCACTGCGTCCAGCGCGTTGCATCAATCGTGCAACACCCTTCGGGCTGCCGACCTGCAATACCTGATCGACCGGGGCAAAATCGACGCCGAGATCGAGTGATGACGTACAAACAACCGCTAAGAGTTCGCCCGACTTTAGCGCGGCCTCAATCTTGCGTCGTAGTGCCCTGTCTACCGAGCCATGATGCAGGGCGATGCGCCCGACCCAATCGGGGCGCGCTTGCATCAGCGCTTCAAACCACAACTCGCTCTGTGAACGTGTGTTGGTAAACACGAGCGTTGTTGCGGCGCGTTCGATTTGCGCGACCACATCGTCGATCAATCCAAGCCCGAGGTGCCCGGACCACGGGAACTGCTCTAGCCCGTGCGGCATGATCGTATCCACTCGGGTCTCTTTCGGCATAGCGCCGGCAACCAGGCGTCGGTTTTGCGCTTGCGGACAAAGGACCGCCATTGCTTCATCGAGATTGGCAAGGGTCGCTGACAACCCCCAAATCGATAGCTCCGGCCTTAGTGCTCGCAAGCGCGCAAGACAAAGCTCCAGTTGCACGCCGCGCTTGCTGCCCATAAGTTCATGCCATTCATCGACGATCACCGCCTCGAGTTTCGTGAATAGCTTTGCACCGTCGGCATAACTCAACAGAACAGACAGGCTCTCCGGTGTAGTGATCAGTGCCTCAGGCGGTGTCTTTCTTTGGCGCTGGCGAGCGCTGCTGGCGGTATCTCCGGTTCGAATCTCAACCCGCCAGTCACTGCCAAGCGCAGCGACAGCCTCCTCGAGACTATTGCGCGTGTCATTGGCGAGGGCTCGCAATGGCGTGATCCACAGCACACGCAACCCACCCGTCTGCATACCAAAACGACACAGCGGCCCCATCCACGCGGCGAGTGTTTTTCCGCTACCGGTCGGTGAGTGAATCAGCCCGGAGGCGCCTGCATCGAATGCTTCCCATGCCTCACGCTGGAACGCAAACACGTCCCAGCGTTGCGACTCGAACCACGCTTCTGCCGTTGGCATCAAAGTCTCGGTCATAGAAGGCCCTGCAGCGTCTCTAGCGTATCAGCCTCGGCGGGTGCCAGATCGCGCCGCCAGCGCTTGATTCGCGGAAATCGCAACGCGACGCCGGACTTATGCCGCGTCGAGGAGGCAATCGCTTCGAACGCCAGTTCAAACACTTGCTCGGGTTCGACAGAGCGGACCGGACCAAAGCGCTCGCGTGTGTGTTTGCGTATCCACTTGTCGAGCTCATCGATCTCTGCGTTGGTCAGGCCGGAGTAAGCTTTTGCCACCGGCACAAGGTCTTCTCCTCGCCAGACGGCGAACGTGTAATCCGTGTGCAAATTCGCACGTCGGCCGTGACCCGCCTGCGCATACAACATGACGGCATCGATCGTATGCGGCTCTATTTTCCACTTCCACCAGATACCGCGAGTGCGACCGGTCCCGTAGCTTGCGTCGCGCCGCTTCACCATGAATCCCTCAACGCGTCGCTCGCGCGAAGACTCACGCAAGCGGGCAAACTCAGCCCAGTCATCTGCGACGACAACCTGAGAGAGATGGAATCGGCTTGGGAAATGCTCGGCCAGCGACTCGAGCTCTGCACGACGTTTGCTGAGCGGCCACTCACGGACATCACTCCGATCGAGTTCCAGCAAGTCGTAAGCGCGCAGAATGACCGGATAGTCTGACAGTGTTTTCTTGCCCGGTTTCTTACGACCGATACGTCGCTGCAAAGCAGAGAATGGCATGGGTGCATCGTCTCGCCATGCCAAAATCTCCCCATCAATGACCGTACCCTCGGGCAGCGCCGCCGACGCCTCAATCAGCTCCGGAAATTGCGCGTCGATCAGCTCTTCACCACGTGACCACAAATAGCTGTTGCCACCGCGCCGGATCAGCTGTGCTCGAATGCCATCCCACTTCCATTCGACTTGCCAATCATCGACCACACCGAGCTCACGCTCCATGAGTTCAGGCGTCATCACTCCTGGCTCACTTTCGATGGGACTCGCAAGGCAATACGGATAGGGTCGGGACAAATCGGCGGCACCGTCATCCTCGGCCAGCAACCGTTCAGCAAACTCACGACTGGGCGACCAGTGTCCCATCATCCTGTGCAAAATCACGGGACGCGGTAGTCCCGCAACCTCTGCAAGTGCACTGCCAACCAGTGCCTGCGAAACACCAACGCGCAGTGCGCCGGTCATCAGCTTGTTGACGATGTAGCACGCGTTGTACGGCAACTGGCGCCACCACGCCAACACCACCTCGCGCTGCGCTGCATCGTCCAGCGCCGCGAGAGGCTTCAGCGATTCGGTCACGAACGCGGCGAGTGAGATGTCGGACAGTGCATCGGGTCGGTTCCGATCTGCCAGCAACAGCGCGATCGTCTCGGCGAGATCACCGACGCTTGCATAGGTATCCTCAACGAGCCACTCGGGAAGTTCGGACGCTTCCACCAGCCAGCGGCGCAGATTCGACGCACTCACGAGTCGCTTTAACCTGCGACCAGAGAGGAAAAACGTGGCCCACGCGGTGTCGGCGGGGTCTGATGCATTGAAGTAGCTGACCATCGCTGCCACTTTGGCGCGCGTCGAATTGGTTTGGTCCAGCGTGTGGTAGAGCTTGATGAACTCACGCATGGCGAAGCTCCGACAACACCCCCGCCTTGACGCCGCGCTCGCGCAACAACCGGACCAGCGTGTCAGCGTGCCCATGCATCAGGAGAATGCGTTGCGCGCTGACCTCATCGATCGTGCGAAGCAGTCCTGGCCAATCTGCGTGGTCGGACAGGACAAACCCGCGATCGTAACCTCGACGCCGGCGGTTACCGCGCACCTGCATCCATCCCGAGCAAAACCCGGTCAGCGAGTCGCGGAACCGGCGCATCCATCGTGACCCGGCCGCACCTGGCGGCGCAATGATCAGCTCACCGGCGTAGTCGCGCTTATCGCGCCCGTCCACACGCTGTGTCGGCAACATAGGCACGCCTGCCGCGCGATAGAGTTCCGTAATCTCATCGACCGCACCGTGCACCCAGACGCTGGCGTCGGTATAGGCCATAAGCTCTGCTAACACGCGCTGCGCTTTGCCAAAGGCATAACAGAACAAAACGCTAGGACGACCCGTTTTTCGGTTGGCTTGCCACCATTCGTGGATTTCACCTGCAACCTCGCCCGCGGGCGGCCAACGGTAGACGGGCAGCGCGAAGGTAGCTTCTGATATGAACGTGTCGCACGGCACTACCTCGAAGGGAGCGCAAGTCGGGTCTGGGTCACGCTTGAAGTCGCCCGTGGCGATCCATTTCGAAACCCCATCGGACACGGCGATCTGCGCAGACCCGAGCACATGACCTGCGGGGTGAAAACTAACCTCGGTATCACCCAGTCGAATGATCTCTCCGTAGTCCACAGCTTCGATGCAAATATCATCGCCGAGTCTGTGTTTCAGAATGGGAACGGATGGTGTCGCTGCAATGTAGCGGGCAGCACCGCGGCGCGCGTGATCGGCGTGCGCATGAGTGATCAATGCGAGCTCGCAGGGCCGCATCGGGTCGATACTGAAACCGCCCCGCTCGCAAGCAAGGCCTGCAGCGCCCGGTTTCAGCAGCGGTGCATCTTCCTGCCTAGGGCTGATCACCTGTCGGCTTGGCTCGCAGCGACGCCGGTCGACGGCAGCTCGGATCACGCCCGGCCTGCTGGGCCTCGTTGTAGGCCACAAGCGCACGAGGGAAATAGGACACGAGCTTATCGATACGTGTGCCGCTGCTCGGATGCGTCGACATAAACTCCGGTACCTCGCGACCGCCCTTGCTCTCCTGCATGTTCTGCCAAAGGCTCACGCTCTGGCGCGGATCAAACCCGGCCTTGGCCATAAAGTAGAGCCCTTCTTCATCGGCCTCCGCTTCCTGCCCCCGATTGAACGGCAGCAAGAGACCGAACTGAGCACCCATACCCAAGGCCGTCGAGATGCCGCGTGCGGTATTGATGTTCTGTCCCGGAATCGCAGCACCCGCAATGACATTGACCCCGACGTTGGTCGCCGTCACTCGCGCCATACGCTCAGCAACGTGGCGCTCGGTAACGTGCGCAATCTCGTGGCCAATCACCGTGGCCAACTGATCGTCGTTCACCGCGACCGTCAGAAGTCCCGAATAAACCGCAATCTTGCCGCCCGCCATTGCGAACGCATTCACCTCGGGTGCGTCGAAAATCACGAGCTCCCACTCATACTCGGCAGGTCGCCCCTCAAGCGCATCGACAACCGCAACCGTAACGCACGTCACGTAGTCGATGACTTCCGGATCCTGCACGAGCGGAATTTGCTGTTTCATTTGCTGAAACGCCTTTTCGGCGTCCGCTTCGAGGCCCTCCTCGGAAACCATAGCCGCGCAACCGGCCAGCATCACAGCTGCCAAAGCACCGATACCTGCGAGTGCCTTTTGTTTGTGTTCCGGATTCATCGTCGTCTCCTGCTCGCTGTTACTGCCCGAAGCCGCGCAGCCAACCTACCCAACGCGATATCAGGCTGTCCGCCGCGCCCATCAGCTTTTTCTGCAAAGGCAGTTTCACTTGATAGTGTAACGCGTACAGATCTCGCTGCTCGCAAGCCGCGATCAACAGGCTGTCGCTCGTACCAATCTCATCGATTAGACCCAATTCCAGCGCTTGCGTTCCATGCCAGTACTCACCAGTGGCTACACGCTCTAGATCCAGCTCCGGCCGATAACGTGCGACAACATCTTTAAACAGAGCATGTATTTGCTCAAGATCCTCTTTGAGCTTAGCGCGGTCCTCATCCGTATTTTCTCCGAACATCGTGACCGTACGCTTGTGTTTGCCCGCCGTGATTTGCTCGACGTCCACGCCCTTATCGCTCAAGAATCGACGAAAATTCGGCAATTGGGCGATGACACCGATCGATCCGATGATCGCAAACGGCGCCGCTACAATTCGGTCGGCGACGCACGCCATGAGGTAACCGCCGCTCGCTGCCACCTTGTCAACCACAACTGTCAGCGTCAGGTTTGCATCCCGCAGTCTCGCCAATTGCGCCGCACCCAGACCGTGATCTGGCACTGTGCCACCAGGGTTTTCCATCCTTACAACCACATCATCGCCAGGTGAGGCGACAGCGAGAATCGCCGACACTTCCTCACGCAACGCATTCACAGCACTCGCTCGAATGTCGCCCTTGAAGTCCAGGACAAATGTGCGTGGCCGTTCATTGGGCGTCCCCTTCTCCGCTTTTCGCTCAGCCTTGCGTTGCTTCTTCAAGGCCTTTGCGGAGGCCGAATCCAGGACAGCGACTTTCAGCGCATCGCTAACGCGACGAAAACGCGCATTCAGGTGGCGCACTTTCAGCGTCTCGTCGGGCTGACCACCGCGCCGGGAAGCTGACGCCACGAGCGCAACGATCACGCCAATGGCGATCACCACCGTGACGGTCTTCGCCAGGAACAATCCGAAGTCGAGAAAAAAAGCGCTCATGCAGTGGAGTCCAGACCTGCGTTATTTTTCTCCAGGACGCGTTCGGCTCTGTAGCTAGAGCGCACGAGCGGCCCGGAGACCACCTCCAGGAACCCGCGCTCCAAACCCGCCTCACGGTAGGCACGGAACTGCTCAGGGGTAACGTAGCGATCGATCGGCAAGTGATTCACCGTCGGTCGCAGGTACTGCCCAAAAGTCACAATGTCGCAGTTGATTTTTGCAAGGTCGTCGAGTGCCTGGTGGATCTCTTCGTCAGTCTCACCAAGACCCAGCATCAAGCTCGTCTTGGTAAGCACGTCCGGTCGGTACTGTTTCGCGAACTCGAGCACGTCCAACGTCTGACGATAGCTCGCGCGCGGATCACGCACCGGGTGTGTCAGCCGCTCCACGGTCTCGACGTTTTGTGCGAACACCTCCAGCCCCGAATCCAGAAGCAATGCAACGTGGTCGGTGTTGCCCTGAAAGTCGGGCGTTAGCGCCTCTACACCGGTGTCGGGTGTTCTCGCCTTGATCGCTCGCACGCAAGCTGCGTAGTGCCCCGCCCCACCGTCCTCTAGATCATCACGATCCACAGAAGTGAGCACCACGTATTTCAGCCCCATGGCTTCGACTGCGCGTGCGGTGTTCTCGGGCTCCTCATCGTCGAGCCAGCCTTTCGGGTTGCCGGTATCTACCGCACAGAATTGGCACGCCCGAGTGCAAACACTGCCCATGACCATGATGGTCGCCGTGCCAGCGTTCCAGCATTCGCCAATGTTCGGGCACATCGATTCCTCGCAGACCGTCGATAGCCTGCCCTCGCGGACTGTTTCTTTGACCGCGGAGAATTTCTTCCCGGACGGCATTTTTGCGCGCAACCATTTTGGCTTGCGCCCGATCTCTGCAGCCTGCCGGTCGGCACGCTGTTTGACACCGTTCTTGATTGCATTGAAGCCAGCGTCGGTCGTGAATTTCTGACCGCTCGTGACCACGGGAATACCGCGCAGGGTGTTGGGTCGCTCGGACATCCTTACCTCTTGTCTGCAAGCGAATACGCAATCCGCTATTGTGTCACGCCGAGGCTGGGTCTACATAGCCCAACAGCGTCTCGACAACGACTTGAATATGGGGTCCGCATGACCGAAATACAGGGGCACGCCCGCAAGATGCGGGTGGAACACAACGATCCGGTGAACTACACCCTGCACCTGGATGAGGCCACACTCGGCATGACCGACCTGATCGGCCAGACGCTGACCATCAGCTTTAGCGGCGCCATCCATTGCATCAACTGCGGACGCAAGACCCGCAAAAGCTACAGCCAAGGGTATTGCTTTCCCTGTAGTCAGAGACTCGCGCAATGCGACATGTGCATTGTCCGACCGCATACCTGCCATTTCGACAAGGGCACCTGCCGCGAGCCCGATTGGGCACTGGAGCATTGTTTCCAGGATCACTATGTCTACTTGGCCAACTCTTCCGGACTCAAGGTCGGCATCACACGCCAGGATCAATTACCAACGCGATGGATTGACCAGGGCGCGACCCAGGCTTTGCCATTGTTCAAGACCCGGTCACGCTACATTGCCGGCAAACTTGAAAAGGCGATTGGAGAACACGTTTCCGATCGCACAGACTGGCGCCGGATGCTCAAGGGCGATGCAGAACCCGTTGACCTCACGGCATCGGGCGCAGCGTTGACCGAGGTAGCCGCCGCTGACATTCAGGCGATCCAAGAGGAGTTCGCACCCTCCACCGATGGCCAACCGTTCGAGGCCGTCACGGATGTAGACACTCTGGAGATCCGCTATCCCGTTCGGGAGTGGCCTGAGAAGATCAGGGCATTGAATCTCGACAAGCAACCCGAAGTCAGCGGCGAGCTACATGGCATCAAGGGTCAATATCTGATGCTGTCCGAAGGGGTGCTGAACATCCGCAAATACACGGGCTATGAGCTGAAGGTAATGGCCGGATAAAAAAAGAGGCCCGACAAATTGCCGGGCCAATCAGGGGGAAAACACTTAGATAAGTGTCAGAGGGGTTCAGTGGAGTGGTGACCAAGTCACGAGCTGAACGTTGTCAGCATCAATGTGGAAGTTGTCAGCGAGAACTCGCTCCAGCAATGCCGGGCTCACGTTCTCAAGCTGACCGTCGCGCAGCTCGACGATGCCGCTGAACAAGCTTTCGCTCGGCAGCTCGGTGTCGTCGACGGAAAATTGCGCGTAGAACTTCATCTCCATGGGTTGACTTTAGCGCTGGTCCACAGTTCCCGCTGTGATCTACCGCACAATTTGACATAGCCCAGCAAAATTCCGGTCGCTTGCTCTGAAATCCCTTCCGAACCACAATATCTGGATTCCACATTGAGAAACTATTAATGAATTCAAGGTTTTTAGTCTCTATCCTCACGACGATTTTGGTCCTCGTGAGCATCTCCGCCAGCGCACAGACCCTGCGCGATAGTCTGTTTGCCGAAACAGACGCCGCATTGGAGGCAGCTCGCGCAGTAGATGCCGCCACATTGGCGCCGCGCAGCTTCGAGCGCGGAATGAAAGCCTACGAATCCGCTCAGGAAACGTTGGAGCGCGGCCGAAATGTGGAGACGGTGCGCAAGCGCCTAACTGAAGCGCGCGAGCGATTCGAAGAATCGGCCGAGACCGCCCAAACATCGCAACTGACCCTGCAGGTAGCGCTGGAGACACGCGAAGACGCCCGGAAAGCGGATGCCCCAACACTGTCTGGTCCGATTTGGGAGGACGCTGAGAAGAGACTCGCGGATGCAATCCGGGTTTTGGAGCGCGGCGATCTTCGCAATGGCCGGCGCAATGCCGCCGAATCGGAGAGCCTGTATCGCGACGCAGAGCTCGGCGCCATCAAGACGCGTTATCTGTCCGAGACCCGGCGGCTGCTGTCGGAAGCCGAGCGCGCCAAGGTTGGCCGTTTTGCTCCGTTGACACTGGAACGCTCGCGCGAGCTTTTAGCGGAGGCGGAAAAAGCATTGAACGAGAATCGTTACGACACGGATCGTCCTCGCAGCCTCGCGCAGCAGGCCAATTATGAGGCGCAGCATGCGATCTATCTTGCAGAGGTCGCACGTAAGGTTCGCGACGACGACCTGTCCGTAGAGCAGCTGGTGCTCGAATGGGAACAGGAGCTTGCTCGGGTCGCCGCGGCAGCCGATGTTGTGCCGGCGATGGCCAATGGTGGTGGTGAATTGTCCGAGCAACTAGCCAACATCGTGACCGACCTTCGTAGCGACAAGCAGTCACTCGAGCAGGACCTTGCCACCAGCGAATTGCGCGTGGCGGAAATGGACGAAGAAATCCGTTTGCTGGATGAGAAGCTTGGCGGTGCAACAGCCGAGCGGGCTGCTCTGATGCAACGTATTCAGCGCCAGGCGCGGATCAAGGAGCAATTTGAAACGGTTGAGGGCATGTACGATCGCACCGAGGCCGTCGTGTTCCGAGAAGGCGATAATGTGACGATGAGATTGGTCGGACTAAGCTTTGCGAGCGGTAGCTCGACGATCGAGCCGAGCGCCTACCCTTTACTGGAAAAGGTGGAGTCGGCGATCGATGTATTCCCTCGTTCCTCCATTGTCATCGAGGGCCACACAGACAGCTACGGCAGCGACAGCAATAACGTGACGTTGTCTCAGCAACGCGCGGACTCAGTCATGCAGTACATGCTGAATGCCATGCAAATCCCCTCGTCGCGAGTTCGCGCTACAGGCTTTGGTGAGTCTCGTCCGATTGCCAACAACGAAACCTCCGAGGGTCGCGCGCGAAATCGCAGAATCGACGTTGTAATACGCCCGCAACTCGATTGATCAGCGTACTAACGGGTGGCGTGTGAGCGCCACCAATCGGCGATAAGGCGGCCCGTAGTCACGTTCGCCAGATAGCCGTACTCACTGTGCACATGCAGGCGGCCATTTTCGCGGTAGTGGTTATACACGTCGATGTCATCGATCTGTTCCACGAGCTTAAGGTTACGCATCGCGCCGTAGTCATTCGCCATGTGGCGATCCAGGGCCGTCAGTTCGCCGACCGCCACAATGTTGGTCCATCTGCGTATGTTGTGGGGATAGGCATCGGGTCCGGTGGACTTGCGTCCTTTGAGCCCCTTCTGGATCACGCGATTGCCCAAGGGACTGCCGAGCGTCACGAAACGGTCGATCATCACCGAGTCGTCCTGCAACTCGTGGGTCAACGTCCACAGCGTATCCCATGCAATCACCGAACCCAGACTGTGGCCGACCAACATGACCGGACGATCAGAACACAGTCGAAGCCTGTCTAGCAGATCGGCGCGAACCTGATCCCCTATGCCGTCTCGGTTGGTCACGTAGCGCGCCACGTCTTTGAGCGTCACGCGAAGGTCTTCGTTCGCTAGAGAATCGACGACGAACGGTACCGCGTCGCCAACCAGGTAAAGGCCTCGCATTAGACGGTTACGCCAGGATCGTGCTGCCTTTAAGTCTTCAGCTGAAGGAGCGTCCTGTTCCATCAGGGCATCGATACCGGGCAGATCTGTCGCAATGTCGCGGTAGGTGCCATAGAACGCCCACGTCCAGTTGGCACGCTCCATCACCTCCGGCTGCTCGGACAGCATCTTTGCGACTTCCGGATCTGCACGTTTCACCCCTGCCAGCAGGCATCGCCAAAGCTGGCTTCGATGAATTTCGGCGGGAGGTTTTGGTTTCATGCCCGGCACGAAGATGATTCTGGGTGTGGTCAAGTGCCGATCTCCGCAATCGTGCGGCGGGTCAGCTCCGCCAGTGACCGAATTTCAAAGTCGGGAAGCAGCAAATTTTCGGGCCACGCCATGCCGTGGCGATTTAACCAGACTGTGTGCTGGCCCGCCTGGCGAGCGCCTTCGACATCGAGCTCCGGCGAGTCGCCGATGTGCAGGACCTCATCGGGTGCCACTGTCGCAAGCTTTGCTGCCGCGTCGAACATACGGCTATCGGGTTTGGCCGCGCCCACATCGCGGGCGGACACCCTGGCGCTAAACCAGCTACCGATCCCTGTTCGATCCAGCGAGGCATTGCCGTTCGTCACAGCGACCAGTGGATAGTCACGTGCGAGTCGCGCCAGCGCAGGCAGTGCGTCGGGGAAGAAGCACACACGATTGCGCGCAGACTCAAAGGCGGCGAAAGCATCCGTCGCAAAACCGGCCGCGTCCTGAATACCGGATAGTGCGGCGATCCGACGCAGGCATTCCAACCTAAGGAATGTCAGGTCAAAATGGAGATCGGGGTATGCGTCCCATACGTTGCGGCGAAGCTCCTGCAGCTTTGCTTTGTCCAAAACGCCAACGCTCTGCGGAAAGTGTTCGCGAATCCATGCCCACTGCACGCGCTCGGCGCGAAGGATGACGGGCTTCACCGCCCACAGCGTGTCATCCAGATCGAATGAAAGCACACGAATCACCGTACCATCGTCTCCGGCACCCCACCCGCTTGTGGCGTGTTCCTCAAGGTGATGACCAGCGCGCCAGCAAGTGTGATGACACCACCGATAATCATCCTCAAGGTCAGTACATCGCCGAGCAGCGTCACACCGAAGACAACGCCGAACACCGTGGCAAGCAGCAATAGTGGCGAGACCAGCGAAAGATCATAACGTTGTAGCAGCATGTAAGTACCGCCGTGCCCGATCAGGCCTGCGCCAACGCCCGAAAAAACGAGGCACGCTGCACCAAGTGGCGAGATACCGGACACCTCCGTCAGCGCATCGCGCTCCGCAATGGCAGCGACGATCAATAGTGACGGACAACTGACGACGGCCAGCCATCCCTGCAGCTGAAACGCGTTGACACGTATCCGGGCCTTCATGAGCGTCATGCCTGCAGCCCCGGCTGCGGCGGCCATCGCAACGATAATCACTGCGGTAAGGTAATTGAACACTCGGGGATCGAAACCCATGACCATCACACCGAGAAACGCGAGCGCAATACCGAGCCAGCGACGCCAGCGGATCGTCTCACCCAGGAACCAGACCGAAAACAGTGTAGCGAATGGGACGCCGAGCTGAATTACAATCGCCACAGTCGACACGTCGCCGGCTAACGCAAGGCCCGTGTTGAGCAGCGCAAAGTGCACAGTACCCATCAGGAAACCAACGGCAAATATCGTGCGCATCTGCCCCTTTTGCCAACGCAATAGCGGCGCCATGACGGTGAGTACAACCGCAAATCTGAGCGCGGAAACCGTGAGTGGTGGCAGTTCCAGCAGTACGTATTTGCTGGCGACGAGATTCAATCCGAAGACCAGATTGACGACCAGCATCAGCAGCCAGTGAATGGGGCGCATATTGCCTCGGGCACAAAAAACGGGCGGGCAACAGCGCCCGGCGTCAGGAGGTTAACACCGATTGTAGTTTGGGCGCCTCGAGGCGACAGGATTCGCGGACGAGCAAGCAGCGCTTCCGTGTCAACCCCCACCGGTAGCCGCCCAACGCGCCGTTTGATCTCAACACTCGGTGACAGGGAATGAGGCACGCGATGCGATTGGCACCGACAGCGTTGCCAACGGCTCTCACGGCGCTGGCTGAACCGATCAACCTTGCGATATCCGCATAGCTGGTCAACTCACCGGGCGCCAGCGCCAGGAGCGCCTGCCACACCTTGATCTGGAACGGCGTTCCCGCCAATAGAAGCTGCACGCCATCCGGGTCCACCGTGCCATCGATCAAATCGCCGAGATACCCGTCCGGTAGGCTAATGTCCCGCAACTCGGCCTTCGGCCACTCACGATGCAGGCCTTGTAACAGGTGCTCTTTCGTCTGATCACAGAACCTGAGTGCGACGATGCCGCGCTCACTGGTGACGAGCATCGCCTCCCCAAAACGCGTCATCCCGAATCCTACGCGCAACTCAAGCCCTTCGCCCTTGCGCCGGTATTCGCCCGGCGTTACGGCGTCAATGCGCACGAACAGATCATGCAGTCGTCCCGGACCGGACAGTCCAGCCTCCCAGGCAGCCGCCTCGACCGTGTCATCATTGGCAAGACGCACTCGAGCATCGTTCAGCGTCAGCTGCGCGAGAAACCTCTGTGGCGAAATCCCGGCCCACCGACGAAACAGGCGTGAAAAATGTGCTTCGCTCGAATCGGCGACACGCGCCATCGAGGCCACCGACGGTTGGCTTTGGCGATGCTCGGCGATCCAATCGATGACGAGACCCATTCGCTCGTAGTCAGATTGTTTGAAGGGCGAACTATTCATGGACGCAGTTTGTCTGGCTGCCCGATTCGTCGCCACCCGAATCCTGCTCAGCTCGAAGGGAACAACGCCGGCAAATCATTTCTCTGTTGACCAGAATTGTGGACACCGGGCCTGTCGAGACTGTTGATGGCCTTGGCAAGGCGGGCACCATCCCAGCCATCTTCTGACGCACCGTACAAAGCGCGGTCCAGTTCAAGTACCGCCGTCGCCTCTTGCGCGGGCAGAAGCGCTGCAAGCGCCACCAAGCCAGAGGCAGCATGTGGACCCAGCGCTTCGCGTGCCCAATCCAATAAGGCATCCCGAGCTGCACTCGCGTCACCGCGCTGCGCTGCCTGCATTGCTACCTTGCGTGCCTTGCGGGCAGTTCGGTAGGTCGCATTCTGGTCAGCTTCAACCCGGGCGCGTTTGCGCTTTCGCCGCTGCTTCATGGGCGCCCGCCACATGATAAACATCGTCAGCAGCCACAATGCCAACAACCCGTAGTTGATCAGACGCGCACGAAGCAGGGCTGCGCGCAGTGCACGATCCTCGGCGATCACCGGCGGCGCCGTCGGCTCGGGATCGAGCGCGGCTTCCGGCTCGGGTTCGACAACAACCGGCGCTGGCTGACTGTCGACTTGTCCAGCAGCGCGCAAGCTACCCAGCTCTGCGCTCGCGACTCGCCACTCTCCTGTATCAACATCGAACCAGGGAAGCGTGATAGTCGGCAGATCATAAACGCCTCCTCGACCCGCGATGACCGCAAAGCTCTGCTGTCGTCTGGCGATGACGCCGTCCGGGAGCTCGCGGGAAGCGAAGTCCGGTTGATCGGGATACACACGCAATGCCGGATCCACGTCGAGCTCCAGCTCCGGCAACTGATTGGCCTGCAAACCGCGCACCACCGTATCCACCACAATATTCGCCGGCACCCCTTCATCGAGAATGCCATCTCTTGGCTCCATCGATGCACTGAGCTGCAACTCGGACGCCGGCAACCAAAGCGCATCCGCAAACTGTGCTGGTGGCGGCACCGCCGGGGCGACGCTCAGTTGCAACGCTTCTGACCGAAACTCCTGGGGCGCAGAGATTCGACCGCGGCTGTAAAGGCTGCCGCGGAACACCGCCGGCTGAATTTCGTACTCACCGCTCTCCTGCGGGAACAGCGCATAGGTACGTTCAACAACATCGAACTGACGCCCGTCGATTGTGGCCTCGTAACGCCGGTCCTCGCCCAGCCGGGTTGCAATAACCTCGCCGCCCTCGACTCGCAGGGGTTCGAGTTGATTCTGTCGAATCGCAACACCCTGATAAATCTTCAGGGTGTAAATCACTTGCGCCTGCACCCACGACTGGTTTCTGTCGATACTCACTTCAAGAAAAATGTCTGGATCACCCGCGGGAGCGACAACAGGCTCAGTCACACGCACCCGCACCGGTTGGCTCGATACGCCGCCCACCGACAAAGCAGGAATCTCAAAGTCGCCGAGCGCCTTGGGAAGCAGACTGTAGGTCCATCGACGGCTGGTTTCTCGCTGACCGTTGACGATCGACATGCTGCTTGACTGGCTACGCCCGAGGATGTCGAAGTTCTCGGAGAGACCCTCGATCTCGGGCTCACCCTGCTCGTTTCTGTCTGCGATCAACACGAGTGTGAAAGACTCGTTGAGCTGCACTTCGTCACGGCTAATCAGCGCGTACACGTCTGCGCGCAGCTCGCCGATGAATGTTGTCACCAGCAGCAAGCCAAGGATGGCACGCGTTACCATGGTTCACTCCGGTCATCCGGCCAGAGCATGTTGCCGTCTTGATCGGTACGCCGCCTCTGATATTGACGGCGGAACTTCGCGCGCAGCAGCCCGCCAGGATCATCCGGCACTCGACGCAGCCATTGCTGAAGCGATTGTTCTGTCTCCTGCGCCTCTTGCGCCTGCTGCAGCTCTGCTGCGGCTTCCTCTACGGCAGACTCGTCGCCCGATTCCAGAGCTTCGCGCAACGCCTGCATCAATTCAGCGATATCTCTCGCCTCCTCCTGCTCATCACGTTCGCGCTCGGTCTCCTGACCTTCACCATC
Source organism: Pseudomonadota bacterium (assembly GCA_039821645.1). Taxonomy (GTDB): domain Bacteria; phylum Pseudomonadota; class Gammaproteobacteria; order Steroidobacterales; family Woeseiaceae; genus CALBPI01. Next base: position 32,621 of record JBCBNU010000002.1, read on the forward strand.
GCTGTTGCCCGAAGGCTCCCCCGCACTGTCGCTAGCACTCTCGCCCGAGGTGTCGTCCGAGTTTTCACCGTTGCTCTCATCCTGCGGATCACCTTGCTCACCTTCTTGCTGGCCAGATTCACCGGAGTCCTTGGGGGGTTCAGGCAGCGATTCCAACAGCGCGAGGTTATGTGCCGCGTCCTCGTGATTCGGATCGACGGCCAGCGCTTCACGCAAGACGGACTTGGCTTGTTCAATTTCGCCGGCCTGTGCGAGAGATGTGCCCTCGTTATAGAGCGCCTCAGCGCCCTCAAGCGCACGCCAAGCCTCTGCACTCGCTGCAAAGTCTCCCTGCCGGTAAGCGGCAGTCGCCTGCCAGCCTGGATTGCGAAACAACTCAGCCGCCCTCGCCGCATCGCCCGCCTCCAACGCCGCTTTTGCACGTTGATCGTCGTTTCTGAACCAGTCGGTCAGTGCATTTGCGCTGGCGGTCTCTGAGGGCATGATCAAGACCAAGACGATTGGAGCCAACACGACGCTGCGGCGCAAAACCCACGCAATCATGGGGAGGCACAAAAGCAGCAACCACGGACCGGCATCTCGCCACTGCTCAACTTCCATCGCCTCTTCCGCTCGTGCTTCGGCAGCGCGCTTGCGCGCACTATCGGTAAGCCCCAATGCATTTAGGTCGCTCGTGTTGCTGGTCATATTCGCGTACCGACCCCTACCTGCACGTGCAAGACGCGCAAGCCCGGCCGGATCCAGTTTCGGTAAGGCAATTGTGCCACGTGTATCGGTAACGAATCCGCCACGCGACTCAGGGATCGGGCCGCCCTCGACAGTACCCACGCCCATCACGTGCAACCGGTGCCCTTCCGCCGCAAGTTCCCGTGCCGCGTCCATCGCTGTTGTCAGATTCGCGCCATCGGTGATCAGCAGCACGTCACCGCTTCGGACCTCCGCGCGTCGCAAGAGTTGCAGCGCTTTTCGAATACCGCTCTCCGGATAGCTTCCGCGCGTCGGCATGAGGCTGCTGTCCAGCGCCATCACCTGGCTGGCAATCGTGGCGCCGTCAGAGGTCAATGGCGTGACTACAAACGCATTCGCGCTAAAAACCAGTAACGCAGTGTCACCGTCCTTGCGCTCCGCGAGCACGTCCAGCAGCTTCAGCCTGGCGCGAGTCAGCCGGGACGGCGCAACGTCAGTCGCGTCCATCGATCTTGATAGGTCCAGCGCGATGACGAGCGCGTCGCTACCCCGCTGCACCGGCAGCGAGACTCGCTCCCAGCTAGGCCCTGCAAGTCCAACCAAGCCGATCACCGCCGCCACCAACGCCAACCACTGCAGCGCGCCAGCACGTTGTTCACGCCCGTCGCTGATCATAACGGTGTGCAGCGCAGGATCCACCCAACGATGCCACGGCGATGCCGCCCCAACGCCGCGCTGTCGCAGCCACCACCAGACCGCGATAGCGAGCGGAATTGCCAGTAGCCACGCAGGCCTTATCCAATGAAATTCACTCATTGGCTTCGTACGGTCGACCGCGAGTCTTCAACGGAATCGCGAGCGCGAACATCAATACCGCCAGCGAGGCTGGCCAGAAGAACAGCTCCTCATAAGTCCTGAAGCCGTCCTCGTCGTCCGCCGCCGGCTCAAGCTTGTCCAACTCGTCATAGATCGCTTGCATGGAGCGCGTATCCGTGGCTCGAAAATAGCGCCCACCAGTCTGTGCAGCAATTGCCTTGAGTGTCTTCTCATCCAGGTCGCGTGATGGCAGGACAAGACCCGGAACCCTTGACCTGTACGTGCTGCGCTCGGCACCAATGCCGATCGTGTAGATTCTGAGACCCACGGTTGCTGCAAGCTCCGACGCTTTTTGGGGGTCGATCTCGCCGGCGGTGTTGGCGCCGTCGGTGAGCAGCACAAGTATATGTTCCTCGTCCTTTTTTTCTGACTCACGAATACGCTTTACCGCTAAACCGATTGCATCTCCGATCGCGGTTTTTTCTCCAGCAAGTCCGCTCTCCGCTTCCATCAGGAGCGTACCCAGAGTGTCCCGGTCGAATGTCAGCGGCGTCTGCAAGTAAGCCCGTTCACCGAATAAAATCAATCCGAGGCGATCACCCGCGCGGCGATCGATAAACTGCGCGGCCACGGCCTTGGTGGCCGACAGGCGATCAACGCTACGGCCATTGAGCGCAAAGTCCTTTTCATTCATTGACCCCGACAGATCCACCGCCAACATCAGATTGCGGCCCGTAACAGGCGCTGAGCGACTCTCCGAGAGTGACTGTGGCCGCATTGCAGCAGCACACAGGGCGAGCCAGCCGAGGGTCAGCAAGAGCGCCGGCAACCATAACCGCGTCAAGCCGCCGCCCCGCTCCGTGCCCAATGCACGAAAGCCAACCCCCGCCGGTAATTGCAGCGCCGGCGTGTGGCGACGGTCACGGTTGGATAACAGCGCGAGCAGCCACGGTACCGGCACGACCAAACCCAGCCAGGGCCAAGCAAAGACCAGCCATTCCGGAAGCCAGGACACACCGCTCATGCTTGACCCTCTCGTTTTCGGGTCTTGGTCACTTGCTGCAACCACTGCTCACAAGCGTTGCCGAGCGCATCGACTCCAGTCGCGTCGAGTGGTGGTGTTGAAGCGCGATACACGCCATCTATCAGGAGACTTGCGGGCAGCTCCGAGAATAGTCCCGTATCGCTGGGATCAAGGAGGCGGCGCCATGCATCGCCGACTGGCGCAGCAGCCTCGTTCCGTCCGTGAACCGCAATCGCGACGCGGCGAAGCCACTCGCTGAGGTCTGCCAGAAGCTGATGATCGTTGTTTTGTTCGTGCCAGCGATCGACACAGGCCCGAAGGTGCGAACGCGCAAGACGTCGCAACGCGCCGCTGCGGTACCAATACACAGACAGTACCGCGATAGCGACCACCAAGACGCTGCCAACAACCCACCAGCCGGGCCCCAAAGGCCACCAACCGATCGGCGTCGGCTCATGAATGTCACGCAACCCCAACGCATCCAACGTGGGCTGAGTCTGCGCCCAAATCAACGCACGCTCCCGGTCATTTTCTGCAAGCTGGCGAGTGCGGTATCTTCAGTGCTGATCAGTCGCATACTCGCACCGGCACCCCGGCATATCGCCTCTATCGTCGCGACGCGCGCGTCGAACCTCTCCTTCCAGCGCTTCGCATGGGCACCGCCGGTGTCCACTTCCAGCCGCGTGCCGTTAACCATTACCGGGTAGACCCCGGCCGGTGGTAGTTCCCGTTCCAGCGGATCGTAAACAAAACAGATCATCAGGTTATTGTGTGCCGCCAGGGCGCGCAGGTGGGCGGCACAAACATCATCAAAACCGGAGAAGTCGCTGATCATTGCTACGAGGCTGCCCGGATGCGCAACGCGCCGAAGACCGGCGAGCGTTCTTTGCAAGTTCGGTCGAGGTGCATCTCGTACGGGGGCTTGCAACGCCTCCAACTGATGAATCATTCGCAGGATGGCGCGTTTGCCGAGCAGAGGGCGCAACTCAACACGCGACAAATCGTTGAAGAGAAATCCGCCCAGTCGGTCACCACGTTGGATCGCACACCAACCGAGCAGGGCCGCGAGTCGCGCCGCCTGGACTGACTTGAAGACGCCCCGGGTGGCGAAGTGCATCGTGTGCCGTTGATCGACCCAGCAAAACACCGGGCGTTCGCGCTCTTCCCTGAACAGTTTGGTGTACGCCCGACCCGTTCGCGCAGTAACGCGCCAGTCGATGCTGCGCGGGTCATCACCCGGTTGATAAAGTCGAGTCTCGTCGAACTCCATGCCTCGGCCTTTGAAGTGCGACAGATACTGGCCACCCTTTCGCGCGCGTACCCGCAACGCCTGGAGTGACAGTGCACGCGCATCGTGTCTAAGCGCAATCAAATCACTCTGGCGAACCTCAACACGCGAGGACAGGTTGTCGGACGCAACGGCCATTGGACGGAAAACCCGTCAGGGAACCCCAACGCCAGCCACGATACCGGCAACGAACTGATCGGCATCCATGCCGTCGGCCTCGGCTTCGAAGCTCAGAATAATACGGTGCCGCAAGACGTCAGCGACGACCGCCTGAACATCGTCCGGACCTACGTAGTCGCGACCTTGCAGCCACGCATGCGCACGCGCTGTGCGGTCGAGCGCGATACTGGCACGGGGACTAGCCCCAAACTGTACGGCGCTGGCAAGACTCGCGTCGACGGTCGAAGGGTCTCGCGTCGCCACAACAAGATTGATGATGTAGCGCTCGACTTCCTCCGCCAGATGCAAACCCAGCACCTGCTGTCGCGCCGCAAGAATCGCGTCCTGCGAAATTCTGCGCTCGGGCGTGAAGTGTTCTTCGCCTTTGCGCAGCGCTTCACCACGATTCAGTCGTAGGATTCGCTGCTCATCATCTGCGCTCGGGTAGTGAACACTGACGTGCAAAAGGAATCGGTCTAGCTGGGCTTCCGGTAGCGGGTAGGTGCCCTCCTGTTCGATCGGGTTCTGTGTCGCCATCACCATAAACAGATCCGGCAAGGGATAGGTACGCTTGCCAACGGTGATCTGTCGCTCCTCCATCGCCTCCAGCAATGCTGACTGGACTTTCGCTGGCGCGCGGTTGATCTCATCCGCCAACACAAGGTTGTGGAACAGGGGGCCGCGGCGGAAGCGGAACGAGCCATCTTCCGGGCGGTATATTTCTGTTCCTGTGAGGTCGGCGGGCAACAGATCAGGCGTGAATTGGAGTCGATGGAAGTCACCATCGACGCTGTCGCTCAGCACTTTGATCGCGCGTGTCTTTGCGAGCCCAGGTGCGCCTTCAACCAAGAGGTGACCGTCGCAAAGCAGTGCGATCAGCATACGGTTGACGAGATGGGGCTGGCCGATGACCAGCTGACCGATGTGTTGCTGGAGTAGTTGGAATTGCTGGTTGGGGCTCACAGTACTTCACGCTCCGTTGGCGTCGGCCTAGTCACAAAGCCAAAAAGTGTAGAGGATCAACGGCTCCGGCGACATACCCGCAGGTGCATTCGCCTCCCGCAGTCGCTACTCTCGGCGATTCATACACCCTAGCAGGCCGTCTATGCGCCGATTCGTTCTCTTTCCGTTCCTGCTCTCGGCAGCAACCGCCTGTGGCGGCGAGCCAGAATCAGATCTGTTGATCGAGGCGCAGGCCACGTCGATCGAATCCTGTACGGCCGCTCCTCAAACACTTCGCGGTGAGTTGTTTGGCGCTTTGCATGGCGCGTTGAGTGCACGCGCAGAGCCTTCGATTTGCGCGGGGAGTCGACGACCGAAGGGCGGCGTGCGATTGCGTTACCGAAGCGAGGCGAATGAATCGCTCCCAGAGACACTGATCATTCTCGGTATCGACTCAGTAGAACCGGGCAAAACCGCCACCGCTCTGCGAACCACCGTGACGATGATCGACGAGACCAACCAACGCTTTTTCTCAACGGCTGATCAAGCGCACTGTTTCGCCGACATCACGGACCACGACGTCCTGCATGAAAACGTTCGCAGCGTTGTCACCGGCGTTCTCTGGTGTACCGCTGCCATCGCGGCGGTTAGTGGTGAGGGGAGTATCCGAATCCGTGATCTCGAGTTTCAAAGCGTCATCGACTGGAAAGGCTCATGAAGTCTGCACTTCGCGCATTTGTACTGACGTGGCTCAGCGTATCGGCACTAGCTCTGGATCTTCCCGAGCGACCCATCGATTTTGATCGACTGCGTTCCGAGTTCGATGCGGTCAGCGTGATCGTCGAGGGCCGCGTGACCTGCGTGTTGATCGACGCTCTGATTGCAGACACCCGAGAAAAGCAACGTCGTGGACTGATGTGGGTGCAATCAATGCCGCTCGACGCCGGGATGATATTCGACAACTCGCCTGCGCGACAGGTCTCTATGTGGATGAAGAACACACTCATCCCACTGGACATTCTTTTTATCGACCGCAAAGGTCGAGTCATTAATATCGAGCGCAACAATGAGCCGCTGGCACTCTCGACGATCGCCTCGGACGCCCCCGCACGCTACACACTTGAGTTAAATGGGGGCCGTGCCGAGTCTCTCGGACTAAAACGCGGCTCTCATGTGTGGGTCGAATCCCTCTAGCGTTCACTCGATGCGCTTCACCCGAATAGTGCGGTTAGATCCCTCGACCTTCAGCCGGTAGCTGCTGAATGCACGCCTGCGAATCGTGACTTTGGGATTCGCGGGTCCCTGGTGACGCCAGCGCCCCGGCTGCGTTTGCTGCCACACCTGGCCGTTCTCGAGGTAAAACTTTGTATTTCCCCACCAGCCGTCATAATCCTCGACTAGACGCGACTCCAGCTCATCCGCGTTAGCAGTTTCCACTTGCTCGAGACCAAAACGCTCCACCAAGTCTTCGCTCTCGTCCGACGTGCCTTCAGTCTGCGGCGCTGGACGCGGTTCTGCCGCAGGTGATTGTGCAATAGAGGTGGCATCGGATGGCTCAGTGGGCGGCTCCAGCGTGATCGGCGCCTCCGGCGAAACAGCGGGGTTAGTCTCTGGAAGTTGCTCTTCTGGCGAAGACGACTCGACAGTGGGCGATGTTGGTTCGCCGGCGAGTGCGTCGTAGCACTCAACGCGTTCGGCCGGGTCCTCGATAGCCCGACACTTAGCCACGCCTTGCAAGCTTTCGCCGGTATCAGCCTGAGCCTGCGCGCTCAGGATCATTGATAGAGCCGCTAAGGAAAAGCGTCCAACCATGATGAAACACTCCAGAACATATTCAGGGCGCCGAGTGTAACCGGAACGCTACAGAACGTCTCGCCGACGCTGTGTGTTTTTAGCAACAAGCGGGGCTTGTTGTTGTGAATTTGCGCATTTCCCATTCGTTCCCGCTGTCTACAAACGCAAAAAATACCGACTCAATCACGCTTTAATTCAGCGTTTTCACGAACTGCAGATTACGACGAAAAACCCCACTTTTAATTGTTTTTCATGCATTTATACCTAGCGCGTTCGATTTTTGCTGGGGCGGACCTTGCCGAGCATCCCATAGACAGTGTGCGCTTTTTACAACAGCCCGTTGGTAATTCGCGTCACCGTGCTATAGTCCGGCGCACTCATTCGGAGACGAATGTGTGGGGTGGTAGCAAGGGAAAGCAACAACAATAACGGTCGCGTGAACACCCATCTCGGTGTTTAAGGGGTCCGTCTTGCAACTGCTCGCATGCCATTTCTTGAGAAATAAAACCCAGTTAGCTCAGGAGGAATTCATGAGTAACACAAACCTTCGCCGCGCAGTGCGCTCGGCTCTGGCCCTCGGCGCTATTGCCGGTCTGGCTCAGGCGCCGGCTGTCCTCGCGCAGGACGATACCAAGGAGCTTGGAACCCAAGAGGTCACCGGGTCTCGCTTGTCTCGTGCCGATATCGAAACCGCCGTGCCGATTACCGTTATCGACCGCGAAGATATCGACCTGTCAGGTGACACCACGGTTGCAGAAGTTCTGCAGACGAGTGTCTTCAACAGCTTCGGCTCGTTCCGCGCAACCTCTGGTTTCGCAAACGGCCAGGCCTCAGTGAACGAAGTCTCACTGCGTGGTCTTGGCTCTAACCGCACGCTGGTGCTTCTGGACGGCCGCCGCATCTCTGCGACGGGTGGTTCCGGTGGTGCCGCTCAGAACCTGAACCAGATTCCTCTGGCGATGGTAGAGCGTATCGAGATCCTGCGTGATGGTGCTTCCGCTATTTACGGTTCTGACGCGATCGCTGGCGTAATCAACGTCATCACGCGTCGTGACTACGACGGTCTGTCGCTGGACTACCAGCAGACATTCCCGGGTGACGGTGGTGACCTGACGCGCGCAGCGGCCACTCTCGGCGTAAGCTCGGCGAAAGGTAACATCTACTTCTCGGTATCAGCACTGACGGGTCGTCCGCAGTACTACCGTGACGTGGACTACACCGCGAACGCGACCGACTACGACGCCGTATCTTCATTCGGTTTCCCGGCAACGGCAGTCGGCGGCGGTACGACCTTCGTCGATCCGCGCTGCCCAGCCGATGTGGGCACCTCAACTGAGTTTCCAAACAGCTACCAGTGGGGTCTGGACGCAGATTCGAACGTCTTTATTGGCCCCACGGGCCCGGAAGGTGAAAGCGCGTTACGTTGCGGCTACAACTTCGCAGCTGACGTAATTTCGATTCCGCGTACTCGTGAATACAGCGCGCTGGTTAAAGGTTCTTACGACCTGTCACCGGACGTTCGCCTGAACGCACGTATTTCTGTCAACCAGCTGAACGCTGATACGCGTTTCGCGGGCACGCCGGTCACCACTCCGTTCCCGACGATTCCTGCGTTCCTCCCTGATGGCGTTACGCCGAACCCGATCAACCCGTGGCAGCAAGCTGGACTTACAGAACCTACTGACTTCACGCTGTTGATTCGTACCGTTGCAAACGGCACGCGTGACAACACCGTTGACGAAACCATGATCGACACCTGGTTTGGTCTCGAAGGCTCTAACGACTGGTTCGATGGCACCTTCAGCTGGCAGGTCAATGCGCAGTTCAACCGTAACCAGACCGCGAACAACACGTTTAACCTGGTGAACAAAGAGGTTCTCCAGGACCTGCTCGACAACGGTCAACTGGATGTGTTCGGCATCACCCCGGGTGGCCTTGACACCGAACTGCAGCGTACGGCGAACCACACCGGTACGTACGACGCTGAAATTCACCGTTTGACGCTTGACGGCATCGTTAACTTCGATATGTTCGAAACCCCGTACGGACCGGTTTCATGGGTATTCGGTTACGAGTTCAACGACACTGACTTCGATCAGCTGAACGACGTCGAATCCAACCGTGGCGTAATTGCTGGTTCTGCGGGTGGTGACAACATCTCCGAAGGTCGCGTCAACTACGGCTTCTTCTTCGAAACCGCGGTTCCGGTCCTCGAGACATTCGACGTCACGCTTGCTGGTCGTTACGAAACCTACAACGACGTAGGTATCGGCGGTCGTTTCACACCTTCTATCGGCCTCGCGTACCGTCCGATCGACAACCTGTTGCTCCGCGGTACCTACAACGAGTCGTTCCGTGCTCCGGCATTCGACGAACTGTATGGCAACATCTCCGAAGGCTTCCCGGCTGGCATTGACCAGTACGGCGCAGCGATCGGCGTTGCACCAAACAGCTCTACGCAGTACCGTGCACTGACCGGTGGTAACCCGGAGCTGGACGCTGAAGAAGGCAGCAGCTTCACGTTCGGTTTCGTCTACTCGCCGATCGATGGTCTGGATATCGACATCAGCTACTACAGCGTTGAGTTCGATAACTTCGTTACGACCAACTCGTTGTTCCGTGAGTTCCAGCAGGAGTTCGCCAACAACTGCCCGACCGGTCAGCCCGAGTCTTGCGTTGCGTTCGGCAGCAGCAGCTTCATTCCGTCGCCGAACGTCAACCGTAACCCGGATGGCTCAGTCGACTTCATCTCGTTGCAGAGCAACAACTTTGAAGGCGTTGACACCACCGGTATCGACTTGTCTGTTGAATACCGTCTGACAACCGACGCGACCGGCGACTTCACCTTCGGTGTAGAAGCAGCACACGTGCTGTCTTACGAGCAGCAGATCTTTGCTGATGATCCGGTTGTTGACCTTGCGGGCGAAATCGGTACGCCGGATACGCGTATCAACCCGTACTTCAACTGGCGCTACGGTGACTTCACCGTTGGTGGTACCGGTCGTTACATTTCTGGTCACGGCGAAAACGTCGGTGGTCAGGAGTTGAACATCGCAAGCCACTTCGAGCTTGACCTTCAGGCGACCTACAGCCTGCCATGGGATGGCCTCGTGACCGTCGGTATGCAGAACGTACTGGACGAAGAGCCAGAGCAGGCGGGTGAGCTGATCTACGGTTGGGAACCGTTTGACTTCTCGCTCTACCCCAACGCGATTCTTGGTCCTGTACCGTACGTGCGTTACCAGCAGAACTTCTAAGTTCTGGTCATTGCATCGCAATGAGGAAGCGGGCCTTCGGGCCCGCTTTTTTTTGCCCGGCGTTTGCTCGCAGCAACGCTACAATACGATCAACGCAGTGAGTGATGGTTGGCATGTCAGACTTCGCAATCGAACATCTCTTCGCCACGCCGATGGCCGCGGTCAGCTACGAGCGCTCAGAGACACTAAACCCTCAGCTGAAAGCGCGAATTCTGGAGATGGAAGCCGAGGGTGATCGCCATCGTGACGCGGTAAAACGCGAATCACAGGGCGGACCGCTGTTCGAGAGTAACTTCGATCTCTTCAAGATCGATGATCCGCTGTTTCAAGAACTCGCCGCGTTTTGCCATCGAGCAGTATCCAGCGTCGTGGTACAGCTCAGCCACATGGACGAGCGCCTTTTCAGGAGTCTCGAGTTTCACTATGACGCCTGGTTTCATGTCTCGAGGAAGCACGCCTTCCAGGGGCTTCATAATCACCAGAACGCAAGCTGGTCAGGAATCTACTGTGTCGATCCAGGCGATGCCGACCCCAGACAGCCCATGAGTGGGATGGTCCGGTTTCACGACCCGCGGCCCAATATTCTGATGTATGCCGATGGCGGGAATGAACATCTCAATGAACAAGTCCGCTACGGCTGTGTGGATCTGGCACACCAACCGGGGAGACTCACCATTTTTCCGTCCTACCTGATGCACGAGATATTCCCGTACACGGGAGACAGGCCGAGAATCGTTGTGGCGTTTAATTGCTCAATCCGCCCGCCGGCAACTTGACCGCCGCTAGATTTCGAGACGCTTGATCTTCTCGACGAGGGTTGTGCGCTGCAAACCCAGCAGTTTTGCAGCTTTCGAGACCACACCATCGCTCATCGCCAACGCCTCCTCGATCAAGGTGCGTTCGATCGATTCAATGTGTTCGCGCAGACTCAGCCCATCTTCAGGCAGATCAATTACCGCCGTGTTCATGTCTCCCAACGAATAAACATCATCGGTCTCCGCAGCGCTCAAATCGCACGGGTCGAGACCCGATATTTCAGCAGGTAGGTCTGCGCGTCGAACCGTGGCATGGGGTCGCACGACAATAAGACGCTCTACAAGGTTGGCGAGCTCCCTGACATTGCCGGGCCAGTCATAGTCGCGAAGTGCGTCAATCGCATCGTCGGCGAAACTGACGCCGATACCGTGTTTTCGCAGACACCGGTGCACCATCTCGTCCAGTAATGGAAGCACATCCTCACGGCGCTCGCGCAGCGGGGTTATGTTCAATTCAACGACATTGAGTCGATAGTAAAGGTCTTCTCGAAATGCGTGCTCCGCGATTCTGGCGTCAAGATCCCGGTGAGTTGCGGCTACAACCCGCACGTCGACTGGAATGCTGCGTACGCCACCGACACGTTCGACAACGCGCTCCTGCAGAACACGCAGGAGTTTGACCTGCATCGACAACGGCATATCGCCGATCTCGTCAAGAAAGAGTGTGCCGTGGTCGGCCTGCTCGAAGCGTCCTTTGCGTAGCGCGGACGCGCCAGTGAACGCCCCCTTCTCGTGACCGAATAGTTCACTCTCAAGAAGATCTTGTGGAATAGCTCCGCAATTCACAGCAACAAATTCACCGGTTCGTCCGGAGTTTTCGTGCAGCAACCTTGCCACCACCTCTTTTCCCGTACCCGATTCGCCGGTGACCAAGACTGTCGCCGCCGAGGGAGCAACCTGATCGATCAATTGGCGCACGGTATTGCTCGCCTCACTGAGACCGATGAAGCGTGTGGGATCGGCTCCACAAGCTAAGGATTTTTGCTGACGGACACGCTCGAGAAGCGTACCGAGCTCATTGAGATCGACAGGCCACTTGAGGTGGAATTTGTTGACCAGATCAGGAACCGCTGCCATTCGAGTCTCGTACGTGAACAATAGCAACACCGGGTTGCTCGGCCTGCAGCCAGGTCGCGATATCGTGCGCAGATTCTTGCGAGAGACCGCGACCGAGGAACACGATTTCCAACTCACGGTTCACCGCATCGGGCCATGACTGATCATCGACAATCGTGACATTCGGGGTGTCGAGGAATTCGATCATCCCACTCAGAGTCTCGGCGCTGGTGCGATCGGGGTCGATCACCAACACGGACCCTCCAATCCCTGAGGTCCAATTCATACCTGCCCATCCCTGCTGGCGAATTTAAGTGGCGCGCCTGTTTCTTGCCGCGCGGTCGCTGAGCATACCGCATGCTTAGGGCAATTTCCCAGCGCGGCCCGCAATTTTCTCAAGATCGGGCGAGGCCCGCCGATATCTCTTTTGCGAGGAACTGTTACGGATGCACGGGCGGCACGGATGAGCCTTGTAGACAAATTCATTGGACGCAAAAAAAGCGACCCGTCGAAGACTGTGGGGACGAGTGTGACTGACGGTGCGCTCGACACGCTCGATAGTATCTTACGCACAACCGGCGAGTTGTCTTTCCCGCTGGAAGACGAGGATCCCAGATTTCTCGATCTGTGCCGCGAGTACGCAAGGCATGTCACCAATGGCGCACCTATCCTGGACGAGGGAATCGAAGAATCACAGGACGGCGAACGCCAGTGGGGACGCGTCAGAAAGTTCTTCCGAGAGCGTCGTCAGGCAGAGCACGACTTTGTGGCCAGCCGCACCGAGAGCTATCGTGAACTGATCGAGGGCATGGTCGTAGCGCTCGCGCAGATCGCCGATACGGAAGCCAACACCCAACGAAAAATCGAACATCACCTCAGCCATGTTTCAGGCGCGGCGGAACGGGGAGACCTGAATGCCGTGCGTCGGTCACTTTCCGAAGCGATTGCAGCCACCGCGGTCGCGTTTGAGCAACAACGGACCAATTTTGTGGCTCAAATGGACGACACACAGAACAACCTCGTCCGACTACGTGATGATTTCGCAAGCGCCAGAGAGTCGATGAAGCGCGACACGCTTACTGGCACGTTTAACGACGAGTCTTTCACGATCGCCATTGAGCAAGCGATCAAACTCGACTTCGTGCTGCAGCAACCCGTGGCCGTTGCCGTCATCCATATCGAAGGTTACCAAGATATTATGACAAACAGCGGATCAGCAGCTGCTGAAGAGGTCGTCTGTTCGGTCGCCGATTGCATGATGCGCTGTTTCGTTCGTCGCAGCGACACTGTAGCGACGCTCGGAGAAGGTCGATTTGCAGTGCTGCTCACCGACACCACAGAAGAGATGGCAGACACGCTGCTGCAGCGTTTGAAAGCAATGGTCCGCGACACGGTTCGAATTCCGTACGCCCCTGCGACCGAGCAGGTTTCATGCGTGACGGGGCTCTCGATGCTCACATTTCAAGATGCCCCTGCAGACGTGATGCGGCGAGCGGCGGCACAGATTCCTGGTCGCGATCCGGCCGGCAATTATCGCCAGCACACCGCCTAAAGTCCTGCTCGCGTAAGCCGCTAACCTGACACACGAGGTAAACCCTCGAAACGCGGCGTGTCCCACAGGGAGGAGAGTTCTTGGATCTCGCGACACTCATTGGTTTGATCGGTGCTTTCGGCGTGATTTTCGCCTCCATTTTCATGGGAGGCAGCGCGGGAACGTTCGTCAATACACCGTCCCTGATTGTTGTCTTTGCTGGCACGTTTCTGGTCACGATGATGAAGTTCAGTCTTGGGCAGTTCCTTGGTGCAGCCAAGGTCGCAGTGAAAGCATTCATGTTTAAGTTGGCCACACCGCAAGAGTTGATCGAGAAGTCTGTGGAACTCGCCAAGTCAGCGAGACAAGGTGGCATCCTCGCGCTTGAAGAGGCGGAGATCGAAGACGAGTTCATGCAGACAGGTGTGAACCTTCTGATCGACGGCCATCAGCCAGACATAGTTCGGGAAATGCTGACGAAGGACATGACCCTGACGCTGCAGCGCCATGAGGAGGGTCAGAACATCTTCAAGGCGATTGGAGACGTAGGCCCGGCTATGGGCATGATCGGAACGCTGATTGGACTGGTGCAGATGCTTTCCGCCATGGACGATCCCAAGCAAATCGGGCCCGCTATGGCGGTCGCACTGCTGACTACCCTCTATGGCGCGATTCTCGCAAACATGTTCGCGCTTCCAGTCGCAGACAAACTCGCCTTGCGCAGTACCGAGGAAAAGGATCGTAAACGGCTGATCATTGATGCGCTGCTTGGGATCCAGGAAGGCCAGAACCCGCGGGTGATCGAGAGCATGCTCGAAGCCTATCTGCCAAAGTCCGCGCGCACTAAAGAAGAGAGCTAATCAGCCATGGAAGAGGCGTCCAAACCTGATGAGGGAGGTGGCGTTCCCGCGTGGGTGATGACCTTCGCCGATCTGATGACGCTGCTGATGTGCTTTTTCGTACTGCTGCTTGCATTTTCGGAAATGGACGCCCAGAAGTTCAAAGAACTGTCCGGTTCGATGAAGAACGCATTCGGTGTGCAGGCCGAAATTGAAGCGCGCACCATACCGAAAGGGACCAGCGTCATCGCTCGCGAGTTCAGTCCGGGCAAACCCCAACCTACGATCGTAAACGATATTCGTCAGTTCACTATTGATTCGAACAAGAACACGCTCGAGTTTGATGAAGACGACGACCGCAAGGAGGAGCTGGAGCGCGAGGCTGAACGTATCCGACAGGCGCTGAAGGCGGAAATTGTTGAAGGCTCTCTCGATCTGGTGACCGAAGACGACAAGATCATCATCCATATTCTTGAGAAAGCGTCTTTTCGCTCCGGTGACGACCAGGTGCGCAAATCCTTTGAACCGACACTCGAGAAGATCGCCAATTTGCTGGTCGACTCCAACGGCACGTTGGAGGTAGCAGGCCACACCGACAGCATTCCGATCAACACGGCGAAGTTCCCGTCGAACTGGGCACTTTCAACGAGCCGCGCGGTGTCCGTGGCTCACTTGCTGTTGGATAGCGCTCCGATCAATGGACAACGAATGACGGTTACGGGTCATGCAGACACACAGCCGCGGCGACCCAACGATACCCCGGAAAATCGCGCCGCGAATCGGCGTGTGGATTTGCGCATCGTCATTGGAGAAGACTCGATTTCTCCAAACGTAATCAGCGTTGAAGAACGAACCATGCAAATCGGAAGGGACCCGAATGAAGTCAATGAGGAGACTCTACAATGATCCATGAAGCCGAACAGCTCACCGAGCGCGAGATGCGACGCTCATTCAGGATTCGTGAGCATGCGTTTATCCGGGTTCGCGTTCTTGATGATGCGGAGTTTGCCGCGATCATTGAATCGCGTTCTCTGCGGCGACCTTCTGCCTTTGGAGACCATGCGCGCCTGGTGCAGCTTGAATCGCAGTTTCAGGAGGCATTTACACTTCTAGGAAATGCACCTCAGTCAGTGCGTCGCTGCCTAGAGACACTGAACGCAAAGCTCAATCTGCTTGTTGACGCGCAACCTGAGCGCAAATCACTGATTCGAGAATTGACCGAAGGTGAGGCACTGACCTGTGAGATTGGCGCCAGTGGTGTTCGGTTCGATCACGATGAACCACTGCCAGAAGGCGCGCGTTTGTTCCTGCAGGTTTTGCTTACTTCTGACAGACACTACCTCGAAACCGCGGCGACCGTGCGCCGGTGCCCTACCCCGCTCAACGATGACGCAACACGACCGCATGGTATCGCAGCCGAGTTTGTGGGATTCAGTGAAGCGGAGTCAGAACTACTGATCAAGCATCTGTTTCAGCGCGAATCAGAAAGCCTGCGGATGCGCAGACTAAGCGCGGATGATGAGTAGACCGAAGCTGATCGCGATCAATTAGCGAGACTCTCGACCATCGAGTCCATCCGCTCTCGGATGACGGGCTGCAACTCTTTCAACCGTTCCAGCGTGAGTTCGAGTCGCCCAAATGACGGGAGCGAGAAGTTGATACCAATTTCCGGCGTTGAACATGCAGCCAACTCTGACGCGTAGATAACGTCCAGCATGGTCGCACGGCCGCCTGGCGGTTGATCTTCGAGCCCGTCTGACGGTTGTAGCGTATCCAGTAGCTCGTCATCAAATCCCCACGCCTCAACGATAAAGCGCCCGATCTGTGGATGCCACGAATCCGGATCATCGCTACGCGCATCAAGATCGACTTCCACACCCGGGAAATCTCCCGACTTGATCAACATGTAGAGCTTGCCAACCTCGTGCATCAATCCCGCGAGAAACGCTTTTTCCGGATCGACATCGCTACACTCTTTGGCCACGACGTAAGCGATAGAAGACATCGCGACACCGCGCCTCCACAGTGTCGCGAGACTCTGCGCTATGCCCGGTAGTTTCTCGCTGATGAAAATCTGCTCTACCGCGAAGCTGATAGCCATATTGCGAACCTCTTTGAGCCCAAGACGCATCACCGCACCTCGCAACTCCGACACCGAATTACCCGATGGGTTGTAGAACGCCGAATTGGCGGCTTTCAACAGCCTTGTTGCCAGTACGGTTTCCACACTGGCCAAGGTAGCGATTTTGTCGATGTCACAATCATCGCGCTCGAGTGCATCGCGAATTTTAATCACCGCATCGGGAAACGACGGAAGCTTCACCTCCCCCCGATTCAACTCGGTCGAGAGTGCGGTCAAAAATGCCATGGATTCTTGCTGAATCATTTATTGCTCCAAATCTAATCTGGCGTCGGCGATGATCCGTGAACACGAAGCAACAACTCTGCCTCTCCCACCGAAATTCCTGCGCGCGTCGCAATTTCCGCTGCACTTGCGCCTGAGCGAGCCATAGCAGCACCGTCATCAAGACTGCCACCACGGACTACAGAGGCCTGTTGTTGCATACCGAGCGCATCGAGGCGTGCAGATAGGCGCGTTAGCGCTTCGGTAACACTTTCAATCGGGTCGCCTGTTTCCGAGGCCTCGGTCTCTACAGGATCCTGCGTCGCGATCAGCGTCATCAAACGCTTCATCTCGCCATGTTGCACGCTTAGCCTGCGCCGCACTGTGAGCAAAGTCAGGAAAGTGACAACGAACAGTGTCGCGAACACCAAAAGAAGCATCTTTGGATAGGTCAACATTTCGACAGTCATAGCTTGCCCTCCAGATAGTCTGCGTAGTCACCCATCCGCGCCTTGAGGCGCAACAATGCCTGACCGTGAATCTGGCAAACACGCGATTCGCTGACCTCAAGGACCATCCCAACCTCCTTCAGATTCATATCCTTTTGGTAGTAGAGCGACAACACGAGTCGCTCGCGCTCGGGCAGACGACCGATTGCTTCAGCAAGGCGATCTGCGAACTGTGTTTCCTCTAACGCCGAGTCCGGCTCCGCAAAGTCTGTCGACTCGACTTCCTGAGTGCGCCCGGAGTCCACATACGGCTGGTCCAGACTGAACAAACGGCAACTCGTCGAATCACGAAGAATCGCGTGATATTCCTCAAGCGGCATATCGAGATGATCGGCGATCTCCTGATCAGACGGATCTTTCCCGGTTCGCGCCTGAAGATCCGCGATCGCTTCAGTGATGTTTCGGTAGCGCCGGTGCACAGAACGTGGTGTCCAGTCTGATTTTCGAACCTCGTCCAGAATGGCGCCTCGAATGCGAATGCCCGCATATGTTTCAAAGCTCGCGCCGCGGCTTGGATCATAGTGACTCGCCGCCTCGATCAAGCCGAGCATCCCCGCCTGAATCAGGTCGTCGAGTTCGATACTCGCCGGAAGCTTAGCCATAATGTGGTGAGCGATTCGCTTTACCAGTGTGAGATTCTCACTGATCAAACGTTCTGATTCGGTTGCCGTTGGCGCGACGGCCACAGGTGCATAACTCATCACCGGGTCCCTCCTGTCTTCGCGTTCTTCTCCGCGACGAGACGCTCAAAAAAGAACGTCAACCCCCCGCTGGGCTCATGTCGCTGCTTCCATGCATCTACGGTTTCAGCCAATTGCTGAAACGCCTTCGATGACCAGCTGTCCGGGTAGGCCTCAACGACGGCCCGCTGCTCCTGGACGCTTTTTCTCAAATACCCATCACTTGGAATCGTGCCGGCGTGCACCAGCACCACATCCAGAAATCGATCCGTCACCCGCATCAACTTTTCGAATAGCGCACGTCCATCCACGCGACTCCGGGACATATTCGACAGCACGTGGAAGCGGCGAATCCCGTAGTCCCGGCTGAACACTTTGATCAATGCGTAGGCATCGGTAATCGATGCTGGCTCATCGCAAACGACCACAAGCGCGTGCTGGGCAGCTTGCGCAAAACGTGCGACGTTCTCTGCAAGGCCCGCTGCGGTATCCACAATCAGAACATCCGGCTGTTTGTCGAGCTCGCTGAAGGCACTGATGATTGCTGCCTGGCTCGCTTGCGGAAGGTCGGCCATGGTCCTGTCGCCGGAACTCGCGGGGACGATCCGCACTCCCGCAGGACCTGTGACAATCGCATCGTCGAGTGTGGCTTCTCCTCTTACCAGATGAGCGAGGTTACAAGTCGGCTGGAGCCCGAGCAGCACATCGACATTGGCGAGGCTAAGGTCAGCGTCCATCAACATGACGTCGCGTCCACGCTGCGCCATCGCAATCGCAAGGTTGGTGGAGACATTGGTCTTACCAACCCCCCCTTTACCACTGGTTACCGCGATAACCTTCGTTGGTTTTCTGGAAACCGCCGCCTGAAGTTGACGAGCTTGCATCGAATCAGCCATTGATCAGTTCCTTCCGACCAAACAGTCGCGCCATATCCTGCTCCTCGGGCTCGAACTCCGGCGCTTTCGCATAAGCGAGTGCCTGGTTGACCAACCACAATTTTCTTCCCTGCGCACTGACCAGATCATCCGGTACACACTGTCCGTCCGTGACATAACCTAGGGAGAGTCGATGCCGCAGCAACACCGAGAGCGGCGCGCCGAGGCGGCTCGCCTCATCTATCTTGGTGATAGCGGCAGCTTTCACAGAAACTTGTTGGTAACAGCGAACTATTTCGTCGAGCAGTTGCTCATCCGCGGTTGCGGCCAGAGTCAGGTAGAGATCAACCGGTCGGGACTGGTTGGAAAGTCCATCCAACATTTCAGCTAACCGCGTGTCGCGCTGACTCACCCCTGCTGTGTCGATCAGAACCAACCGGTACTCGCTAAGACCGGCGAGCAATCGACGCAAGGCAAGCGGGCTCTCCGCTTCAAATACTGATGCGTTGATAATGCGACCAAAAGTAAAGAGCTGTTCACGAGCACCGATGCGATAACCGTCCATCGATACCAGCGCAATATCTCGGGCACCGTGTCGCAGCGCGTATTGTGAGGCCAGCTTCGCAATGGTCGTCGTCTTGCCAACACCGGTTGGACCGACGAACGCTGCAACACCGCCTTCCGTCAACAAATCAGGTGCGACTGTTGTCAACGCATCACTGATGCCGTCGACCGCGTCACGCCACGGATGCTGCACACCAGTCGGTCCTCCAACAATCGTGTTGCAGAGCGACTCCGCCACATCACTCGCCATACCGAGCCGGGACAGATTGCGTAGCAGCTGCGCTGCCATCGGCGCGTTGGACGCACGATTCGCCCATCGGTCAGCGCTGACTTGTTCGTGCAAGAGATCACCCAGCACAGAGAGCTGCTGGCGCAAGTCGGCAATTTCCGGAACCGCTGGCACATCGAGTTCAGTGATCAGCGTCTGTTGCTCGCGCCTCGTGGTCGTTGCACCGCGTTGCGCTTCGGCACTCAGCAATACATGAACATCCGTCGTTTCGTCATCACGTTCGGAAGCCTCATCAGGCACGGATGCAGCGGGCTCAGACACATCCGCATCTACCGTATCGCGAGGCGTTCGTCGGATCGCTTGCTGAATCAGCGCTTCGTCATAGTCCAGCGCCGCGATCACCTCGACGTAGTCTCCGATACGCCGGTTGGACAGGATTACCGCTTCCGGTCCTTGCTCGGTCCTTACCGCTTTCAATGCTTCGCGCATGTTCGGCGCGAGAAATCTCTTAATCTTCATTGGTTACGTTCCCTGCGTCCCATACCCGGCGCCTCCCTGCGCCTTCGTTCAACCAACTGTGGCTGTCATCCTGATCTGGCGATCCTCCGGAATCTCGTTGTAAGCGAGCACATGCAGACTGCGTACTCCGCGTAACATGCGCGCCAACCAAGGTCGGATTCCGGGGGCTACCAAAAGAATCGCCGATCCACCGATCGCCTCGCGATCCTGCGCGTGCTTGGTCAGTGACTCGTGGATTCGCTCCACCAGCCCTGGCTCGACGCCACCAACAGCGCCGCCCTGATTAGCGTTATTCAAGATCTGTTCCAACTCTGGATCGAGCGTCATCACTTCGATCTCAGAGCTGCTACCACAGATGTCCTGGACGATTGAGCGTCCAAGCGCCACACGAACCGCTGACGTCAAAACGTCAGGTTCTTGACTCCTCGCCCCCTGATCAGCCAACGTTTCGGCGATTTTTCGCATGTTGCGAACCGGAATGCCTTCTTTGAGGAGGTTTTGCAGTACCTTCAACACGGTGGCCGCGGGCAGGATCTTGGGCGTCAGAGCCTCCACCAGCTTGGGTGCGCTTTTGCCGAGCCGCTCCAGCATCTGTTGCAACTCCTCGTGGCCTATCAACTCGTGGGCGTGTGCCTGCAGAACCTGACTGATATGCGTTGCAACAACAGTACTGCCGTCCACAACGGTGTAGCCCAGCATTTGTGCCTCTTCCTGCTGGTTGTTCTCGATCCAGATCGCTGGTAGCCCAAATGCCGGGTCTTCGGTCTTGATCCCTTTGAGCTCGCCGAATACCTGACCAGGATTAATGGCCAGTTCCTTGTCGATCTCGATTTCACCCTCTCCGAGGGGCACCCCCATCAAAGACACTCGGTATTGCGATGGTTTGAGATCGAGGTTGTCGCGTATATGTACGGGCGGTAGCAGAAAACCGAGGCTGTCGGTGAGCTTGCGCCGCACACCCTTGATCCGATTTACCAACTGACCACCACGTTGCCGGTCGACGAGTGGAATCAGCCGATAGCCAACTTCAAGACCGATGGTCTCCAGCGGCATCACGTCGTCCCAGGTTAACTCACGGGTTTGCGGCTCAGGCTTCGGTGCTGCTTCGATAATCTCTGGTTCGGGTGGTGGTTTACGCGTCAGGCGATAACTCGCGTAGCCACAAATACCGGCGAGTGTCAGGAAGGCAAAATTGGGCATCCCGGGAATCAATCCCAGTGTGACCAACACCGCTGCCGTGACGGCCATTGTTCTCGGCTGGTGGAACACCTGAGACACGATCTGACTCGACATGTCTTGAGCCTGCGATACACGGGTCACAATCACGGCAACCGCAGTTGATAGCAGGAGCGAAGGAATCTGCGCCACCAGTCCATCGCCAATGGTTAACAGCGTGTAGACGCGACCCGCCTCACCGAACGACAGGCCATGTTCCATCGTGCCGATCGCCAATCCGCCAAGCACATTGATGAACAGAATGAGTATGCTCGCAATCGCGTCACCGCGGACGAACTTGCTGGCACCATCCATCGCGCCGTAGAAGTCGGCCTCGCCTGCGACCTCAGCGCGTCTGGTTCGCGCCGTATCCTGGTCGATCAGCCCCGCATTGAGATCAGCATCAATCGCCATCTGCTTGCCGGGCATCGCGTCGAGTGTGAAGCGTGCTGTCACCTCGGACACGCGACCTGCACCTTTGGTCACCACGACGAAGTTAATGATCACGAGGATACTGAAGACGACAAGCCCAACCGCGAAATTTCCGCCGACGACGAATTCGGCGAACGCCTCAATGACTTTGCCAGCCGAGCCGCTTCCGGAATGGCCATTGAGCAAGACAACCCGAGTCGACGCGATGTTCAGTGCGAGGCGAAGCAGAGTCACTACCAAAAGCACGGTGGGGAACACGCCAAATTCAAGCGGCCGGGAAACATAGATAACGGTAAGAAGAATCGCGAGCGACAGCGCGATGTTGAAGGTGAACAGCGTGTCGAGCGCAAACGGCGGCAGGGGCACCATCATCATTGCCAAAATGACCAGCAAGAGCACCGGTACACCGATTCCCCGTCCGATTTCGGAAAAATTGAGTTTCGCGGCAAGCTCCGCCATCAGCGATATCCTCTACGCATGATCGATCGTGGTACGCCAGGCGCGTAGAGCGACTCGTCGACCTCAGGCTCCGGCGCCTTGAGATCCACGGCGCCGTCGCGCAACTGAAAGATATAGGCCAGCACCTGGGCAACCGCCGCATACAATCCCACAGGAATGGCCTCGCCCACCTTGGTGCTGTGAAACAGTGCGCGAGCCAGCGGTGGTGCCTCGAAACGTGCGATGCGGTGCTCATCACTAATCTCGCGAATCCGCGCCGCCACGTTGTCCTGACCTTTGGCCACCACCTCAGGCGCTCGCATGCGCGACTCGTCGTAGCGCAGCGCAACTGCAAAATGGGTGGGGTTCGTGATAATCACATCCGCGTAAGGTACCGACTCCATCATGCGCCGAGTCGCCACCTCCTGCTGCAATTGTCGGATCTTCTGTCTGACCTCAGGGCGACCCTCGACTTCCTTGTGCTCATCGCGCACCTCCTGACGGGTCATCTTCAGCTTTCGGCTGTAGTCAAACAGCTGCCAAGGCACGTCGATCACAGCGCCGACAATCAGCGCAGCAGTGGTTGCGAGAAATGCCCACGCGATAATCTTCATCGCCGCATTAAGTCCCGCGTCGATGGGCAGCAGAGGGAGTGCGCCTAATCGGTCGGCGCTGTCCTGAAGCAACAGTACGGCGATGACAATAATGAGTGCGACTTTAGCCAGAGACTTTGCAAGCTCAATCAAAGCGCGCATCCCGAACATTCGTTTCAGTCCCTTGATTGGACTGATGCGCTCGAGCTTCGGGGCCATAGCGGACGCGCTAAAAGTGACACCACCGAGCGCGACGGATCCAGCGATCGCCGCGATAACCAATGCGATCAGCACGGGTGCGATGGCCCATAAGGCCGCGCTCGACTGCTCGGCGAGAGCGATCGCCATTTCTCGAGTCTCGAAAAAGCGGGAGCGTTCGATGCTGAAACCGGAGGCGAAAACACCCACCAGTTTCGGACCGATACTACCGCCCAGTAGAACCAGAGCACCGGCGCCGGTGAGCATGACACCCATCGTCGAAAGCTCACGCGAGCGTGGTATGTCGCCTTTCTTTCTTGCGTCCTGGCGACGCTTTGGAGTCGCCCGTTCGGTCTTCTCTTGCCCCTGATTCTGTTCTGCCATCAGGGGGCTCCCCCGAGCAACCCACTCAGCGTGTTCAGGGCTAGCGGAAAGCTCGACGAAAACACCGCGGCGAGTCCACCTACGGTGACGTACAACGTCAGGAAACCGAGCAACATGGAAATGGGAAAACCCACAGCGAACAGATTCATTGCAGGTGCGGCGCGACTCATAACGCCAAAGGCGAGGTTGACGATCAACAGGGTGGCGACCGCTGGTAACGCAAGGCGCATGGCACCGATGAACAGATTCGAAGAGAACGCCAGCATCGCCTGAAGATCGGACAACACAATAAACTGGCTACCGACCGGTGCGGTTTCAAAACTCTCCGCAAGCAATCGTATGAGCTGCAAGTGACCGTCTGCGCTTAAGAAAAGCAACATGGTGAGCATCAGGTACATCTGCCCAATCACCGGAATGTTCACGCCACTGACCCGATCCAGGAAAACAGCAAATCCAAGCCCCATGCTCATCGACACCGTTTGTGCACCGAGCACGATCGCATCGAAGACCAGTTGAACCGTGAAGCCCATCAGAATGCCGAGCATCACTTCCTGCATGACCAGCAAAGCGCCCGTTACGCTGAAAATGCCCACATCCGGGATGCTGTCGCTTGCGCCGGGCGCCAATGCCAGCGCGAGCGTGATCGCCAACATGCCACGGATTCGGCGAGGCACGAATGCGCCACCAATCGCTGGTAATGCAATCACAAAGGCACTGACCCGGATAAAAGGCCACAGAAACTGCGGCAACAACTCGGCTATGGCAAAAACGTCAAGCGCCATATCGCTAACCGATCAGCGACGGGATGCTGGTGATCAGTTGGCGCGTGAAATCGACCAGTGTCGTGGTAATCCACGAGCCTCCGAGTAACAACGCAACACCCAGCACGAGCAGCTTCGGTATGAATGACAGTGTCATCTCATTGATTTGCGTTGCAGCCTGCAACATACCTACAAGCAGACCAATACCCAACGCCGACAACAGCAGGGGCGCCGAAATCAAAAACGTTACCCACAGAGCTTGCTGTCCAATTGAGAGAATCGACGCTTCAGTCATGATTCACCTATACGAAAAAGCTGCCTGCGAGCGTGCCTAGTAGCAGCGCCCAACCATCGACCAAAACAAACAGCATCAGCTTGAATGGCAGAGAGATGAGCATCGGGGACAGCATCATCATCCCCATCGACATCAATACACTGGACACAACGAGGTCAATAATGAGGAATGGTATGAAGATCAGAAATCCGATCTGAAACGCCGTCTTCAGCTCACTCACCATGAATGCGGGAATCACCACCGTGATGGGAATGTCCGCGACGCGATCGAAACCGTCGAAACCTGCGATATTGGCGAATAACTTGATATCGGCATCGCGTGTCTGGTTGATCATAAAATTCCGAAGTGGCGCAATACCCGTAGAGAAGGCTTCACCAATATCCATCGTGCCCTCGGTATAGGGCGTAATCGCAGTTTGATTGATCTCCTCAGCGACAGGTGCCATCACAAAGAGCGTCAGGAAAAGCGCAATTCCGATCAGCACTTGGTTCGGTGGTGTCTGTGCTGTACCGAGAGCCTGACGCAGTATCGACAACACAATGATCAGTCGGATAAATGCAGTCATCGACAGAACTAACGCCGGCAACAGCGTCAGCAGCGTCATCGCGATCAGCACTTGCAGGCTCAAGCTAATCGATTGGCCAGTGTTGGCGTCCGCATTAGGAATGAGCACTTCAGGCGTTACGACTTGGCCCAACGCGACCGCCGGCAGCAAGCCCAGAAGCAAAACAGAAACGACGGTTACGAGGCGCCTGGTCATGACGTCTCCTCGCTGGTCGGTTGCTTGCGCAGCGCCTGAAGTCGACTTGCAAAAGGGGCCACGGCGGGAGCCGGTGGCTCGGCAAGTGGCTCTTTCATCTCATGCAGCCGAACCAAGCCCTGGGCACTCACACCGACCACAATCTGCTCGTCACCCAGCCCAACGACAAGTACACGTTCTCGCTGACCAAGTGCGCAAGAGGCAATGACTCTCACTTCGCCGCTCCCGCCGGGAGCATGTTGTCGCAGGCGAGCTACAATCCAGGCAGCGGCGACAATGGCGCCGATGACCAAGACGAGGTTCGCCAACACCGAGAACCCATCCGGCAGTGCGCCAGTGAGCGTTACAGGCACAGCGTTGGCACCCGTCTGACCAATTACAAGCACCGTCTGGATCGACCAATTCAGCATCGTATTGACTCAGGCGAGCGTTTGAATACGTTCGGCCGGACTGATTACATCGGTCAGACGCACGCCAAACTTTCCATCCACCACCACAATCTCACCATGTGCGACCAGGGTTCCATTGACGAGAACATCCAGCGGTTCGCTTGCAGGTCGATCGAGCGCTACGACGGAGCCCTCAGCGAGACTGACCAGGTCACGGATCGAAATACTGGTCTGTCCCACCTGAAGCGACAATGAGACTTGCACATCCAAAACAAGGTCCAGATTCACGTCCGCTTTGGGTCCTTGTGTTGCGTCGGATGCCGGTGCGATCGCTTCGGGCTCAAAGCGCTCATCCCCCGCTGCTTCGTTCTCCACAATCTCTGCTTCTGCTTCTTCACTCATCGAATGACTTCCTTGCCTTCAAGAGAGGATTTAGCCGACCGTCCATCGGCTGATTTGAATTGCGTTATTGCCTTCGAGGTTGCCGAACGCACCCTCGGCACATTCGGTACTGCCGACGTTTAGTCGTGCGAGTTGCGGATCACTCAGTGCAATCAAGTCACCAGGTGCGAGACTGACGACTCGCCGCAGTGGCAATCTCATGCGACCCACGGTCGCAGCGACCGATACATCAATGCCGGCAAGGTGTTCACGCCAGCGCGCATACCACTCAGGGTCGGGCATACTCGGTCTTGCATTGGTGGCGCCCTCAAGGTCATCGGCAATAGGCGAGATCTGAGACTCAGGTAACAACCAATGCAGTGTTCCCGATACACCACCGAACTCCACAGTGAAGGAGGACACGATGACGGCATCCTTGGGTTCCAAACCCGATCCAACTGCCGGGTCTGTCTCGTTTCCGAGCGTTTGCACCTTGATCGGAAATGTCTTTTCCCACGCTTCACCCAGCACGTCGCAGAGGGCGACGACCGCTAATTCCGCGACGCGCTGCTCGCCGCGAGTAAACTGCTCCCGAATAGCGGGCGGTACCGGTTCGCCTTCTGCCGGTTCGGCTTCATTGCTACTGAAACCGAAGAAACCTTCAACCAGAGCACCGAGCACAACATTGTCGATAATGACAATTGAATGACCCGGTAGCGGTGCCAGAGAAACACGGAACGTCATTACGGGTGGGCGCAGCTGCTCGGTCGCGGACGCGTACGTCGTCGTGAACAAGTCCAGCGCAGCAATCGAAACTTCGTTGCTGACGAGCTTCCCCCAACGCTGGCGCAAGCGCTTCGCCGCCTTCGAAGCTATGGCTTGCAACAATGGGTAGCTGCCGTAATTGATGTAGGCATCAGGGCGCATCACAAACGGGGTGACGGTAACGGCATTCTGTCCGTCATCGCCAACAACGGATCCATCGGCCATACCCGCTAGCAGCGCATCCTTTTCGTCGTCGCTGAGCAGGCCCTCCGCTTCGCCGTCCTCTGGCATAGTGTCGTCGATCACTCCCGAT
Organism: Pseudomonadota bacterium; assembly: GCA_039821645.1. GTDB lineage: Bacteria > Pseudomonadota > Gammaproteobacteria > Steroidobacterales > Woeseiaceae > CALBPI01. The sequence goes on from JBCBNU010000002.1 coordinate 59,473, forward strand.
GTTTCGTGCTCGTCGCTCATCACTGCACAACGATATTGGTAAAGTAAACCGCTTCGACGCCACCCTCCCCGGTTTCCGTTTCCAGTACCCGGTTGATCTCGGTCAGCGCCTCTTCGAGCATCGCATTCTTCCCCTCGCGCGTAGTGACCGATGCGTAATCCACATCGCCATAAGCGAGGATCAGATTGTTTCTGATGACGGGCCCGTGGTTCTGAATGTGTTCAATGACTTGCTGGTCGCGAGTCATGACCTCGAGTGAGGCCTGCAGGAATCGACCCTTACCGCGCTCGTCAAGAAAGTTGACCAAGAGCGGTGGGTGGATTCCGTGGTAAAGCGCTTCCTTGCGCGGGGGCTCCGAGGCTCCTTCTTCGGCAACTTCCGTGTCAGCCGCAGGCTTCATCAAGAAAAATGCTCCGCCCGCACCGCCACCCAGCAGGATGACTGCGCCGAGGATCAGCACCAGCATGTTCGGCCCTTTCTTGCCTGACTCTTCTTCCTTGTCTGCCATGTTCACTCCCTGTGATAGTCGGCATCAACTGACAGGGAGTGAGTAGCAAATGCTATGCCAGAACTATTTACTCACTGATAAACAATAAGTTACGAATTCCTCGATAGGTATGGCGTCGAAAAACCGGCAGTCTTCAACCGGAACTATCGCCAGTGTCAAAAATCAGACGTAGGTGTCAATCAGACCTCTCTTGGCGCGTACGGGGGAGATCGATTGTTCGTCGGCCACATCTTCGCGCTCGGCGGCATCGCTATCCGTGTTCCCAATGACAGCGTCTTCTTGATCCGCTTCGGTCGATTCGGCGCCGCTGCGATCCGAGAACGTCGAGACGTCAGCTTGCTCCAGACTGAGACCTTGCTGCTGCAGCATCTCTTTTAGTTTTGGCAATGACTGTTCAATCGCGTCGCGGGTCAGCGGGTGCGCGGCATTGAATTGAACTCTCGCCACTTGTTCGTCCACCTCGATCGCCATTTCAATCGGGCCCATGTGTTCTGGGTGCAGTCTCACTTGAGCACGCGGCACTTTTGCCTGGATTACCCAACCCACACGCTCTGCAAACTGTTGTCCCCACTGACCGTCCAGCTGGCCGTCAGGCAGACTGAGCGACGCAGGCACGGATACCACCGGCGCATTGGGGCTGAATGAAGCAGACGTTGTGGAAGGGACTACACCAGCAGCCACGGAATTAAAGTTCGATGAGAGGTTCGCTACCGCACCACCCTTGCGACGCAGCCTTTGAGCTGAGAAAAGCTCGGCAACGTCAGCTGACCCAAGTTGCGCGAGCACGGACGACTCCAGCGCTTGCGAATCAGGCGTGATCACAGCCGGCTGAGGCGCCGCGAGCGGTCCGCCCGTTGCAGGCCTTTCAGCGAAGACGACACCAGGGCGGTCTTCACGGGCCTTCGCGGCTGCAGCTCTTCCGGCTTCTGGCGCAATCGTGCGGGCGGCGATTTCGACAATCTCACCATCTGCAATCTCAGGTGCGGCAGCCCCAATCGGCTGAGCGCTCAGGCTCGTCGATTCCAGCCCACGTGTGGTGGACAAATTGGACGGGATGGACGAGGTGGACGAGGTGTTCAATGCAATTGGTGTTTCGACCGAAGTCAGACCTCGTGCTTCAGGAATTCGCAAGTCATCACCCGACGTCTTGATCAAAGCGGTCGACGGATCAGTCGCTTCTACCTCAAGTGTTGGCGCTGCAGCGACCGGTTGTATGGGCAGCTCTGCAGACGCCTCTACCTCAAGCGTCGCAAGCGGCTGAAGCTCGCCGACCAGCGGCAACTCCGCAAGGACAATATCCGTTTCAGGGATCGGCGCAATGGAGATATCAGAAGTTTCCAGCGGCAAAGTGTTGCCGGAGGGTGGAAGTCGTTTGCCAATTTCCTCAGACGCCTGAAGCAGCGTCGTTGCAAATCCAAGCACCTGGTCAACGGCCTCGAGAACACCTTCCTCACCGTCGACCGACGTGATTGGTGAAGAAAAAATTACAGTATTTTCATTGCTTTGCGTACTCTGTAATGCTGGCTGTAGCACTCCCAGCAAAGGTAGATTGGTACTCATCCGCGACGCTCCCGTTGACTAAGCTGCGATCGATCCCTCGCAGCGATAATTCCTATATCGGAGGAGCTGCAGAATCCGTGCCAGCCTTGCCGCTAGCGCGAAAACGGCCGGGTCAGCATGTGCTGGGCGCGCTCATCCAGCTCTCGCTGCGTGCTGCGCGCTTGCAACTGCTGCTGTTCTTCGCGCAGCTGCTCAATGAGCTTGCCGAGCGCAGAGACTCTGCCATGTGCTGATTGCCAGCGACTTCTTGCGGCGTTCACGCGCAGCTGCTGATCCTCGATGATGGCCTGCTGCGCCGATACCGCCTGATCCAACTTATCAAGGAACTCGTGATAGTCCTGCCAGCGCCGAGTGTCGATGCGCGATGCCTGACCCGGCCTGATATACCCCGAGCGGTATTGCACCAACTGCGCATGCGTCAACTCCGCCTCACGCAGTGTAGCGACGGAATCCGCCAATGCGGTGGCTGCCTGCTGCTCTCGCTGCTGCGCAACCCGCTGCACCGGTGTCAGTCGAGACAACCGATCACCGGGCTTCATCACTCAACACCTGTCGAATCTGCCATCGCGGCACCGGCGAGTGAGGACAACGCCAACAGACTCTCTTCGCGGTTGAATGCCGTATTAGCATCCTGGCGCAGAAACTCCTGCACGGCTGGCCAAAGCGCAATTGCCTTGTCAGCCTCCAGATTGTTGCCTGGCTGGTAAGCACCAATCGAAATCAGATCGCGGTTTTCCTGATAGAGCGCATACAACCGTCGCAACGTCATGATGTGTTCGCGGGCATCGGTGTCGGTTAGCTGGAGCATCGCCCTGCTAACCGATGCCTCAATATCAATCGCTGGATAGTGCCCTGCGTCAGCAAGCGCACGAGACAACACAATATGGCCGTCGAGAATTGCGCGAGCAGCATCAACGATCGGATCGTTCTGATCATCACCTTCAGCCAGTACCGTATATATGCCAGTGATTGAACCTGATCCGCTCGCGCCATTTCCGGCACGCTCAACAAGCTGCGGCAAGCGCGCAAACACCGAAGGTGGGTAACCCTTCGTTGCCGGTGGCTCGCCGATAGCCAGTGCAATCTCGCGCTGTGCCTGCGCATATCGCGTGAGCGAGTCCATCAGCAACAACACGCGCTTGCCCCGGTCACGAAAATGCTCAGCAACAGAGGTCGCGAGCGCAGCACCCTGCATACGCATCAATGGCGTTTCATCCGCAGGACTCGCTATCACGACAGCCCGCTCCAACCCTTCCGGCCCCAGCGTTTCGTCAACGAACTCCTTGACCTCGCGACCGCGCTCACCGATCAAGCCAACAACCACTACGTCCGCTTCCGTAAAGCGCGTCATCATTCCGAGCAGCACACTCTTGCCGACACCACTGCCAGCGAATAGCCCCAGTCGCTGTCCACGGCCGATCGGCAACAGCGCGTTAATCGCACGAATACCAACGTCGAGCGGCTCGGAGATCGGTTGACGTTGTAATGGGTTGATCGGCGGTGGGTTGAGGTCCGCATACTCACTGCTGCGTACCGGGGGGCCAGCATCCAGAGGTCGTCCGTTGCCATCCAGCACGCGACCCAGCATTTGGTCACCGACCGGAATACGCTCACGCGCACTGATCGGGATCACCCGTGCATTCGGTGCTACACCATGCACGTTGGTGGTGGGCATCAAAAACAGTCGATCACCTGCGAAGCCGACGACCTCGGCGCTCACACGGTGACCGTCATTACCGATGACATCACACTGAGTGCCAACGGCTGCGCTGCAGCCTTCTGCCTCTAGAGTGAGGCCTACGGTACGACGCAGCAATCCGGAAACCACCAGCGAAGGTCGATGTGCAACATCGTCGAGCGCCGTCTCCAATCGCTTCGCCAACTGCTCTTGTAATCGAACGGATGCCGACGAATCGGTCATGCTCGATCATCCCCCAGCAAATCGGTCGCAAGTTGTTCAAGGCGCGACTGAACCCGTGCATCAACCTCCGAAGCCTCACTGGTCACCCGACAGCCGCCACGCAGAAACGCAGGATCTTCGATGACATGCCAGCGTTGTCGCTCACCATCACCGGCAATCTTCAGCTCGCGAAGGCGAGCTGCGTCTTCGGGATGCACAGAGACTGTGACTGTGGACGCAGACGCCGGCAAGAGACCTACCGACTCGCGAATCAGTCCAACAACGCTGTCTGGATCGAGTGCCAACTGTCGGCGGAACAACCGACCGACCAACTGGGTCACCATCTGCAATATCTGCTGCTCAAGGGTTTCCTCAAGCGATTCGAGAGGGGCGGATACAGCCTGCAGCGCAGCATCGAGCAACTGCACCCGGGCATCGATCTCTGACTGTGCCGCGGCCAGGCCTTCTGCTTTCCCGGTGCTGCGCCCCTCGCTGAGGCCCGCAGCGTAGGCCTCGTCATAGGCGGCCTGTTGAAGCGACTCGAGCTCGCTCGCCGTAGGCATCGACTCAGGGGGAGGAAAGGCAGGCGGATCCCACCGGTCCTCAAGCTTGGTATCAGACGTACTCATCATCGCTGTCACCAAGATTGATATCGCCCGCATCTGCCATGCGTCGCGCGACTTCGAGAATCTCTTTCTGAGCATTCTCGACATCGGCAAGTTTCATCGGACCGCGCGCTTCCATATCCTCCTCCAGTAACGCCGCAGCACGCTTGGACATATTGCCTAGCAGCTTGCGACGTACCGCGGCGTCCGCCCCTTTCAATGCAACAACCAACTGATCGTTAGAGACTTCACGCAACAGCGTCTGAATGCCGCGGTCATCGACGTTCATCAAGCTATCGAAGACGAACATCATTTCCGAGATGCGATTACCCAGTTCGGCGTTTTCCTTGTTGATCTCATCGAGTATCGCCTCGCTGTCCGCATTCGGCAGCGCGTTGACGATGTTTGCAGCCACCCGATCTCCGCCGACTTTCGCCGATCGTGCAAGGTCGATCGTTGATGACTTGGCGGCAATCAGGGTTTCGATTTCTGCCAGAGCGCTCTGTTGAACATCATCCAGCTTTGCAATCCTCATCACGACCTCTGAACGTAACGCTGGCTCGAGCAACTGAATCACCTCTGCCGATTGTTCGGGATCCAGATAGGACAGTACGATCGCGATGATCTGCGGGTGCTCATCCGATAGCAGCTGCGCGATTGCCGCACCGCTCATCCATTTCAAGACCTCGAACCCGTCGGCGTTATCACCGCCGAGGATGCGCTCGATGAAGGCATCGGCTTTGCTTGCACCAAACGCGTTTGTCAGTACCTTGCGAATATAGTCTTCGACCCCGATACCGAACGAAGTCTCGTCATCGACTGTCGTCACGAAGTCTGAAAGTATGTCATCCGCGGTATCACGCGTGATGTTCTTAAGACCGGCCATCGCAAGACCTAACGACTGCACCTCGCGTGCACTCATGTGCTTGAGCACCTGCGACGCCTCATCCTCTCCCAGGGACATCAGCAGGATCGCAGCGCGCTGCGTGCCGTCAAGTGCATCATCCATCGCTATCGGTCTCAATCCACTTGCGCACTACTTGTGCGACCCGAGCAGGGTCATGACCCGTAATATTCCGAGCAGCTGCTACCTTCTCCTGGTAACTCAGTCCACCACTCGGTGCCTCCAATTGCGCAGGACTACCGCCTGCAGGTAATGCACCCGGCTCGGGCAGCAAGGTCTGTGCGCCGCCTGTGACCGGTGGTGCTTCAACCACGGTCTTCAGCATCGGGCGTACCAGCCCGAAAGCCAGCGCTAGTGCCAGAACAACACCCAACCCTTGCTTGGCAATCTCACGCACCATAGGGTTTTCCCAGATCGCCGGCGCGGCGGGCTCAGGCATGTCGGCAACCGTTCTGAACGGCGCACTGATCACAGCCACCGTATCCCCGCGCGCGGCATTGAAACCAACAGCCTCACGAACGACCCGCTCGATCTCGGCAAGATCTACTATTGGCTCCGCAGGAATGTCCGCCGCTGAAACAGTTTCAGCCTCATTTTCGACCTCACTTGTTGCCTCTGCCGCCTCGCTCGTTGGCGTTACAGGCGCGACCAGTGCTGCCTCATCGACAACAACAGCTACCGACAATCGACGAATCGTCCCGACCGGTGCGACGACACGACTGATCGTCTTGTCGACTTCGAAATTTCTCAATTCCTGACGTGAGGAACCGACAGTCTGCACAGCTTCGCCGGTCTCGACAGCGGCTGTGCCTCCCGCCTCTGGCGGTGTGTTTGCAAGCGCACCAGGCACGCCCGCCGCTGAGCCTTCACCTGCGCGTTGGCGCTCCTCGGACACGCTTTCGCTCCGCACCACCTGGCCGGCCGGATCAAAGCTTTCGGTCATCTGCTCGGTCATCGTGAAGTCCATATCGACCTCAACCTTGGCACTGATACCACCGGCGCCGAGAACCGGTGTGAGCATCGCAATAATGTCTCGGCGGAACTCGTCTTCAACCTGCCGGGCGATCTGCAATTGCTTATTGGTCGCAGCATCCTCCGCAACCTCAGGTACTGTGCTCAACAGTCGACCCATCTGATCGATCAGTGTCACGTCCTCGGCATCCATCGCTGGCACGGAGTCGGCGACGAGGTTCACTATTGATTTGGCCTGGCTGGCATCTAGCCCCTGGCCACTGTAAAGCTCGAGCAATACCGAAGCACTCGGCTTCTGCTGATCACGAATGAACGCAGACTGGCGAGGAATGGCGAGATGCACTCGCGCCTCTCGAACAAAACGCAGTGCAGCGATGGTTTGGGATATCTCCGCCTCAAGCGCGTGCTGATAGCGCGCCGTCTCCATAAACTGGCTCATGCCGAAGCTGGATTCAGGTACACCGTTCATCCCTTCAGACTGACCAGGGGAGAGGCCCTTTGAAGCGAGCTGCATCCGAGCAATATGAATTTGATCGGCCGGCACGAGAATATTGCCCGTTGCCTGGTCGACTTCCAAGTCGATGCCGCTCGCACGAAGTTCCTCAGCAATCATTGCGCGATCGCGGTCGTCGAGATCGCTGTAGAGCGCGGTCATACTCGGCGACTGCGACCACATGAACACACCGACGCCTGCGGCAACGCTCGCCGCGATGCCAAGCAACGCGATGAGCTGGCGCACGGCGGGTATTTTTAGAACTGTGCCAAGTCGAACCTGAGGCACTTCCGGTGCCGGCAACTCAGCGGTCGTTGTCACTTCCATTGGTAATCGTCCTCCCTGACGCGATTACACCGGCATATTCATAATTTCCTGGTAGGCGGTGACCAGCTTATTGCGAACCTCGGTCATCGCCTGAAAGGAAAGACTGGCTTTCTGCATCGAGATCATCACCTGAGTAAGATCCGCATCTGCATCGCCACGCTCATACGCCGTCGCTGCAGCGCCTGCCTCGGCTTGCAGTTCGGCAACAGCGTTGACGGACTGAGTCAGCAGATTGCCAAAGTCCTGTGTTTCATCAGGCGCTTGAACCGTTTGCGGATCAAGCTGTGATTGCATCTCGCGGATTTGCGCGAGCAACTGATCGGGACTGATCGTGTTCATTGTCGTACCTCGCGACCCTGCAACGCAGCGGTTGAATGCGGAGAAACTCTTGGCATCACAAGCCCGGCTTCACGCAGTCGCGCGATCTTATGGCGCAGCGTTCGACCGGATATGCCGAGCATCCTTGCGGCGGCCTCCCGATTACCCGCACCTTCCTGAAGCGCGTTGGCAATCAATTGAAACTCTGCTTTGCGCAGGTCCTCCTGCAAACCACTGCCACTGCTCGTTGCGCAAACGGGTATCGCCCGTTCGGGCTGCTCCGCCGGTTCGGCGCCTTGAAACACCAGATCTGCCTCAGCGATGCGATCGCGATTGAGCAGCACCAGGAGTCTTTGCACGAGGTTCTCGAGCTCCCGTACGTTGCCGGGCCAGCCATGTTGCATCAGTCGGCACTGCGCTTTTTCAGTCAGTTCCGGCAGCGCACGCTTGCCTTTGCAGTAGTGAGCGAGCAGATGCCGAACCAGCGGCAAAATATCGCCGCGACGGTCGCGCAGCGGCGGAATATGCAGGGGAAATACGTTCAGGCGGTAGAACAAGTCCTCGCGGAATCGTTTCTCGCGCACTTCAACGGCGAGGTTACGATTCGTTGTCGCCAAGACACGAACATCGAGCGGAATGCTCTTGCTACCTCCCAGTCGCTCCACCTCTCGCTCCTGCAGGACACGCAGGAGCTTGGCTTGCAACGCCAAGGGCATTTCACTGATCTCATCCAGCAACAGCGTGCCACCATTCGCCTGTTCGAATTTTCCGGAGTGACTCGCTGTCGCTCCGGTGAACGCGCCCTTCTCATGACCGAACAACACAGCCTCGAGCATGTTCTCTGGGATTGCAGCGCAATTGATTGCGACAAACGGCGCTTCTGAACGCAGCGAATTTTGGTGGATGAACCGTGCAAATACTTCCTTGCCGGTGCCACTCTCGCCCGATAACAACACCGTCGCGTCAGAGGCGGCAACACGCGACGCTATGCTCAGCAAATCTCGAGTTAAAGGATCGCCGGCAACGACCTTTGCCGCTGACGTATCGATGTCTCCCGACTCGTGCCTGCTCGGCAAGCACCTGGAGACTGCCGACAATAATGAAGGTGCGTCGAAAGGCTTCACAAGATATGTGCTTGCGCCCTGCTCCATAGCTGCCACTGCTTTCTCCACCGATCCGTAAGCGGTCATCAGTACTATTGGCAGGTCAGGATAAGACTCACTGACTTGGCCGAGCAGCGCCAGCCCGTCCATGGGTTGCATCTGCACATCGCTCAGCACCAAATCAACATGCTCGAGCTCGATGCACGCAAGCGCTGCCTCGCCATCTGTCGCGAGTTTTGTGCCGTAACCTGCACCTTGTAAGGACTCACACAGGGCCGCACCCAAATCCGGATCGTCTTCGACAACAAGAACGTTGAATTCAGCCATGGGCATACTCCGGGTAAGAAAAGGCGTGCGCTCGAACCGCAGCAAGATCGGTGGGCAGCAGGATTGAGAACTCCGTGCCTTGATCGTCCGACCTGCACTCAACCGAACCGTCATGCGCCTGCGCGACGGACCGTACAACGGCCAACCCGAGGCCTGTGCCATCCGGTCGCGTTGTAAAGAAGGGTTCGAAAATTTGATGTTGCAGGGCGAGATCAATTCCCGGCCCGTTGTCGCGAATGGACAAGCGCACCTGACCGGACTCAGTAAGCGAATCGCGTAGCTCGACAACGCCCACCTCCGCGTGACAATGCTGAGCCGCGTTTGCGATCAAATTATGAATTGCCCCGGTAAGAGCACGACGATTGCCACGAAGGGCAAATCCACCATCGGTAAGTGTAGTCTTGAGGCTCACGTGCTTTGGCATCAGGACACTCGCATCGACAGCAACAGAGTGCAATAGGTCAGCTGAATTCAGCGCCTCGTCGGCTGGCGGTGTGCCCCGAGCGAACAGCAGCATGTCGTCAACCATGGCCTCCAACTCGCGAAGTCGCGCGACGATACGATCCCGTGCACCGCTGCCGGAGTTGGTATTGGTGGCATACAGCATCGCTGTCGCGAGCGGTGTGCGAATCTGGTGCGCGACCCGAGCCGCCATTTCACCGAGCATCGCGAGCCGCGACTGACGTTGCTCGCGAACCCGATTGGCTTCGGCCTCCGAGACATCGCTTAGTACAAAGATGTATCCGCCCGAGCGGTTCGGGCTGCGGGATAACGAGAACACTCGATCTGCGTGGTGGAACAACGTATTTCCGGTGATGTCGAGCGAATGACGGCTGACGATTTCGTTCCAGTTATCGTGCGCGAGTGACTGGCCAAACAGCTCGAGGGCCATAGCGTTGCGAGCAATGATCTGACCGCTCGCTGCCACTTCGATGACCGCCGCAGGCATGACCTCCAGGAGATCGCCAAGGCGTTCATTCAAGCGCTCGTTCTCAACCTGCCCGCGTCGCTCAGCAGCCCTGCTCTCGCGCAAGGCCACCGCCATTTCGGACAATCGCTCCTGCAGGCCGGCGTACGATTGATGCAGCGCAATCGAGTGAGCGTTAAAGGCGGCAAACGCCTCGGCTAGTGTCTGTTTTTCGTCATCCTTGATCACCGGTCGAAGTCCTTTTCCTCGGCTCTGGGTCTATTCGATTTAAGCAAGTCCTATGCCAGAAACCGAATTTCGATATTTTTCAATTAGTTGAGAACTTTGGATTTCGCTGCTGTCAAAATACCGGCAGTTATGCGACGCGCAATTTTTCCACCAGGGTCGTTCGACGCATATTCAGCATTCGCGCCGCCCGGGCGACCACACCGTTGCTACGCTCGAGCGCGGAGTCGATCAATGCACGCTCGATCTGCTTTAGATGTTCCTTCAGAACGAGTCCCTGCTCGGGTAACTGGGCAGCCGCCGCCGTCGTCAACGACTCGGTATTCGGTGCATGTGCTCGGTACTTATCTGGAAGATCATCCACTCTGACAACCCCGGTCGGGTGCAGAATGGCGAGACGTTCCACCAGATTGCCGAGCTCGCGAACGTTCCCTGGCCAAGGGTAGGCCGCAAGCGCATTCAGCGCACAGGGCTGCAACCGCAGCTTCTTCTTCCCGCAGTGCTCGTAGCCGATGATCAGCTCACGCAGCAAACCCGGAATATCCTCGAGGCGCTTGCGAAGCGCCGGCATTTCTATCGGAAAGACATTGAGTCGGTAGTAAAGATCTTCGCGGAATTCACCGCGCTCAACTGCGGCTTTCAAGTCGCGATGCGTCGCAGCAATGATGCGGACATCAGCGACACGCGTCTCCCCGCTGCCAACACGCTGAAAGGTTCGCTCCTGCAATACGCGTAATAACTTGACCTGCATCGGCATCGCCATATCGCCGATCTCGTCGAGAAACAGCGTACCGCCCTCGGCGAGCTCAAAACGACCCTGCCGGTCACTAACAGCGCCCGTGAAAGCACCCTTCTGGTGACCGAAGAGCTCGGATTCAAGAAGGTCTTCAGGAATCGCACCGCAATTGATCGGTACAAAGGGTTGGTCGACGCGTGAAGATAGGTCGTGGATCGTGCGGGCAACAAGTTCCTTGCCGGTGCCCGATTCGCCCGTCACCAGTACGTTGGTATCGAAGCCGGCAACCTGCTCGATCATGCGTCTGACCTTGGCAATCGATTCCGACGACCCGGTCAAACGCTGACGGCGCTGGCAGCCACGGTACTGCGCGGCTTGCGACAACAAATGCGCAAGCCGCGCCCGCTTCAACGGCATTTCAACTGGCCACACAGGACCAGAGGCGCGGGCGGCAACCGCCAACCGTTGTGCCGGAGTTTTCGACAGTAGCAGTGTCGGAGTGGATTCAATCAGTTGCTTGAGGTGACGCGGCGCGTTGCGGCGCAGCGCTTCGTGAGAGTCGGCATCCGTAATGATTGCGGTGAGTGCAGGATCCTGCTTGCTAAAAGCGCTGAGGTCGTCGATATCGATCGCCGGATATTCGAGAAACCGGATCCGATGACAAAGATCGGTGACGAGTTCCGGATTGGAATGATAGACCCAAACCGGCGCCATACTGGCGAAGTGTTCCTGCAACATAAGCCTGTCCCTTTGCTATGACTTCGGAATCGAAAGTCGTGTCGCTACCTTGCGACGCTTACAGCATAGACAGGAGGTCGAAGAGAACCGTGAGACAGGTCACAAATTGTTAGACAAGAACGTCAGAATTTCAGCGTTATGTCGAGATGATCACATTATGGAAAGTGTGATGGCACTGCGCGTTCAATTCATGTCGAAGCGTAGGCGCGGGCCGCGTTCAGGGTTTTACGAAAACTCGCGAGATTATCGCGCTCTGCATCACGTGCACTCACCACGACCGCCATCAGTTCTGAGTTCCTCGTCGAGAGGTCTCTCAGTTGTTCCGGGCGCAAGCTCGTCGATATTCTCCGAACGAGGTTGTCGCGCTCGCCGGCCAGCGCCAATGCATCGTCCCACTGCCGAGCGTCGACCGCCCGCAATATGCCGTGCTCGATGACCTGAAGTTCATCCATTGATCGGCTCACCGATCGCATCCCAAGCAGATTTGATCTCGCGAACAAGCTCGATGACCTCATCAAGGATCGCTATATCGTTATGCAGGTTGGCATGCAGAAGTTGACGGGACATATAGTCGTATAGTGCGACCAGATTGCCTGCGAGCGTCGCGTCATGGCTCTCGTCGATCGCCACCTGCAACACATTGAGCGTCTCTATCGCCATGCCGATCTGCTCACCTTTCATCGCCATTTCATTCGCTTGAATGCCATGGCGTGCCATGCCAAGGCGTGCGATCAGCTTGGCGAGCAACGACCGAATGATCGCGTAGCCGTCTCCGCTATCGGCAACCTGTTCTGCAGCGGATGCCGAGTATTTCTGAGTGGCGTCTTGGGTGTTGGCGTACATCAGAGATCCTTAACTGGCGTTGTTTCCGCCTGGCGTTGGCAAGTTGGAAAGCTGCGCGGCCAAAAAGTTGGATGTATTGTTGAGCTGCGCCAGCAGGCTGTCGAGCCCGTTGAACTGACGCAGCAAACGCGTTTCGAGGTTAACCAGCCTTTGATTCAAGGCTTCGTTCTGCAGCGCGATCCCGTCGATGCTGCTTTGAATCCCGTCGGTGCGCGTTTCCAAGATGCCATCGGAACCGGTGAAGGAGTCGATGACGCCTGTCAACCTCGAGACGTAACCGTCGTCCGCCGAAAACAGGTTTTGCACCGCTCGGAAATTGTCCGCGAGGATCGTGTCCAAGCGTGCATCGTCGATATTGAGTTTGCCATTCTCATCCAGGCTGATACCAATCTCAGTCAGAGTATCCAGAGAAGCGGCTGCGCTTGCCGTGTTCTCAGAAAGTTCGGTTCTCAAGAGGTTCGTGACGGATCGTAGTGTCGCGTCGCCCTGCAAAGGGCCCGCCTCGTTCGTGTCCGGATTGAACGCGGCGAGCTGGTTGACCGTATCCACGAACGAGTTATAGGCCACGGTAAAGGTCGACAGTGCACCTTTAACCGCGTCAGTATCATTGGTTACGGAGACTCTCACCGTCTCACCTTCGGTCGCTGCTCGGGCGGTGAACGTCACGCCGTCGATGACAGAGTCAAACGTATTTGTCGCACTGAATACGTCGAGTGTATTCACTCTGGCCTGTGCATCCAGTGCTTCCTGAGAAAGTGTCAGCGGATTGCTGCCCGCCGCCGGATCGAATGTGAGGGCTGCGAGCCCGCCATCACCGCCACTCTGGCTAATGCTTACCGCGGCATCACTGCCGGTTTCGGAACCTGAAAACACGATGACGCTGCCACTGGCTGCGTTGATGATCGATGCCTCGATGCCGGTGTTGTCTTCCGAGTTGTTGATCGCATCGCGAATCGCAGCGAGCGTGTTGTTCTCGCCATCGATTTCGACCGAGAACGACTCACCGCCTGTGGTCAGGGTGAGTGTGCCGGTGCCGATGGCTGCCGACTGACTGGCGAAGACCCCGGAAGTTAATCGAGCACTCGTTGCACGACGTACGATCTCGATTTCATATTCGCCTGGAACAGCATCTGTGTCGGTGGTAACTCGCACCGACTCTTCATCGCTGCTGGTTGCTGACCGTGCTGCCGTGATCTCGGCCTCACTCAGCCTCTCGGCAGCGGTTTTAAACTCGTCGAGTGCTGCTCGGAGACTACCGAGCGCTGAGAGCTCGCCCTGGAAACGCGTCTCGCGGACAAGCAAGCGTTGTGACGTGGCCTGCCCTTCTGCGGCCACCAGCTGCTGCACCAGTCCCTGGATATCCAGACCGGAACCGATGCCCGATGAGACTATACCGACCATATCAACATTCCTTTGCTGCGATCAGACGAAATCCGCGATGAGCGTTGGTAATCCATCCAGACCCTTCGCCTGGGCGTCTACCACCGCCTCCGGTGGTAACTGACGGATAATCTCGCCGGTTACCCGGTCGAGCACCTTGATGATGACCATGTCATTCTCACGATCGCTTTCGAATTTCAGTTGTGGCGCTACGCGTTGGGCCATCTCACGAATCTCCGCAAGCGCTTGCTCAACCGCCGCATCATCCACAACAACCTCGGCTGGAACCTCGCTTGGTGGCGCGGTAACGGCAGCGCCGGGTGCAAGTCCGTCTGCACGCTGAGCGCCACCTGGGACGCTCCGCGTCCCATCATCTTCTGTGGCTTTCGCCGTTCCCGCCGCAGCAGACTTAGCCACCGCAAGGGAAATTCCATCAATCTTTTCCATGTTGATCCCCTCAGACAGGAGCGGCTTCCTTGCCACTCCGCCAGGACATCAGCGATCGCTTACTGCAGCAGGCTCAAAGCAAGCTGAGGCTGAGCATTCGCCTGAGTCAGGACCGATACGCCGGCCTGCTGCAGGATCTGTGCTTTTGTCAGCTGTGCTGTTTCTGCCGCGAAGTCAGCGTCGAGAATCCGGCCGCGTGAGGCGGACAGGTTCTCGCTGACGGTCTGCAGGTTTGCAATCGTTGAATCGAATCGGTTCTGGATAGCACCGAACTCAGAGCGCAGAGATGCGATCGTTGTCAGCGCAGCATCCACACGCTGAATGGCTTCTTCAGCGTTGGTGACGGTGTCTACCGACACGTTATCCAGGCCCGAAGTATCACGAGCAATCGAGGTGTTACCGGTAAAGCCGATCAGAGCTTCACCACCGCCGGTGATCGAGATGTTGTCAGTCGCCGTCAGCGTAATCTGACCGCGGTTGACCACGTTATCCGCAGTGCCCGCGAGCGAACCAGCAACGCCTGCGTCCGTCAAGCCGCCTGCCGTACCGGTACCTGCAACCGTCTGCAGAATGTCGATGTTACGACCGTCGACCGCGGTGAACGTGACGTCCGTGCCGTCGGTTGAAGCGGTAACACCCGTGTCATTGGCGAACAAGTTGACTCGGTCGACGAGGTTCTGAGCGGTAATCGTTGCGCCGCCGCTAACCGCTTCCGCGGTGAAGATCGCTTCGCCGTTGATTTCCAGCGTGAAGGTTTCGTCACCGTCGTCAGCAGCACCTTCAGCCAACGTTGTGAACGCGCTGACCGCCGTGGTGGTCGCCGTCGCCGTCAACCCGGTGACACCCGAGTTATTGATCGCCGTGGCTTTATCACCCGCGCTGTCCGAAGCAGAAGGACCAATCTCAACTGCAGCGCCACCGCCAACAGCGATCGACAGGTTACCTGCAGCGATCGCCGTGTTGTTCACCGCGGCACCCTGCAGCGTCGCAATCTGACCGATCTGCGAAGTACGAACACCGGTGGTCAGGGAGACGTTGATCTTCTCGCCGACGTTAGCGCCGACCTGGAAGCCCGCGTTACCGAAGGTACCGTCCAGAACTTTCAATCCGTTGAAAGAGGTCTGAGAGGCGATTCGCTCGACCTCCGCAAGGCGCTGCTGAACTTCTTCGTTCAACGCCGCACGGTCAGAGGTAGAGTTGGTTGCGTTCGCAGACTGTACAGACAGCTCACGGATACGCTGGAGGTTGTTGGTCAGCTCACCGAGTGCACTCTCCGCGGTCTGTGCCAGAGAGATACCATCAGAAGCGTTTCGTACAGCCTGGTTCAGGCCGCGAATCTGCGTCGTAAAACGCTCGGAAATCGCCAGACCGGCAGCATCGTCTTTTGCTGAGTTGATGCGGAGACCGGTAGACAATCGCTCCAGAGCGGTGTTCAACAAACCCTGCGAACGGCTTAGGTTCCGCTGGGCGTTGAGTGACGCTACGTTGGTGTTAATCGACTGTGTCATGAGTTAAAGACTCCTAGTTTTGCTACTGTCCGGCTCGCATTCCGCTACCGGTTACGCGACTCATCATGTGCATGCACTTTGCGAGTCGCTCCCAACAGTTATCGTGTAAGCGTCAATTTTCTTTAGGGTTTTCTATGTCAATCAACCGTCGAGACCATCGACGAAAAAATCCGGCTCGCGGAGGCTTGAGCAAGAGATTTGCAAAACGTGATACAGGTCACGCAGCCGGCCAGTAACGCTAGAGGAAGTTAAACAATGACAGCGATTGCACGCGGATAAATGACTGCTGTGCGGCCTCAAGTGCCGATGCCTGTGCAGCCAGTCGCGAAGCGGCTTCCGCGAGATCGAGGTCCTGCACGCCGGCTAAAGCTTCCTGAAGCACCAGCTCCGTGCCGAGATTGGTATCCAGCTGGGACTCAGCGGCAGACAACCTCGATCCGATGCTCGTTCTGACCTCAAGGACGCTCTCAAGCGCACGGTCCAAACCCTCAAGGCCACGATTGAGAGCACTATCGAGAACAGCACGCTCCTGTGGATCGTCCGAGTCCGTCGCAAGTGCATCTGCAATGCCCTGCACGATAGAAAACAAGTCGCTATTCGGTGCTGGATCGACGGCGAAGGAATCACCGACATCAGGTTCACCGTCGATGCGCACGCGAGCCGGACCGGCGGCAATGGTATCGCCAGGCGCGAAAGCGCCGGTAGACACGACCGCGCCGAGAGCATCACGAACCTCAAAAGTGTCAGGTGCGACAAACACGATATCGAAGCGTTCGAAATTGTAGTTCTGCACGCGCCCTTGCACTTCGTTGACGGCGACGCCCGTACCGGTATTCGCGGGCGCGCGGGTCACCAGCACCTGACCGTTGCCTTCACGGATTCGACCAAAAATCTCATCGCCCGAATTGGTATCAGGAATTTGTCGACTGGCAGACACCTGAATGAACCGTTGCCCATCATCGCCGTTGTAGGTGAATCCTGTCGCGGTACGCGAGAACGGCTGTGTACCCGCCTGAAAACCTGAAAACAAAAACTGGTCGCTCGCATCACGGGTATTCGCAAGACCGAGAAGATCCTCGATACTCTCGTTCAACTCAGTCGCAATAAACGCTCGAGTCTCGTTCGTCTGGGACGCATTGACACCTTGTAAAGTGAGCTCGCGAACGCGTTGCAGTGTTTCTGTAACACGGGTCAGTGTGTCCTCGGATAGCCGTAATCGGTTGCTCGCCAGATCAGTATTGCGCTGATACTGCTCAAGTGTCGCAAGCGACTCCTGATAGTCGAGAATTCGTGCCGCGCCATTAGGGTCGTCCGACGGCTGCTGAATTCTGCGTCCCGTTGCAATTTGCTCCTGCACCGCATTCAGCTCGCGCTGCACACTCTGAATGTTGTTGACCGCCCTGTTGAAAAATCCGAGGTTACTGACACGCATGGGTTCCTAACTCCTATCGCCGGGTCGCGTTCAGCAGCACATCGAACAACTCGCTACCGATGCTGACCACCTGAGCTGCAGCCTGATACGCCTGCTGGAAACGGATGAGGTCTGCCGCCTCTTCGTCCAGGTTGACACCCGAGACCTCGAGACGGCGGCTTTCAGCGCTTTCCAGCACCACTTGCTGGGCCTCTGCACTGGCTTGCGCACGTGCGGTTACGCTGCCGACATCTGCGACCAACTGTGCGTAGGCCTGACCGATCGATAGCGTGCCGTCTTGCAGAACTTCTGTGTCCTGAGTCGCTGCCAGAAGCAGCGCATTGCGATTATCACCCTCGGCAGCCGTATTGCGCCCGATCGTGAACTGATCGCCCGCGACAGGGGTGCCGGAAACCTGAAACTCAGCGCCATTGATCGTGATAGGTGAACCTGCAGTGAATACCTGAGCAGGTCCACCGTTAACCTGAAACGAAGTCGGCGAAACAAACGTTATCGTCGCGTTATCCAGCAAATTCGGGTTCGTGAAATCAATCACCGTACCGTCATCGATGCTGGCATCGCTGAGGTTGCTCGTGGCCGCTTCCCCTCGCAACAGTCCAGCAGCAGCGAATGCATTGCCGTTTCGCGCCGTCAGACCCAACCCGTCAATCGCGGCAAGCGTCGGCTCTATGCTGAATTGGTCTCCATCGTCGGTTGATCCGCTGAGCACAATCGCAAGCCCACCGGCACGAAACGGGTCCGTATTGGTTCCGGAACCGGTCAGCGGCAGAACTTCACCGGTGTCACTCCGCACAACGCGGAAACCGGCACCATCATCAATAAATCGATAGTTGCTATCGCGGATCTGTCCCAGGTCCTCAATGGTGACGGCAATCGAACCCGTTCCGGAGTTGGATGTGGACGCCACCACCTGAGGGCCACCAATAGAGAAGATGTCCTGTCCGAAATCGCCAAACGCATCAAAGCCTTGTGCGTTCTGCGTGTTAAATGTCCCAACGAAGCTACTAGCTGTCGCTCCTAACGCCCGACGACTGGGATCGAGCACATCGTTCTGAAATTCCAGGAGCGCGCCGAGTGTGCCACCTGTCAGTACGTTTTCAATCGGAATCGTGCCATTAAGGCCCTCATAAACCACCTCACGGCGGGTGGGATCGAATTCGGACTGGCGGACGTCGATCGGGAACTGTTGCGTACCCACTACCAACGACAGGCCGTTGCCGATGAACAGGTTGATGTTGCCCGATGCATCTGTGACGGTTGCAACATCCACACGCTCTGCCAACTGGCGTACGACTTCGTCACGCTGGTCGAGCAGATCATTGGGTTGCGCGTTGCCGTCACCACGACCGATTTGCTGGTTCAATTGCGCAAGCTGCGTGGCCAGCTGATTGATCTCAGCGACGGATTGCTCAATGGCCTGAGTGGATTCGCGAGTCGTTTCAACCAGTCGCTGGTCGAGCGCATCGAATCTCGCGACCAGATTGCCCGCCTCGGCGAAGACCGCAGTGCGAGTGGCCGAACTGGGGTCACTCGAGAAGTCCTGTACAGCAGCGTAGAACGAGGACAGCGCCGGCGATAAACCACCCGCCGGATCCGCCAGCAGGTCATCGACTCGAGCGGCAAAGCTCGCCAGCGTTGAGAATCTCGATGCCGAGGAACCCGCAGTTTGAACTTGTTGAGTCAGAAATTCGCTGTAGCTGCGCGTAATTGATCCAACCTCAACGCCACGGCCGAGAAAGCCGAAACCCACGAACTGCGGGGTACGCGCCTGCAGCGTCACGTTCTGACGACTGTAGCCGGGCGTGTTTGCATTGGCGATGTTCTGAGCCACGGTATCCAGTGATCGCTGAAAGGCGATCAGCGCATCCGTGCCGGTGCTGATAATAGTCACAGCTAGTGCTCCCCTTTATGGGCGACGGCCGGATTCCGACGTAGCCTGTTGAGTTGATAGCGACAACAGATCGTCCTGCTTGAGTGCCGCCAATGCGTCGCGCATAGTCTCGCTGCCCGCTATCCGACGAATCTTGTGCGCATAATTTGGGTCGGTCGCGTAACCGGCGGCCTGCAATGCATCGGCAAAGCCGCCAACATCGTTGCCGGTGTTCGAGACCGACTGGTATCGAGATTTGCTCAGAAACGAAGCGTAGTCGGAGAAACTGGCCTCGAGAGACGGGTATGCCCGAAATGCGGCTCGTTCACGTTGTGCCGTGCCGTCACGAAATTCCAGCGTGGCCTGGTCAACCTTATCCCCTCCCCAGCTCCCGCCTGCCTTGATGCCGAACAGGTTGTTGCTCTGCTGGCGCTCGGACACGGGCACCTTTTGGCCCCATCCTGTTTCCAATGCAGCCTGCGACAACACGGCGAGCGGAGAGACGCCGAGACGTTCCGCGGCTTTCTTCGCATGCGGCAAGACGTCGGCGACAAACGATTTGGGATCGGACCATCCCGCCGGCGATTCATGAACGACGGCCTTCGTCACTTGAATGGGTGCTCGCGGCTGCATTTGCGAAACGATCATGTCCGCAAGTCCGATACCACCGCGCTCCGCCGTGTCCGCGGCTAACTGTTGATCAAGTAGATCGCGATAGACCTGGTGTCCACCAGTGTCGGGAAAGAAGGGGTCGCCGAAGCTGGCGTCTCGCATGCTCTTCAGCATCTGCTGCACGAAGAGCGCTTCAAACTGCTCCGCTACCGACCGTAGCGCACCATCATCATTCGCTTGGGCATCGGCTCGAAGCGCCGCGTACTGAGTGAAGTCGGTGACACTCGTCATAGCTAAATCACGATCAGCTCAGCGCGCAACGCGCCTGCCTGTTTGAGTGCTTCCAGAATCGCAACCAGATCACCAGGCGCCGCACCTACGGCGTTAACCGCTTGCACGATTTCATTCAGACTTGTACCGGGTGCAAACAGGAACATGCGATTTTCTTCCTCCTCGACGCTCACCTCCGAGTCAGTAGCGAGCACTGTCTCACCGGCACCGAACGGTTCCGGCTGGCTCACGAACGGTTGTTCGCTGATGGTGACGACAAGGGAACCATGCGCCACCGCGGCTGGCGTGACGGTGACATTGTCACTGATCACCACCGTTCCAGCGCGAGAGTTGATGATGACTCGGGCGGCAACCGGGGCCGGGTCCACCTCAATGTTTTCGAGCACACTTAGGAACGAGGTGCGCGCTCCTGGTCTTTGCGGCGCTGCAACTCGGATACTGCCGGCGTCAATGGCTTCAGCGGTACCCGGACCAAGCAGTTGGTTTACCGCACCCTCTACACGAGTCGCGGTGGTGAAGTCAGGCGTGTGCAGGTTGAGCATCACCATCGGCACATCGGCATAAGCCGTAGAGACCGCGCGCTCTACTGTGGCGCCTGATGGAATCCGACCGGCGCTCGGGATATTCACGGTGATCCTGGACCCATCGAGACCTTCACCGCCGAATCCACCGACAATCAGATTGCCTTGCGCCAATGCATAGACGTTGCCATCAACCGCACGCAAGGGCGTCAACAACAAGCTGCCACCACGAAGGCTGCGCGCATTGCCGATCGAGGACACCGTGACATCGAACGTCTGGCCTGGCTTCGCAAACGGCGGCAGCTCCGCGTGAACGGATACCGCGGCGATGTTAGTCAGCTGCGGCTGGACACCCGGCGGTACCGTGATACCGAACTGATTCAGCATGTTGTTCAGACTCTGCACAGTGAATGGTGTCTGTGCCGTCTGGTCACCTGACCCATTCAGACCAACGACCAAGCCGTATCCAACCAGCTGGTTAGTACGTACACCACCGACGGAAGTCAGATCGCGTAGACGTTCCGCACTCGCAGATACCGGCCAAGCCGATAGGACTAGCACACCCAGAATCAGAAATCGTATTGGATATCGCATCAGTTCGGGAACCACATGGATTGAAGGAAGCGCTGTAGCCAGCCCATCTTGTTTGCGGCGGCGAGCACACCTTTGCTGCTGTAGGTGATTCGCGCATCGGCAACACGACTCGACGCGACGCTGTTATCCGGTGCAATATCAGCAGGTCGGATGATGCCGCTCAGCCGGATGAACTCATCACCTTGATTCAGCGTTACCCATTTCTCGCCACGTATCATCAGGTTGCCGTTTGGCAATCTTTGAATGACCGTTACTGTGATATCACCATCGAGACTGTTGCTCTGCGCACTGCTGCCCTCGCCGGAGAACTCCGTCTCGCTGGACAGCGTTGCCGACAGTATGGGGTTGCCATCACGTGAGACATCCTGGCCAAGAATATTGGGTGTCGCGATATCTGCATCACCACTCTTCGATGTCGCAGTGCTTGAGGATTTCGACGCGGTCGTGTTCTCGTTGAGACGAATCGTGATGATGTCGCCGACACGATGCGCACGAAGATCCTCGAACAGGCGCACGTCAATACCGTCTTGATATATCGCACCCGACGTCGCCGGCGGTGCGGCTATGATGACCGGTGGCGGCGGTGAGTAGTCGACCCTTTGCGGTATCCCGAAACTGCAGCCAGCCGAGAGGCCAGTAAGCACGAACACCGTTATGAATTTTTGCAATTTCATGGAGATCACTAGATGTTGTTGTTCAGGAACTGAAGCATCTGGTCGTTCGTCGAAATCGCTTTCGAGTTCATTTCGTAGGCGCGTTGGGTCTCGATCATATTGACGAGCTCCTCGACGACATTGACATTCGAACCTTCGAGGGCGCCCTGTTGAATACCACCCAAGCCGTTAAGGCCAGGAGTTCCGGGCTGTGCGGTACCGCTGGCGACCGTTTCCAGGTAGAGATTCTCTCCGCGCGGCTGGAGACCAACCGGATTGACAAAATCAACCGTTTGAATCGTGCCGACCTGCACGGGTGCTGACTGCCCCTGCAGGGTTGCTGATACGGTCCCGTCGACGCCAATCGTGATGGATTGAGTCTGCGGGGGCAGCGTAACCGGTGGCTGAATGGGATAGCCGCTCGCCGTTACAATCTGGCCCTGAGCATCCTGCTGGAACGCACCGTCTCGCGTATATCCAAGCGTTGCGTCCGGCAGTAACACCTGGAAATAGCCGCGGCCAAGAATCGCCATGTCGAGTGAGTTTTCGGTTTGCAAGATACTGCCCTGCGTATGCAGTTGCTCGGTGGCAACAACGCGAACCCCGGTACCGACATTAAGGCCCGATGGCAGCACGGTGTTCTGCGAGCTCTGGCCACCGACCTGACGTTGGTTTTGGTAGATCAGATCCTCGAACACTACGCGCCCGCGCTTGAAGCCATTTGTATTGACGTTGGCGAGGTTGTTCGAGACCACCGTCATGCGGGTTTGCTGGGCATCCAGCCCGGTCTTTGCGACCCAAAGTGCCTGGTTCATTCAGATACTCCCTTTATCGAATGCGCAGCAGTCCCGCTGCTGCGTCTGCGTTTTCTTCCGCGGTCGTCATGGTCTTGACCTGCAATTCATATTGGCGCGCCAAACTGATCATGGTGACTAGTGTTTCGGCGACATTGACGTTGCTGGTCTCCAGTGCGCCTGGCGTGAGCTTGACCGATGCATCGGCCGGTGAGGCCTCACCGTCGGTTCGACGGAATAACCCGTCCGCACCCTTTTCGAGGGATGCCAAAGGTGGGTTCACCAAACGCAAGCGACCGACCGCCGCAAGGGTCTGCGGACCTTGGCCCAACACCTGGACTGAGACCGTGCCGTCCGTGCCAATGGTGATGGATGTGCTAGGTGGGATCGCTATCGGACCACTATCACCGAGAACAGGGTCACCTTTTGCGGTCAGCAGCTGACCTGCGCTATTCGTTCTGAGATCGCCTGCTCGGGTATACGCCTCACCGCCATCGGCGGTTTGAACGACCAGGAAACCCTGACCGGCAATCGCGACATCCAGATCGCGCTCCGTGGTTACCGTGGCGCCAGGCGAAAAATCCGTAGCGTAGGTTTCCGCAATCGCGTTGTGGCGAGTTGAAGCGCCCTCGCCTGCAACCTGCAAACTGCGGAATCCATGCAAGTCCGCACGAAAACCTGTCGTAGAGATATTCGCGAGATTGTTGCTGGTCACCGCCTGCGCCAATTCCGTTTGGCGCGCTCCGGTCATTGCAATATAAGCCATACGATCCATGTGCCGGCTCCGTTAGCGACTATCGCCGAATGTTAATTACCGTCTGCGTTACCGTATCCGCGGTCGAAATCATCTGGGCATTCGCCTGGAAGTTCCGCTGCGCGGTAATCATATTTACGAGCTGCGCGGTAAGGTCGACATTGGAAGCCTCCAATGCACCTGCCTGGATCAGACCAAAGCGGGCTGTGCCTGCATCACCAAGAGCGGCATCGCCAGACTCGAAGGACTCTGCGAAGTTTGTATCACCATCCTGCTGGAGGCCCTGCGGGTTGGTGAAACGCGCTAGTGCCAGACGACCTAACGAGGTTGACTGACCGTTACTGAACTGCGCAAACACAACGCCCGTGGAGCTCACTTCCAGACCGGTGAGTCGACCGGTGGTGAATCCGTCCTGAATCACCGAGTTCACGCCAAAGTTTTCACCAAACTGCGTGGTTTCGATAAACCGCAGCGTCACATCAACGGTGCTCGCGCCATTCAGTGGGTCGTAAGGCGGCAGTGTCAACGCGCCACCCACAGGAGACTGAAGCCGACCATCAGGACCAAACACCACGGGCTGCGGCACACCGACCGCATTTCCATCAATCGTGGTTTGAACGGTCCACTCGTTAGGGTTGGCACCCTTGATAAAGTATGAGGTGGCCGTATGAGATGCACCCAGCGAGTCAAAGATGGTGACGGCGGTTGTGAAGTTAAAACTCGACGCATCCGCTGGATCGAAAACCGGGTTCACCGGTGGAGACTCGTCGGCAGGCAGGTTGACACCAAACTCAATATTGGCTGTTTCCTGCGGCGGGTTAGACCCGGTCTGTAACTGCAGATCTGTGAGGTTACCCGTGTTGAACAATCCATCCGCACCGACGGGATATGACTGCAACCTCAACCCCGAGGTGTTGACAACAAAACCCTCCCGATCGACTGAAAAAGCACCGGCGCGTGTGTACAGGCGCTGGCCACCATCGTTGAGTACGAAAAAGCCTTCGCCCGAGATCGCAAGGTCGAGCGCGTTCTGTGTGAAGTCGATATTGCCCTGAGTAAACTGCTGCGAAATATCCGAAAGTCGAACACCACTTCCCGCCGCAGATGAACTAACACTCTGTGCACCCACCGCGAAAACTTCAGCGAACTGCGCTCGCGACTCTTTGAAGCCGGTCGTGTTGACATTCGCGATATTATTGGCCGTGACACCAAGATCGGTTGCGGCAGCGTTGAGGCCACTAAGGGCGATTCGAAATACCATGCGGACTGCTCCTTCGTATCAAAAAATTTCGCGTACGTCGGCAAACGAAAAACTGCCGAGTAAGCTGCTGTTGACTGTGATGCCCTGGCCGGTCGGATCGAGCGTGACACTACCCACATCGCTGCGCAGAAGTGTTGGGACGCTTTCGAAATCCGAACCACGCTGAACCGTGGCACGAAATTGGTAGACTCCTGGTGGCGCTGGTGAGCCGTCAGACATTTGTCCGTTCCACTGCCATGCCGTATCGCCGGCAACCCGAGTGCCGAGTTCAAGCGATTGCACAAGCTGCCCGGAAGCGTCCAGCACATCGACCCGCACCGCGCCGCTAGCGCCCTCCATCTGGAGCGCACCGCTGATCGCCTGGCCCTGAATGTCTGAACGCGCCAGCTCTGAGTTCACAAGTACCTCACGACCTACAAGCGCAGAGGCTTGAAGCGCCTGATCGGATACCAGTCGATCGCTGAAGCTGTCGAACGAGAGCTGTAACTCTTCGATACCGCTGGCTGTAGAGAACTGCGCGAGCTGCGCCAGGAACTCACCGTTTTCCATGGGCTCGAATGGGTCCTGGTTCTCAAATTGCGCCAGCATTAGTGTCAGATACTCGTCTTGTCCGACATCTTGCGTTTCAACGCCGCGTGTCTGATTTGTAAGACCGATATCCTGCAACGCACCAAAATCAATACTATTAGTCACTGACAGCTACTCCTTAGCTACGACCGATCGACAAGGTCTGCACCAACAACTCCTTGGTCGTCGTCATAATTTCAATGTTGGATTGGTAAGCGCGCGACGCAGAGATCATATTGACCATCTCGGCCACCGTGTTGACGTTCGTGACATACACGTTGCCGTCGGCATCCGCTTCAGGGTGATCCGGTGCGTAGCGCTGGGTAAGCGGTTGCTGGCTTTCCACGACATCGGTGACTCGAACGCCGTAGCTTGCCGTTGCGTTTTCGGCAAACACCCGAAATGAGGGTGAGGTTTGATATCCCGGAATCGCCTCAAATACAGGGTTTCGCGCGCGGTAAACCTTGTTCGGGTCACCCGACACGCTACCGGCGTTCGCGAGATTACTGGCGGTGGTGTTCAGACGGACCGATTGTGCATTTAACGCCGAACCCGCGATATCCATTACACGATTTAAGGCCATTACAGATCTCCTCGGATTGCGAGGCGAAGCCCGGAGATCTTCTGATTCAGGAAACGAAGGCTGGCCTGGTAGCCGATAACATTCTTCGCGTACTCCGCCTGTTCAACGTCGGTCTCCACAGTGTTGCCATCAACACTCGGCTGTGTCGGAACGCGCCATGCGAGGGCGGTGCGGGTGTCGAGAAAACGCTCCTGCGGCGCCATGTGGCCGCTATCCGTCGTTGCAACCCGCAACGTGGAAAACTGATTCCCATTGCCGCTCAATGCAGCGGCGAAATCAAAGTCGCGAGCTAGATAACCCGGTGTGTCGGCATTGGCGAGATTGGTCGCCAGCACCTCATTACGCGCAGCGCGTAACGACAAGGCCTCAGCATGTTGTGCAAACGGATCCACCTTCATGGCGTGTCCTTCGGTTCTTACTCAAGGGACTCTTAGCAAGCGCTGTGCCAATTTCCGTGAAGCCGCTATATGACCTGCTTTCGGCGCTGAGCGCACGTCGTTTCAGCACCGCGAGTGGCAATAAACCGCCGCTTAAACGGCAACGCACGACCGGCAGGTGTCAACGATCTGACGTTTTTCGCGTGGCACAAACTTTGCAGCTGTCGTGTCAATGAACGGTCCGCGTAAGCAACGAAGGTAAACGACACATGACGACCCTCCATATAAGGTGTGTGCTTTGCGCATTGATCAGCAGCTTGCTCGCTGAACCTGTCATCGCCAACGCTGAATCGAGCTGGCATCCGGTCGAAGACATCGCGCGCGCTGCCGAACGACGCATCGCGGCAGACCGTGGGCTGGATACCTCTGGCTCAAGCGCGAAGGCAGATCGGCTGGACAGCAACCTGCGAGTCGGGCGTTGCGATGAACCGCTCGTCACGCGATATCCCGGGCCTACTGATGGCCCCAGAGTGACGGTCGGCGTGAGTTGCCGAAGCAACCAGCAATGGCAGGTCTATGTCTCAGTGCGGACAATCGCGTGGCAACCCATTGTAGTGCTGGGCGGCCATTTTTCTCGCGGTCACCGCCTGACTGCCACCGATTTGCGTCTGAGGCGCGTCGATATTTCGACGATGTCTCTCGGCTATTTCGCTGACCCTAATATGGTAGTCGGTCGGACTCTGACTCGTTCGCTGCCCGAGGGCAGCGTCGTCACGCCCGCAGCGGTTAGCGACCGAACCGATGTTCATAAAGGGCAGACCGTCACGCTAATCGCCTCTATTCGCGGCGCAAGAATCAAGATGAGTGGCGAGGCGCTGGAGGACGGTGCGATCGGACAGCGTGTACGGGTACGCAATCAAAGTTCCGGGCGTACGGTCGAAGGGACCATCCAGCCCGGCGGCGACGTTCTGATCTCACCCTGACCACCGACTGCGTCACATTCACCGTTTTTTTTCATGTTTCGGGCTAAAGTTAACGTCTGTGTCGCCGCTAGCTGGGGCACAGAGGGATAACTTTTTGGATGATTAAGATTATGTCTAACGAAATCGATGGAGTGAACACCGGCGTTCTGCCGAAGATCGCTGACGTCGGCAGCAATCGACGAGTCGGTAGCGAGACCCCGGCCGAGCAGCAAGGCGAAGCGCCGAATGCACGCCCTGCCGAAACCGTCGCGCTGACCGACAACGCCAAGTTGCTCGCACGGATCGAAGACGCGGTTGCCGAGGCACCAGATGTTGATGCAGCGCGTGTTGATGCGATCAAGGCTTCCATACAAGACGGTAGCTACGAAATCGACGACCGTCAGATTGCCGATAAGATTCTTCGCAGTGACGTAGAGCGCGGTTAAGACAAATGAGCACTGAAGGCATCAAACGCTTTGACCGTATCCTCGCGCTGCTGAATGAGACGCAGCGCGCCGCGGAGCGCTTGTTGAATGCCTTGTATGACGAGCGCAATGCACTTCGTGATGACGATAGCGATGCACTGAGCAGCTGTGTTTCACGCAAGAAAATGCATCTGGATGCGCTTGAGAAACTCGGTCACTCGCGTCAGGCAATGCTGGCCGCAGACGACGTGGAAGACACTATGCAAGGCATGACCTCGTACGTTCGCCGCAATGACCGTGATGGCGCGTTGGAGGCTGTGTGGTCCAAAGTCATCGCCCTGCTCTCGGAATGCCGCGAAGCCAATAACGGTAACGGCATTATCATCGCTTCGCAGCAGAAGCAGAAACAGGAAGCGCTCCGCGTGATGCGTGGCCAAGACGGAACCTCTGATACAGAGACTTACAATCCGGACGGCAAAGCAGACACCACGGGGCAGTATCGGGCGCTGGCGGAAGTCTAGACGCAACGCAGGAACGGCCAGGATGCCAGGTTTAATGACAAGGAGTCAGCAATGCTGATCGTCAGCCGCCGCAATGCAGAATCGATTCTCATCGAACCCGCTGCTGATGTGGATCCGAATACCCCTCTGCGGGAAATCTTCGGTGATGGCCCGATCGAGATAACCGTGTTTTCGGGCGCCGGACACCGCGTAAAGATGGGCGTCGACGCCCCTCGAGCACTCACAATCTGGCGTAAAGAGCCCGAGAATTCTTGACAAGCTCGTAGACGCAGACGCGCTTGGCATTGCCCTGACGCAGACCCCGCCAACAGCCAATCGAAGGCGTTTCCAGCATTATTTTCTAGACAATCCGAAGCTTCGGTGCGGACTGCGAGTCGAGTGGTTCGATCGCCGGGCGACGATCGTCCTGCGTTGCCGTCATATGAGCCGGAAGCACGATCACCGCGGACAGACCAGTACCGCCTGCCCGGAATTGCAGCTGGGCACCCATAGCTTCAAGCTCACGCGAGATAATCGACAGCCCCAGACCGGCCGATTTCCCGTTAGTTGACAGTTTGACGAACGGTTGCGCGATCTTGGTCAACATCCCGTCAGGCACACCTGCGCCGTTATCGCGCACGACGATCAACGTGCCCGCACCCATTGCGGCTGATGACTCGATATGAATCTGCAGTGTCGATGGGCTCGGGTGGTGCGTAATCGCATTGCGAAACAACTCGTCGAGAACCATACGCATGGCCGACAAATCGGCCACGATTTGATCCTGCGCAACCGAAATTACCAATTCCGCACTCGGATTCACGTTCTGCTTCCTGAACACAATTTCGGCTAGCTCAGTCAGACTGAATTGCTCTGGAGTGACATGCCGCTGTCCTGCACGGCAGTAACGTATCAAGTCATTAACGAATCGATCCATCCCCGCCAAACGCAGATCGAGCATTCCGAGCGCGTGCATCGCGGCATCAGGATTGTCCCTCAAGAGGTCTTCCCTGACGTATGCCGACAGCTGGCGTGCAGAACGAAGCAATGACGCGTAGTCCTGCGACAACGCTCGCGCGAAAACCTGTCGTTGTGAATCTTCTTCGATCATTGATGCCCTTGGTCGCTGATGGCTGGCAACGCACGCAGAATGCCCGTCACGGTCTGTTTTCGGTCATCCAAAAAGTATTTGCGAACGGATACCGCATCCATAGGCGCGCCATAATATCCACCTTGCACTGAGTCACACCCAATCGCTTTGAGTAGGCGCAACTGATCCTCAGTCTCAACGCCGATTGCACTTACGCCCAGCTCAAGATTGTGGGCGAGGTTGACGATCGATTTAACGATTGCAAACGAACGCTTGCGATCGAGCGCACCCACGAATTCTCTGGCGATACACAGGCCGTCCAATGGGAATTCATTCAGCATACCCATCGTCGAATAACCGGTCCCGAAATCATTCAGCCAAACCTGAACACCCGCCTTGCGCAACTCAGCTAACGCTTCTCGCGTTTCGCCGTATTCGGCGCGCAGAACAGACTCGGTAAGTTCGAAACGCAACAGTCCCGGGTTGACGCCGGTACGGTTGAACAGCCGGTTCATTGCTTCTACAAGATCGGTGCGCAGTACCTGAGATGCAGAGACATTTACCGACACCGGTACGACGTCCAACTGGTCGTCGGTCCATGTCACGATGTCACTAGTTACCCGTTGAATCACAAGGTCATCGATAGCGGAAATCATGCCGTTCTCTTCAGCGAAGGGAACAAAAGCTTCCGGCCCAAGGACACCGCGACGTGGATGACGCCAACGCACTAGCGCTTCAAGGCCGACCAAACGATGGGTTCGCGCGCAGGCCTTAGGCTGGTACTGGACTACGAATTGTTCATTGGCGATCGCATCGGACAACTCACGCAGCATGGCGTTGCGTGCTTCGGCGCTTTTGTTGAGTTCCGGCGAATAGAACATGATGTTGTTACGACCATTGCGCTTGGCCTGATACATCGCAATATCGGACCTGGTCAGAAGTTCTTCGGTATCACTCGCATCATGTGGGTACATCGAAATACCGATACTTGCGCCGATCGTGACGGAGTGCCCACCCAGAACAAAAGGCATCTGTAATGCTTCGAGAATTTTGGCAGCAACGATTTCGGCGTCATAGGGGCTATTGAGAGACTCTGCAAGAATCGCAAACTCATCACCGCCGAGGCGTCCGACCAGATCACCAGTGCGCACACATGAGCGGAATCGCATCGCAGCCTGAGTTAGTAGCTCATCACCCGCGTGGTGACCGAGCGTATCGTTGATCTCCTTGAATTCGTCAAGATCAATGAACAACAGCGCCATCAGCTCACCGCTGCGCTCGGCATGTCCGACCGCCTTCAGGAGCTGCCGATTGAATCGCTGTCGATTCGACAAGCGGGTCAGCTGATCGAAATCTGCAAGATCGCGAAGGCGCTGCTCGCCCTTCTTGCGTTCAATCGCGTAGCGTAAGGTACGCACAAATGGCGCGCCTACGGAATCGCCTTTAGCGATAAAGTCTTCGACACCTAACCTGGCCGCTGACAGCGCCATCTGTTCACGATCATCGCCGCTGAGCACAATGATTGGCATCGTCTCGTCGACTCGCTGCAAGTCCTTTATGGAACTCAGGCCGTGACTATCGGGCAACGTAAGATCCAGCAACGTGATATCGAAAGTACCTCTATCGATCTTCTCGACCGCTTCCTGCAGTGTTTCGACCGAGGTCACGTTTATGTTGCTGTCAACGCGTTGAAGGGACATCGTCACCATCTCCGCATCGGCTGCATTGTCTTCGACGACAAGTACGTGCATATCCAATTCCTTTTGTCGTTTCGATGCGTTCTCGACACACCGAATAGTATTAGCGGCGCGCACCTACACGGCTTTAGTAAGGCGGGCTCGCAATAGCGTTATGTCACATCCGTTGTGACACCACTTCTGGAGACTAAACGATTAAAGCGGGGTTTGGGAGTGCCGCTATATCACAATGATGGATATAAGAAACCGGGGCAATTTCGCCACCGTGGAGAAAAGGGGCAACATACCCGTGGTCACTCAATCGCTTCGCAGTGTTGTGGAATCAACTGTCGAACTCGCTGCGCCGCGGGCATCTGAAGCAGGATTGAGCCTGCACTGCCATATGGACTCACAATGCGAACGTGTGGTGAACTTCGATGCATGGTGTGTCAGCCAGCTACTGTCCAATCTACTAAGCAACGCACTGAGCTACACCCCGAAGGGTTGTGTTCGCGTTTATGCAAGCTGCGAGTTAGACGATGGGCAGAACCGATTCGAGCTGCGTGTGGAGGACACCGGGCCCGGAATCGCACCCGAGATACTCGATGTCGTGTTCACGTTGCCGGATCAGCGCGAGTCATTGGAGCGTGCCGAGCGTGTCGGCTTCGGACTGGTCATCGCACGCCAATTGTGCGACATGCTCAATGCACAACTCACCATTGAGCAACCCGACACGGGAGGCACTGTCGCGCGCGTACACGGTGTGCTTGGTAGTTCGGATACCACAATCCGCGCAGACAGAGCGCTACCGGAGGCATTGCGCGACTCTTACGCACTGATCATCGATAGTGATGTGGCCGCACGCCGTCTACTCGAAGCCCGTTTAAGGTCGTGGGGCATCAGCGTCAACACGGCGTTGGATATTCCTTCCGGAATTACTGAGCTGCGAACAGCCGTGCAAGAGGGTCGCAGCATCGGCATGGTGTTTGTGAGCGCCGAGGTCGCCAAGCCAGCGCTGGCCACCTTTATCGAGATGCTGCGCAACGCAGAGGAGTTCGCCGACATTCTGTTGGTCATGCTCGCGCCTGACGACAACGGCAGTCAGCCCTCAACGCTGTCCGATCCGATTGCTAACACAACGCTCAGCAAACCGATTCACCCCTCAGCACTCTTCGACTGCATTACACGGCACCCTCAGGTGAAGGCACGCATGGAGAGCACTGAAGATTCCGCGAGAGACCCTGACTTCCGACGCGTTCTCTTGGTGGAAGACAATATCGTGAATCAATGCGTCGCCACCGAGATTCTCAAACGAATTGGGGTTCAGGTGCAAATTGCCAACCATGGCGGTGAGGCACTCGAATTGCTTCAGCAACAATCATTCGACTTCGTCTTCATGGACTGTCAGATGCCGGAGATGGACGGTTTCGAGGCGACACGCCGAATCCGCCAGACGGCCGAGCTCGAATCGCTGCCGGTCGTCGCTTTGACCGCCAATGCGCTTTCGGGAGACCGTCAACGGTGCCTGGACGCAGGGATGAGCGACTACCTCACGAAACCATTCACCAAAGAACAGCTTGAGACTATGCTGGACAAGTGGATTCGGTCGACGGATGGCATCAATGTCTCGGCAACCTACAGCGATGTTGTATACGTCGAGTTGATCGATGACGCTGCATTGGACCAGATTCGCATGCTCGACGATGATGGCGACAGCACCATCTTCGATGAAATTCTGGACGAATATTTTGTGTCATCCGAACGCCTTGTCGGGCGTATTCGCGATGCATTGGATAATGGCGACGCCGCCGAAGCGGGACGCTGTGCACATGCACTCAAGTCCAGCAGCGCGGCAGTCGGCCTTGCTCACTTCGCCAGTCAGTGCGCAGAGCTCGAGCAGCTGGCGCGTGACGACGATCCGAGCGCGATGCGCAGCCTGTGGGCAAACGCAGATCGTACCTTCGAGCGTTCAACAGCCGCTTTGGCAGAACGGCGCACCAAGCAAGTCGCCTGATATGGCCAACGACCTCACAGGCATCTTCGAGAGCATTACAGGTTCGTTTCCGGACCGACCCCCGCTCGTGCTGATCGTCGATGACGAAGCAACGATCAGATTGATGACCCGACGTTTCCTCGAGCATGCCGGCTTCCTCGTCGTCGACGCTGACAATGCCGAAGCGGGTATGCGAAAGATAGAGCGCAATAAGCCGGATATCATCCTGCTGGACGTCGACATGCCTGGCATGAACGGTTTCGAGCTCACGGCCTGGATTCGACAACAACCAGGGCTGCGTTATACGCCGGTCGTCATGATTACCGGTCGCGAGGATCCGGAGTCGGTCAACGCCGCCTATGAGGTTGGCGCCACCGACTTCATTGTGAAACCTATCAGCTGGTCGGTACTCTCGCACCGAGTCAGATACATTCTTCGCAGTTCGCAGACCCAGCTTGCGTTGCGAGAGTCACATTCTCGAGTCAAGGCGATCGTACAGGCACTGCCCGACCGTTTGTTCCTTCTGAATGCTCGAAACCAGGTCATTGGCGACAACGCCTCACTCATCCAATACAACTCGACAGGCACTGACCAATTGGCGCTGCGCACCGAATCTTGGGATGCACAAGAGCATATCTTGCGTCGAGAGATCGAGTCGTTTTGTACGCAACACACAGAAAAGGTGTTGGAGACCGGCGAGCCGATAGAGACCGCGATCTCACTCATGGATCGTAAAGGACGAAAACAACACTTTGAAATCCGACTGGGCAAACAGTCCGATCAAAACGTGCTCGCCGTCGTCCGCGATGTCACCGAACAGCGCGAAGCAACGGACCGCATTCACCAGCTGGCGTACTACGATCCGCTAACAGGACTGCCCAACCGGCAGTTCTTCTCCAGCGAGTTGCGTCACTGTATGGATCGCGCTCGTGCCAATGGATCGCGCTTCGCCCTGCTGTATATCGACCTCGATCACTTCAAGCGCATCAACGATACACTCGGCCACACGACCGGGGATGAACTGCTCAAGATGGTTGCCCTGCGCTTGGAGCGATGCTTGCGCTCTGAAGACACGCTCTCACGCACGGACAAAGGCGGGCTTGCGGACAGCGGTAACGTCGCCAGACTCGGCGGCGATGAGTTTACGCTGCTCGTGAGAAACGAGAAGGCGGTCGAGAACATTGAAAGCGTTGCATCACGCATCATCGAAACGCTGAAGGCACCGTTCGAATTCACAGGTCACGAGTTTGTGGTGACACCGAGCATCGGCATTGCGATTTATCCGAATGACGGCGAGGACGAAGAGACACTTCTGAAAACGGCTGACGTCGCGATGTACCAGGCGAAGCAGGCCGGGCGTTCGGGATTCTCTTTTTGCACGGAGACGACTTCGGTACGCTCGTTGGAGCGACTCGACCTCGAAATCGATCTCAGGAGGGCACTTGAGCAGGGCCAGTTTGAGTTGCACTACCAACCCAAAGTCCGCGTCGGCGACTGGCGCATCACCGGTGCAGAGGCACTGCTGCGATGGCAGCACCCGGAACGCGGATGGGTTTCCCCCGGAAA
This sequence comes from Pseudomonadota bacterium, assembly GCA_039821645.1. Lineage (GTDB taxonomy): Bacteria > Pseudomonadota > Gammaproteobacteria > Steroidobacterales > Woeseiaceae > CALBPI01. Next base: position 93,816 of record JBCBNU010000002.1, read on the forward strand.
GATCATTCCGATTGCGGAAGATACCGGACTCATCGTCCCGATCGGTCGCTGGATCATTCAGGAAGCCTGTCGTCAGATGGCAGTGTGGAAGCAAGCACGTATGCCCGCTATTCCCATCTCGGTCAACTTGTCGAGTCAGCAGTTCTGGCAGGACGATGTGGCCTCAGTGGTCGAAGCGGCACTCGGGACACACGAGTTGGATGCGGAGTCGCTGCAACTAGAGTTGACCGAAGGTGTGTTGATGCAGGATGTGCAACAGACTCGTGACGCGCTGCAGACCCTACGTGAAATTGGTATCTCGCTGGCCATCGACGACTTCGGCACCGGATACTCGTCGCTCGCCTATCTGCGACAGTTTCCGATCGATTCACTGAAGATCGATCGTTCTTTCGTCTGCGATATTCCTGACGAAGACGCTGTCGCTATCTGTAACGCGATCATCAGTATGGCCGGCAGCCTCAAGCTCAAGACTGTTGCCGAAGGCGTCGAGACCTACTCGCAACTCGAGTACCTGATGCGCCGCCGGTGCGACGAGATTCAGGGATACTACTTCTCCAAGCCCCTGCCTGCCGCCGAGATTGGCGAGCTACTGCGCGACACCAAACGCTTTGCTGCCATCGTACGCAACGATCAAGCCGCGATGGTGGCTGCGAGAGCTTCGGCGATATAACCCACGCGACTGCCCGTCATTCCGGCCACGTTTACCCGGCTCGAGCCAACGATGTAGACGTGCCAGTCCTCACGCAGCTTGCCGATCGTCGCTTTGTCGATGCCCAGCAGCGAGAACATGCCCGACTGCTCGGCCACAAATGCGAATCGCTCAGCCAGACCGTGCGCTTCCAGCGCAGAGACAAAACCTCGGCGCTGCGCGGCCATTCTCTCGCGCATGGTTGCGAGCTCGTCCAGCCACGTATCGCGCAGTCCCTGATCGGTGAGAATCGTCGCAACGATTCTTGCACCGTGATCAGGGGGCATCGAGATCATGGAACGCGTGATTTTCATTAAGTGCGTGCGAATCGCTTGGGCTTGCGAAGCGGTGGCGGTAATTGCGGTCAGCGCACCTGTGCGTTCGCGGTATAGCCCAAAATTCTTCGAGCAGGAACTCACGGCCAGCAGTTCCGGCACCTGCTCTGCAAGCATTCGTACGCCTTCGGCGTCTGCGTCGAGTCCGCGTCCAAACCCCTGATAGGCAGTATCAACAAACGGCAAAATATTGCGCTCTGCGCAAATACTCGCCACCTGCCGCCAGAGACTCTGATCAAGGTCCGCGCCGGTCGGGTTATGGCAGCAGCCGTGCAACAAAATCACATCGCGTTCAGGTATCGCCCTGACATCCTCGAGGAAGCCTTCACCGTCCAACGTGCCCGTCGCACTGTCGTAATAACGCAGCGGTTCCAGATTCAGGCCCGTCGATGAAAGCAACGGCTGGTGGTTTGCCCAGGTCGGCGTTGTCACCCAGATCGTCGCATCGGGTCGCAAGCTGGCGATGAGCTCACCCGCTACCCGCAGACCACCCGAGCCGCCCGCTGTTTGCACGGTAGTCACTCGTCCGGCTACCAACGCAGAATGGCTATCACCGAGGAGCATACGCGTCATGCCGTCATTGAATGCATCCAGACCGGCGATGCCGACGTAGCTCTTCGTGCGCTGCGCCTCAAGAATGCGTTGCTCGGCGCCAGTGACCGCCTGCAATACCGGTGTGGCGCCTGCGTCATCTTGGTAGACACCAACACCGAGATCGACTTTTTTGTCCGAGGCGTCGGCCCGATAGGCCGCCATCAAGGCAAGAATCGGATCACCGGGCAAAGGGGAAACATCGAACATCGGGACACTCCTAAAAAGACGTGCCCATAGTAACGACAGCGCGAGCTGAGTTCACCGATTGTTGGGCGTGATTCGCTCACGCCGACCGACTCAAGCGGTAAGAATACTCTCCGCCATACTCTCGAGTGAGGCGCGATCGGTGATCACGATATGTTTGCGTCGCACAGTGAGCACACCTGCCGAGCGGAGCCGACTGAAAACGCGACTCACCGTTTCGGTCGCAAGCCCAAGATGATTGCCGATATCACCGCGCGACATCGCCAACTCAAACTGATCGCCGTCCCAACCTCGCGAAGCCAGGCGCGCCGAGATATCGACGATGAAAGCCGCGATCCGCTCCTCCGCTGAGAACTCTCCTGCGTGCAACTGCTGTGCTGCAAGCTGGCCCGAAAACAATCGGAACAGTTGCTGCTGAAGCCCGGACGCGCAGCAGGATAACTCTAGAAGCTGGCGATAATCGATGGCGCAGGTAGCTCCTTTTTGCAGAGCCACTGTGCTGTCCTGATATACGCCCATACTGACGGCATCCAGGCCAATGAGCTCGCCAGGAAAATGGAAACGACGTACCTGCTCTCGACCTTCGCGGTCGACCCGGTAACTCTTGAAGCAACCCGATCGAACCGCCATGACACCTTTGAAGGCATCACCCCGGCGAGCGACGTACTCTCCGGAATCGACCGAGCCATCGACGTGGAGTAACTCATCGAGCTTCCTCAACGTCTCTTCATCGGATCCTGCAGCCAGACAAAACTGGCCCACCTGACAGTCGCTGCACCTCGCTTCGGCGACCTGTCCGCGCAATATCGGTGTCGTGGTCCCCATAACCTGATCCCGTCTGCGTGTGTCAGGTGAGAGTAACAGAACCGGTGTTTGAGTGCAGTGACACTAGAGCCCTGTCTTGTAACGATTTTTCGAACGTTTCAACGATACGCCCGAGGCTTTTTCGACCTCGCTCAGTTACTGTCAAAGTGTGCTGGTCAAATGTCAAAATATCGTCCACGACGAGAGGCTGGATGTACGATCCGAGCGCATCGATATATCGGTTAAAAGGTATATCAAATGAGACAGACCAGTCTCGCTCGCGACAGACGCCGTCGCACAACATGCGCTCCACGATGAATCTTGCTCGCTCGGTGGCGATATCCGCGCAGTATCCGGCTTCTATCGCCAAGCCTCCGCGCTGAGTATTGCGCATATAAGCATCGATATCCTCGGGCGCTCGGAACAGGAAGTCTTCGATTGACGAGGTTGCACCCGCACCGAAGCCGAGCGTATCCGCGCCGGCGCCGATCATATAACCCATCAAGCCACGCTGCAGCTGGCCTTGCTGTTTGGCCCGATGCATGACACTGCCCGTGAGTGTGAAATGTCCAAGGCCAATGTGCTCGTACCCTGACAGCAACAGTCGCTCCGTCATAACAGCTTCCATTTCGTCGACCTTTTCGATCTCGGGAAGCAGTGTTCTCGGAATCAAACGCTGCGAGGCATGTAATCCCGGGCGGTGCTGATAGCGCTCAGCAACAATGTTGTCCGGCCCAAGGTCCGCCAGCCAATCGATGTCGCTCTTTAGACCTTCGACGGTTTGCATTGGCAGGCCATAGCGAGTTGCAAGCGTCACATCGCGGAAGCTCGTGCGCCGCGCCGCCATCATCAGGGTGGCAAGATTCTCAGCCGATTGTTCGCGATTGATGCTGGTCTGGACCGTTTGGCTCATTGCCGGCACCCACGTGCGCATCGCGTTGATGCCCAGCATTGAGAGCTGCGCCACGTACTGCGAAGTTGCCGTTCGGGCATCGACCTCCACCATGAAATACCGGCTATTGGAGCCCGACACCGAAAAATTCTGCGCGATCTCGGTCATGATTCGACCCAGGGACGTGATCCCAAGATAGGCAGGGGAGCCGCCAACAAACCACAATTGCTCAGCAAGCCGGTCCCCGTCGATCAGCTCACTCTTTGAACGGATTTCTTTGCACAGGGCGTCCACGTAGGCCGCCATCAGCCTGCCGTTGCGCGTCACTTTCTTAAGGCGCGAGCAGTGATAGCACAGCGAGGCGCAGAACGGCAGCTGCACGGCCAGCGACAGTCGAGCCGGAATCAGCTGCTCATTCGCAGCCAACATCGCATCGCGAAATTCCATCTCTCCGATATCGTAGTCGAACTGCGTCGGCTCGGCGGTAATGCCAAGTGGCGGCATCTCTACACCGAATCTTTGAAGTAGACGGGGAATGTCCCCGGTTTTCTCTTTATCCATTGGGTCTCACCCGGACGAGATTTTGTGCAGCTCACCCTACCAGCACGATCCAGCGATGAAATTGACCCAGGTCATTTTCGCACCTGACCTTGCAAATTAATCTATCCCGCAACGCTGGCGAGAGTCCGCGTCATAACAAACCAAGATTCACGGGACATACACCATGCAAAATGCAGCGACTTATAACGACACAGTCGTGCGACAGTTTGCGCTAGCGACGATTCTGTGGGGGGTCGTCGGGATGCTGGTCGGCGTTATCATCGCCGCCCAGCTCATCTGGCCGAGCTTAAGCTTTGACCTGCCTTTCCTGACCTACAGTCGGTTACGACCGCTTCATACCAACGCGGTTATCTTCGCGTTCGGCGGTTGCGCCTTGTTCTCCACCGCCTATTACGTAGTGCAGCGAACCTGCCATACGCGCCTTGCGTTCGACAAGCTCGCGAGTTTTACATTCTGGGGTTGGCAGACAGTGATTTTGCTCGCAGCGATCACGCTCCCACTCGGAATTTCCCAAGGTAAGGAGTATGCAGAGCTGGAATGGCCCATCGATATCCTGATCGCCATTGTCTGGGTGAGTTTTGCCGTCGTGTTTTTCGGCACGATCGCCAAACGCAACGTGAAGCACGTCTACGTCGCAAACTGGTTTTACGCGGCGTTCATTCTGACGGTAGCCATTTTGCATATCTTCAACAACCTCGCGATCCCCGTATCGCTCACAAAGTCGTACCCCATCTACAGCGGTGTTGTCGATGCGATGATGCAATGGTGGTATGGCCATAACGCTGTCGGATTCTTCCTGACCGCGGGCTTCCTCGGCATGATGTATTACTTCGTGCCGAAGCAGGCCAATCGCCCGATCTACTCCTACCGCCTCTCGGTAGTCCACTTCTGGGCGCTGATCGCGATCTACATGTGGGCTGGCCCGCATCATTTGCATTACACATCATTACCTGACTGGGCACAGTCTCTCGGCATGGTGTTCTCGCTGATCCTCTTGGCACCTTCATGGGGCGGCATGATCAACGGCATCATGACCCTGTCCGGTGCATGGGACAAATTGCGTAGCGACCCCGTGCTGAAGTTCATGATCGTGGCGCTGTCTTTCTACGGCATGTCGACTTTCGAAGGTCCGATGATGTCGATCAAGACCGTCAATGCGCTCTCGCATTACACCGACTGGACGATCGGCCACGTGCATTCCGGCGCGCTTGGCTGGGTCGCGATGATGACGATCGGCTCGATGTACTGTCTGATCCCACGCCTCTATGGTCTTGAGAAAATGTATTCAACACGTTTGATCAACGTGCATTTCTGGATGGCGACGATCGGCGTTGTGCTGTACGCCGCGTCCATGTGGGTATCCGGGATTGCCCAGGGCCTGATGTGGCGTGCGATCAATGAGGACGGCACGTTGACGTACAGCTTTATCGAGTCGTTGAAGTTCACCTACCCGTACTACGGCATTCGACTGTTAGGTGGATTCATATTCTTCGCAAGCATGTTGATCATGGTCTACAACGTCTACCGGACGATTCCGAAACGCGCACCGGCAGCGGCGCCAGTCGCCCAACCGGCTTAAGGAGCGCAATATGAAACATGAAGCATTAGAAAAGAATGTCCGGCTGATGAGCGTATTGATCATTCTCGTGATCTCCATCGGCGGACTTGTGGAAATCGTCCCGTTGATGGCAAGCGGCGCGGGCACACAGCCCATCGAGGGTGTGAAGCCCTACCCTGCGCTGCAACTCGCCGGTCGCGACATCTACATCCGGGAGGGTTGCTATGGCTGCCACTCGCAGCAAGTCCGACCTTTCCGTTCGGAGACAGAGCGCTACGGACCCTACTCGGTGGCCGGCGAATCAGTTTACGACCGACCGTTCCAGTTCGGCTCAAAACGCACCGGACCAGACCTCGCAAGAGTGGGCGGGCGCTACAGTGACGAGTGGCATCGCCTGCATCTAATCAAACCGCAGGAGCTCGTGCCCGAATCGAACATGCCAGCTTATCCGTGGCTATCGGACACGCTGGTCGATGGCGACCTCGTTACCGGCAAGATGCGCGCTTTGCAGATGCTCGGTGATCCTTACAGCGATGAAGAGGTCGCGGCTGCCTTCAAGGCAGTGCAGGGCAAAACCGAAATGGACGCGCTGATCGCCTATTTGCAGGGACTGGGCCTGGCCCGGAGAGCGAGGTAGTCATGGAGCTGAGTCTGTTACGCGGCCTGATTACGGCACTTGTTTTCGTTCTGTTCATTCTGCTGACGATCTGGGCCTACAGCCGAGGTCGTTCACAGGAATTCGAAGCAGCATCACAGTTGCCGCTGCAGGATGATCCAAAACCCGCCGAGGGAGAACTGCCATGAGTGATTCGTGGAGCATTTATGTCATTGTCGGTACGGTCGCGACGTTCATCGCCACGTTCTGGCTGATCGCATGGACCGGCCGTCAGGGCCCCGAACCCACCGAAGAAGACAACACAACAGGCCATCAATGGGATGGACTCGTCGAGCGCAACGAGCCGCTGCCGAGATGGTGGCTTGGGCTGTTCGTCATCACGTTGATTTTCGGCGGCGGCTACCTGGTGGTGTTCCCGGGCCTCGGCAATATCGCGGGCACAGCGGAGTGGTCTCAGCACGCGCAGTACGACGCGGAGATCGCCGAAGCCGAAGCCGCTTATGCACCAATATTCGCGGCATTCCGGGACCTCGATGTAGGGACACTGGTACAACACGATGAAGCGTTGAGTACCGGTAAGAGCCTATACTCGAACTACTGCACCCAGTGCCATGGATCGCTCGGTTACGGGGCGGCCGGTTTCCCGAATCTGACCGATAGCGACTCGCTGTACGGATCGAGCTTCGGCGATATCGAGCGCAGCATCCTGCAGGGTCGTAACGGCATGATACCGGCGATGGGCAGTGTACTCGGCACTGACGAGGCAATCGACGGAATGGTCGCCTATGTACGCAGTCTCTCTACAGGAGCCGACACCACTTCCGAGTCGCATACGCAATACACGGCGACTTGCTCGGCTTGCCACGGCCCGAACGGCGAAGGCAGCACGTTGGTCGGCGCACCGCGCCTCAACGACGATGTGTGGCTGTACGGCAGTAGTGCAGCGGCAGTTCGCAAGACCATCGTTGAAGGTCGACAAGGTCGGATGCCGTCACACGCAGCGCTGCTGGGCGAAGATCGCGTCCGGCTGATTGCGGCCTACGTCTACAGTCTGTCCGCCAGCGATTTAGGCGATGGTAGCGACCTCTATGGCGACGACTGATCCAGACGCGCTGACTCGTGGTCCCGGGGCCAAGGCATGGCCCCGGGCAACACAAAAGCGCGCCGTTCTTGTCTGGATCTCATTCCTGGTAGCCGCTGTCATGAGTCTTCTGTTCTTCGGTGTGTTTGACCCTGAACGCCTGCTGGAGACCGCTGCGCTGGAGTTGGGTGAGGGTCGCGAAACCGGCTATGCGCTCATGTTCTTTTTCTTTTGGTTAGGCGCCGCAGTCGCGGGCTGGTTAACGCTGCGTCTGACTCGGCGCCAGCGCCCCTGAACACGCCTATGGATACCGCGGTCAAGAAAGTGAACGAGGGGCTCTATCGCACAGAAGCGAAGATCTATCCGCGCGATGTCAAAGGTCGCTACGCCAGATTACGTCGACTCGCAATGTTCGTATTGCTCGGCATTTTCTACATCGGACCTTTCCTTCGCTGGGATGACCGGCAAGCGGTCTTGTTCGATTTGCCCGCGCGCAAATTTCATATCTTCTCAGTCACACTATGGCCGCAAGACTTTTTGTTGCTCGCCCTGCTTCTGATTATTGCGGGCGTGTCGCTGTTCTTCTTCACGGCCCTAGCAGGTCGCCTCTGGTGCGGATATGCCTGTCCGCAAACAGTCTGGACCGAAGCATTCGTATGGATTGAACGCGTCTTCGAAGGCGACCGTATGAAACGAATGAAGCTGGATCGAGCGCCGTGGAACTTCAACAAGATCTGGCGCAAGACCGGCAAACAGGTCGCGTGGATTGCGCTCGCTTTGTTCACCGGGTTCTGCTTCGTTGGCTACTTCACGCCGGTCGGTGAGCTCTATACACAAATCGTGACAGGCACCATCGGTGGCTGGGCCACCTTCTGGGTCCTGTTCTACGGTTTCGCGACGTACGGTAATGCCGGGTTCATGCGGGAGCAGGTGTGCAAATACATGTGTCCGTACGCCCGTTTCCAGAGTGCGATGTTCGATAAGGACACCTTGATCGTGACCTATGATCAGGCACGCGGGGAACCTCGAGGAGGTCGCAGTCGTAAAAACCCGGCAGCGGCCAAAGGATTGGGTGATTGCACCGACTGCACCCTCTGCGTCCAGGTCTGCCCGACCGGCATCGACATTCGTGAGGGGCTCCAGTACGAATGCATCGCCTGCGCCGCATGCGTCGACGCCTGCAACGTGGTCATGGACAAGATGGGATACGAGCGTGGCCTGATTCGCTACACAACCGAACATGCGCTGGAAGGTCGCACTACCAAAGTCTTGCGCCCTCGGATGTTCGTGTACGCAGCCGTACTCGGCGCGCTCCTATCAGTGTTTATGTATTCGTTGATCAACAAACCAGCCGTTATCGTCGATGTCCTCAAGGACCGCAACGCGCTGTATCGCGACATTGGACTACGCGGCATCGAGAACACTTACACACTGCACCTGATCAACAAGACCAACGAACGTCAGCAGCTCGCACTTTCGGTTGAGGGTCTGCCGGGCATCGAGATCACCACCGAAACGACCGTCACGATCCAGCCCGAAACCTCGTACAAGCTGCCCGTTGCCGTGACCGCACCACACGAGTCTGCGGTCGGTGGCCAGAACATCACTTTCGTTGTCGAGAGTATCAACAACGACAAGATCAATACCCGCGAAGAAAGCCGCTTCCGCGGCCCTGATGGAAATACCCTATGAAAACCAAACGTACAGGCTCTCCCTGGTATCGTGTGCCCACCGTATGGCTGGTGGTCTGCATTCCTGCACTCACCGTGTTGGGATGCATGCTGACCATTGGGTTCGCGATCAGCAACCCCGACCCGATTCTCGGCAAGACGCTGCGCCAAGTGCAGGCGGAGATGACCGAGTAAAGGCATGCATTGCTTCCACTGCGAGGATGAAATCCCGCGAGGCACCGAGGTCAACGCGACGATCAACGGCGAGGAGCGCGACTTCTGCTGCATCGGCTGTGAAGCGGCAGCGATGTTCATCGACGGCGCCGGTCTTGGCAACTTCTATGCCCACCGGGAGCAGTCCGAGCATGCGGAGCTGCGCCCAGGCACGATCGACTACGACGTCTTTGACGATCCGGCAGTTGCCGCGCCTTATGTGCGTTCGGACGACGATACGCAGTCCGCGACGCTCTACATCAGTGATTTGTATTGTCCGGCCTGCGTCTGGTTAGCCACTGAAATTCTGGAGCAGGAACTCGGCGTCGCAGAGGTCAGCGCAAACCCGTCTACACGTCGTATCCACGTGCAGTGGCAAGACTCCTCGATCGGCCTTGCGGATATCCTGAGAGTGACTGCGCGGGTCGGATTTGAACCAGAGCCGGTGATTGCGGGCGAAACCAGCAAGCAGGAACAACGCGACTACCGTAGCGCGATAAAACGACTTGTCGTTGCGGGCATTTTCGGTATGCAAGCGATGATGCTGGCGATTGGCTTGTACGCTGGCGAGTTTCACGGGATGACCGATACCACCACGATGCTCCTGCGAGCAGCCAGCCTTGTCACCATCCTGCCCGTCATGTTTTATGCCGCGGTGCCGTTCTTCCGCGGGGCGTTGCGTGGCATTCGACACCGCAAGCCCGGTATGGATGTGCCTGTGTCTCTCGCGCTGGTTATCGCGTTTGGTGCCTCGGTCATGAATACCATTCGGCATGGGGACGCAGTCTATTTCGATTCGATCGCGATGTTCGTCGCACTGCTTTGCGTTAGCCGTTTCCTTGAAATGCGCGCGCGTCATCAGGCAGACGATCAGGCGGAGGCTGTGGCGGCGCTGCTGCCCGCCGCCGCCAAGAAGGTCGACAGCGAAGGCCGTATGATCGATGTAGCGCGCGCCGAGATCGGCTGCGACGACCTGCTGGCGCTCAGCGTCGGAGATGTCGTTGCGGCCGATGGCATCATCATGAGCGGACGTGCGGGCGTCGACGAACGATTGATTACCGGCGAGTCTCGCCCCGTTGACCGACAGGTGGGCGATACGGTACTTGCCGGAACCAGAATGGTTCATGGCAGCGTGGTGGCGCGAGTGACTGGCGTTGGCGCACAGACCCACATCGGCTCCATCACGCGCTTGATGGAGCAAGCGCAGGCACAACGCGGCACTCTGCAGGGGATCGCGGATCGATTGGCAACACCTTTCGTGTTCGGCGTCTTAAGCATCGCGTTCTTCACCGGCGTGTACTGGTATTGGAATTCGCCCGACCAAGTGGCGCGCACAGTGCTTGCGGTCCTGATCGTGGCCTGTCCCTGTGCACTGTCACTCGCGACACCGACTGCATTGGCGGTCACGGCCACCGCGCTGGCTCGACGCGGTGTGTTGTTGACGCAGGCGCGTGTACTGGACGTGCTCAAACCCGGTTGCATTGTGGTCTTCGATAAGACCGGTACGCTGACAGAAGGCGAACCGACGCTGAGGGATATAGAGACTATCGATCGACGTTTCGCCGAACAACAGCTCATCGATATCGCATTTGCGCTGGAGCGTAATGCCGACCACGCGATGGCGAGTGCGTTCGAAACGCGCAGCAAAGGCTCAGTGTCGCTGGACGCACCTACGATCACCCACGTCGGTGCCGGCGTGTCCGGCACGGTTGAGGGCATCGAATACCGCATTGGTAAGGGTAGCTTTGTCGCTGAACTCGCCGCAACGCAATCGCCGGTTGATCACGGCGTCTACCTCGGAACCGAGCACGGCTTACTGGCTCGTTTCACACTCAGTGACGAGCTCAAGCCAGAGACGAAACATGTCATCGACGCTCTGCAGGCACAGGGTTTAACGGTGGTAATCAGCAGCGGCGACAGTGCCGATACGGTTGCTGCCGTAGCTCGCACTCTGGGGGTTGAGTCGTGGTATGCGCGTCAGACTCCCGCCGATAAACTGGATCTGGTTTCAAAACTAAAATCCCGTGGCGCACGCGTTGTGATGATCGGTGACGGGGTCAACGACGCGCCCGTGCTCAACGAGGCCGATGCGGCGATTGCCATCGGCAACGGTACCGCGTTGGCACGTGCCAGTGCAGACGCGATATTGCTAGGGGACACGCTGCTACCGCTGGGCGATTTGACTGCTATCGCACGACGCACACGTCGGACGATCCGCCAAAGTCTGGCGTGGGCCGCCGGGTACAACGCTGTTGGTGTAACGCTTGCCGCGTGCAGTCTGATCACACCGTGGATGGCTGCTATTGGAATGACCGCAAGCTCGCTGCTGGTCATCGGCAACGCACTTCGAATCGGGGGCAGGCGAGCACCTTCCAATGCACGGAGTTTGAGCTCCAACAACAAACACACACGACGGCCGGAGGCACTGGCATGAACATTCTTTTGCTGCTCATCGGACTCGCACTCATGATCGCCGGAATTTTTGCATGGGCATTCATCTGGGCCGTGCGTGAAGGGCAATTCGACGATATGGACAGCCCAGCCGTTCGTATTCTGCTGGACGATGATCGAGCGCCCTCCAGAAACGAGCGGAAGAAACCATGACGCTGACTCTCATCATCGCTGCCCTGGTCGCAGGTTTTGCAGGGAGCGCGCACTGCGCCGGAATGTGCGGGCCGATCGTATCGGTATTCGAAACAACCGGACATGGCAATGGCCTCGACTGGCCGCGCCGCGCTAGCTATCAAATCGGGCGACTGCTTACTTACCTCGCGATCGGCGCATTGGTGGGCGTCATCGGAGTTGCGGCGGTTCGGGCAGGAGCACCAACGCAGACCGCTTTGGTATTGCGCACGATTGCGGCACTGGCACTGCTCCTGATTGGATTGCGCCTGCTGGGTGCCTTGAATTCGAATGTGCTCGACCGCGCCGGCCAGACGCTCTGGCGATCGGTTGCACCGCTTGCAAGGCACGTTTTGCCGGTTTCGACGCCACCGAGGGGGCTGGCCGCCGGCATGATTTGGGGGACGCTGCCCTGTGGGCTCGTTTATGCCGCCGCCGCCTTGGCCATTGGCAGTGGTGGTGCGCTTCAGGGCGCCGTCGTGATGGCTGCGTTTTGGCTAGGCACGTTGCCGGCTCTACTGGCGATCGGCGGGTTCGCCAAACGCGGGCTGCAGCGTCCCACTCGGCGGCTCGCCGGTGCGTTCAGCGTCACGATGGCGGTTGGAGCGCTTGGCATGATGTTAACGCCGAGCCATTCACACAGCGAAGGCATGCCCGAATCTGCCCATTCGGTGCACGAAACCCATGATTCTGCGCATATGCACCCCGAAAAGCATATTCAGTCATCGGAAGAACCTTTGGTGAATGAGCACGAAGCGCACTGATTTCCTGACCTTTCGTCGATCCAATTTCGACAGAAACTGAAAAAACCTAGAAAACTCTGGTACGCGCTTGCAAAAAAGCGCTACATTAATTTTCAAGCAGGACGCTTCCTCTCATTACGAATCGTTGCGCGCACAGGGAATGCATTAGGCGCTTCAGTTTTCGATGGGACCACAAATCACCAGAGGCAGACCGGGATGTCAGCTAACCAGGGTGCAGAACTCGCGAACGATCTGGAACGTATCCAGAAATATTTGCTCCACGTATTGTCCGAGGGCAAAGCCGGCTCGCGCGAACGTCGCCTGCCAAGGGCATCCACGCCACAGGCACGCAAGCTCTTGACGCTCATTCGCACCATGCACAAGCGCAGTGGTGATGAAGACGGTGCGACCACAATCTCCAGAATTCTTGACGATGCCGGCCAGACTTACTGGCTCTGGGATATTCAATCGGGCGATTTGAAATTCTCACCGGGATGGGCCCGACGGACGGGACTACCCGAACACTACGACAGTGTCGGGCTTGAGCCATGGCTATCCCGCGTAGTTGCAACAGACAGAGTCCGACTGATGGCCGCCGTACGTGACCATCTGGGCGGCAGCACACCGCGCCTTGAGATCGATTATCGGCTTCAGACTGCCCGTGGCGAGATTCATTGGTTCCGCTGCACGGGCCAGTGTGAGCGCGATGAATACGAAAATCCTATTCGGCTCGCGGGCACCCATCGCGATGTAACCGTCGAGCACCAGCGCGACGAGCAAGCGATGCGCGTCGGTGCAGGTAGTGGCAAACGCAGTCGGACAACCGAGCTCATTTGCGATGCACTCTCCAATGGCGGCGTGGTGCCGTTCTTCCAACCGATCGTTCAGTTGCAAGACCGCAAACTGCAGGGTCTCGAAGCATTGGTCAGGCTTCACGACAAGAGCCGTGGCATCATCGCGCCTCGCGAATTCATTGCCACTGCAGAAAGATCGGATCTGATTGTCGCTTTAGGAGATCGCGTACTCGAACTCGCTTTACGCGGCCTTGCCAGTGCAAGAGAGGCTGGCAAACTCGACCCCGACGCGTTTGTCAGCGTCAATATTTCCGGGCGTCAGCTGCTTGAAGGCGACCTGCCTTCGAGAATTTCAACGGCGCTGCAGCGCGAGTCTCTGCCACCGAGCTGCCTCCAACTTGAACTCACCGAAACCGTCCTGATCAGTAATCTTGCTTTTGCAAAACGCACGTTAAACGCACTGCGACGTGCGGGAATTCGCATTGCGCTCGATGATTTTGGCGCTGGTTATTCTTCGCTAAATTACCTGCAGGAACTTCCGATAGACGTTCTCAAGGTCGACAGACGTTTTGTGCGTCGGGTCGACCGAAACCCTGCCCGTATCGCGATCCTGCGAACCATCACCTCGCTGGCAGATGCATTGAAAATCCCACTGATCGCGGAGGGTGTTGAAACCGAAGCCGAGGCCGCAACCCTCCGGGAGCTCGGTGTGACTTATGCACAGGGCTTTCTCTTCTCCAAACCGGCCCCACTGTCAGTGCAAATCGCACTGATCCAGGAACAGGGGCGTGGTGACCAGCGAATTGTTCAGATGTGATCGGTGACCGCGACGGTGCTGCCTGATCGCGGTCTCACCCACAACCACGTCAAGAACCAGAACTGCATCAGCAGCGAAAAATTCCACTCGATGATGTTCTCTGCAACATCGTCCTCCAGACCGAACGTTCCGAGCGGCACCTCGGCCAGCGCCAGCACACCCATTGCACCAAGCAATATCCGCTGGACCAGCAGTACCGCACGCGGACCGCGCTCGGCGCTAATCGCGGTCAAACGCCGTGTCGCAATGATCTGCGCGACGAAGGTACCGAGGAAAAACACAAACACGCCATAACGACGCATCAATCGATAGATATCACCGGACGAACCAAGAAAGATGGTGTAGAGCACGAGAAAAGCCGATGCAATGATTGCCAGTCGCAGCATCCATGTTCCGGCATCGTTTCGAGCTGAAAACCAGTGTTCGAGTTGGCGCCAAAATGCCACCAACAGAAGACTCTGTGGAAGCATTATCGCTTTGAAGATCCAATAGCTTGCGCCATACCGCCCGGTCGAGCTGATTGAGGTGCAGCCTTCCACATATGGGAAACACCTGGGGATGAATCCGCCAGCAATCGAAAGCCATTGATTGAGGTTGACGCAGGCGATCGGTAAGAGCGCAACTGTGACTACAACCCACGGTGAAAGCCGATCCTTCTCGAGCATTGAAGTCACCGGAACAAAAAAGACCGAGGCGTACTCTACGCACGCCTCGGCCCGCGGAGCAAGTGCGTTAACCGACAGCCGGTGTCGGCGTCGGGAGGCCCCCATCCTCGTCAGCATTGTCCCGCTTTAAGACTTGATCCACCGCCGCCCGGATCGCATCGGCGCGATGCTGATAATGCGTGTCTTTCGGCAAGCAGTGATCCGCCTCCATCGCCCTCAACACACGACGCACCTCATCGCGCATGCCAGTGGTGTAAACGATACGATTCATCTGCTTAGCGTCGCAGATCACCGTCTCAACCGCTCTCGCCGCGGAAACATCCAGGAATGGCACCCTGTGGAAATCCAAAATCAGGGCCATGCTGTTCTGGCTGGCACGTTCGCGAATACTCAAGCCGAGATCCGTTGCCGCTCCAAAGCTTAACGGGCCACCGAAGTCGAAAAGCAACACGCGATCATCTGCAGATTTGAGAAGAGCGTCTTCCTCAGGCGTTATGCGCGCTTGGGTCCCCTCGCTTTTCGCTTCCGCGAGTTGGAGATCGGCCAACTGCTTCACGAACGCTAGCGAGGCGAGAACGACGCCGACGCCAACGGCCCAAATCAAATCCACAAACACGGTCAGGCCAAGCACTACCGCCATCAACGCAAGATCCCAACGCGGCCCGCGGTGGGCACGTTTGAGGTAGTTCACGTCGATAATGTCGTACCCCACCTTAATCAGAATGCCAGCAAGCACGGCATGTGGAATCTGCGAGGCGAGCGGTGCAAGCACAAGCACGACCGCCAACAGGACGACCCCGTGCAGCATGCCTGAAATCTTCGTGGCCCCACCCGTTCGAATATTCACGACGGTGCGCATCGTTGCGCCGGCACCAGGAATGGCGCCGAACAGCCCCGCCAGGGTGTTACCGATGCCCTGACCGATCAACTCCTTGTCGGAATCGTGTCGGGTACGCGTCATGTTGTCCGCAACCAACGACGTCAGGAGACTGTCGATGGCGCCCAGAATGGCGAGGATGAATGCCGCCTCAAACACAAGCCATGCGGTATCGCGTGAATCAGGCAAGGCAGGCATCACGAACTCGGGGAAACCGGTCGGGATATCACCCAGCAGAGGCGAACCTGGTAAAAAGCGACTGAGGAGCGTTCCGATCAGAAGCGCCGCCAATGCGCCCGGCAAGAACACACCCCACTTTTTCGGCCAATAGAAGACAACAAGCAGTGTGACTATGCCCACGATCAGGGCCGGAAAAACAGGGTCCGCTACAGCCCCTGGAATCGCGCTTAGCGCTGGGATCGTGCCCTTCTCAAGCGGCTCGTGACCGAATAATCGAGACACCTGTAGTGCAATGATGATGCAACCGATGCCGCTCATAAAGCCCGAGATCACCGGATAAGGCACCAAGCGGATGTACTGACCAAGCCGGAACACGCCGAACGCGATCTGCAAAAGCCCGGCCAGCACGACTGCGGCGAACACCAAGGCGACATTGCCGGAAAGCGTGCCAAAGATGCCGGCAAAAACCACGACCATCGGCCCTGTCGGACCGCTGATTTGTGAGCCAGTGCCACCGAACAGACTGGCGAAGAACCCAACAAAAATCGCGCCCCATAACCCGGCAATCGGCCCGGCGCCGGACGCCTCTCCGAAGGCCAGCGCCAGTGGCAAGGCGACAACGCCGGCGGTTAGTCCGCCATAGATATCACCGCGAAGGTTTGATGTATCAAAGAATTTCATCATCGTGCTCCTCAGGCGCTGCACTCATGCTCGTGCATCGCGGCATGCGCCATATCACTCGCATAGTGCGTATCGACGGACTCGAACTTGCCGCTGGCTTCGTCAAGGGCAGTCACGCCACCCGTGCGAATGTCATAGATCCAGCCGTGTAACGTGACCTCACCGATTGCGAGCCGTGCCGCAACTGACGGGTGCGTCTTCAGGTGTTGCAGCTGCAGTTTCACGTTCTCTTCCAGCAACATCTGCATGCGAGCTTCCGGCGTGAGATTGGAGCCAACCGTGTTGACGACCTCAACCGCTGCTCGGGCGTAGCCGAGCCACTCACGAACATGGGGCAAGCCGTCCAATCCTTCCGGATTCATCGCACCCTTCATCGCACCGCACTCAGTGTGTCCACAGACCACGATATGCGGCACCCGCAACGCAGCGACCGCGAATTCAATCGACGCAGTCATGCCACCCGTATTGTTGGTATGCGGCGGCACCACATTGCCCGCATTACGACAGATGAACAGTTCGCCCGGTTCGGTCTGGGTGATCATCGCTGTCTCGATACGAGAATCAGAACAGGTGATGAACAACGCTTCGGGCGACTGGCCATGCGCCAACTTTTCAAAAAGAGCTTTCTTCTTCGGGTACACCCGCTTTTGAAAGTCCACGACACCACTAGCAAATTTCGGCATGTTGATCTCCTTCGCTCAGAGTCAATTGGACCCTGCCCACATTTCACGAACGGTTGCGATTTGTCCCTCGCTGACGCCTTGCATCCGTCCCTCTACAAAAGCCAATCCATCCACAATCCATCGCGCCAGTTCAGGCTGGGTCAAGCGATAGAAGTGATGGCGCCCATCACGGCGCTCCTCGACCATCCGGTGTGCACGCAATTTGCCCAGGTGCTGAGAAACGCGTGTGCCAGGAAGATCGAGGCGATCGGCCAAACCATTGACGTCAAGCTCACTGGACGCCAGCTCTTCGATGACACGCACCCGGTCCGGATGCGCAAGCGTTTTAAAAATTTCCGCGAGTTCCCTCGCGACAATTTGACGATTTGGCATGAAGTCCCCACTCCTACTAAGTCTCGTCAACCTGTATTTATCGAATGTCTAAGTTCCCCGGACACTTGTCTAAATACATAAATATCTTCGAAGATTCGAAGATATATGACTATGAAGATGCTAAGCCGCAAGGTCAAGGATTTTCGGCACAGTGTGGAACGCTAGGGGTGGTTCAGATCAGTGACTGCATCACCGAGAGACAACGCGGCAGATAGCCCGACCCGAAGAGGTTAAGGTGATTTAGCAAGTGATAGAGCTGGTAGAGCCTCACCCGATGCTCATGACCATCCGGAAGGGGCCAGGCCTCGGCGTAGCCGGCAAAACAACTTGGCCCAAACCCACCAAACAACCGCATCATCGCAAGGTCGCTCTCGCGGTCGGCAAAATGCGCCGCGGGATCAAACACGATCGGAACGCCAGACTCAGTCGCTGCCGCGTTTCCGGACCAGAGGTCGCCATGCACCAGTGCGGGTTCGGGATGATGCGCGGACAACAGACCGGGCAACCGGTCCAATAGCCGCCTGCCCTGTCGCTGCAACCGACCGTCGTATCCCTGATCGATCGCCCATTTCAACTGAGGCTCAAGTCGCTGGGTTGAAAAGAAGTCGCTCCATGAATCGGTGGTCGCGTTGAATTGTAGCGATCCGCCGAGCCAGTTGGTCTCCGGCCACCCAAACGCTGAATCACTATTGCGGTGCAGACTTGCGAGCGCGCGCCCCAAGGCCGGCTCAGTGACCGAATCCAACGCACGCAAATTCAACCACTCCAGTACCAGCCAAACTTCCGAGCCGGACGCATCGCAGAAAGTGACCGCAGGCACTACGATAGAGCCCGTCTCGGCAATTCGGGTGAGCGCGAACGCCTCGGACGTGAGCTGTGACTGACAGTCCAGTGACGTGCGCTTTGCAAAGAAGCGCCCCTCGTCCGTTTCAACACAGAAGGCGGCTGCTGTATCACCACCGGCTACTCGTCGGGGCGCCTGCGTTAGAGAACCGAGATGACGGTCCTCCAGCAATCCAGCGAGTTCGTTGAATTCCGGCATCAGGTGATCATACCGAACTCGATTTTCGTCAGAAGTTCTGGTGCAGGCTCAGCTGCCACTGTCCTTTTTCGACGCCATTGGAGTGCTGGTACATGTAGCCTCCCTGCACCTTGGTGCGCTCTCCAGCGACGTAGCCAAGGGCGAGGTAGGTACGATTGCGATCGTAAGTGTCGACCTTACGCCCCTCATCAATATCACGCTCCCCGTTGATAAACAGCTCGTTATAGATCGAAGCATAGACGCCACCGACTGACATCTTCCTTGAAGTCAGTGGATAGTCAGCAAAAAGCGCATAACGAAAACGTGTTCGAAAATCCTGACCGTCGACCCACCTTTGCTCGAATCGTAATCGGTGTCGGATACGCCATTTTTCTCCCCAACGCTGCGAGATCAGCGCCTCTTGGTAAATTCGATCTTCGCGGGAACTGGCATCACTAGGGCCAAAGACCCCAGAGCGAATGTTTGCGTAGCCAAACGTGTAGAGCGCATTGCTGTCCTTAGGCCGATACGTGACACCGGAACGCAACAGCCACTGCTCGAGGTCACCACCAGCATCCCAGTTACGATTCTGAAAATCGCCCTGCACACCCCAGCGACTGTCATCAAACGATGCGTTCCAGAACAGCATGTACCAGGCGCCGCTTTGACCCTCGTCGACTTGCGCAAAAACAGGCGCTTCACACGCGGCGAACGCCACCAGCATTCCGAGTACCCAACGTTTCATGGAGCGATCCCTCGCAAACTTGCTCGATGAAGCGCGTAGCGGCGAGTTCCTTTTCAGGTTTAGTTAAAATAAAAAAATCAAGAACTTCCCTTCGAGCACGCCGATGTCACAACCTTCTCGGCAGGCACAAAACCGAGCAATGGCCATCGATCGACTGCGCACTGCGATGATGTGCATCGTGATGTTCGGTCACGCGATGCTGCCCTACGTAACGACACCGCGACGGTTTAAGGACCCAGCCACCAGTATCTGGTTCGATTGGGTCGGTATCTTCCTATACGGCTTTGCGATGCCAGCGTTTTTTGTCACCGCCGGGTTTGCTGGTGCGGCGTTGTTTTCGAAGCGTGGCAGCAGAGCGTTCTGGAAGCATCGTTGGCAGCGACTGGGCATTCCATTGCTAGCGGGATACGTGTTGCTGACGCCGTTCACACGGGCCGCTTATGAGTTCGCACAAGTCACTGCTCTAAACGACTCAATCGCCGCTGGTTGGGCACAGCTGCTGAAAGGCGACTGGCTGCGCTGGTCGAAGCTCTACCATCTCTGGTTTCTCGCCTCGCTAATTCTCTTCTCTGGCCTGTGGCTCGCGGTTCGCAGCGTCTATCTGCGTCTGCCAGCGCCATTGACCCATCGTCTGTCGACAACGTTCGGCCGAGTGATGCAATCGGGTGGCGCAGCGCTCGTCCTGGGCTTGATCACAGGCATACCGATGGCACTGTCCTACATCAGCGGTACTGGACAAGGCACCGATGGTTGGATGCAAACGGCACTCCTGATGTATTTCGGTCTTGGATGGTGTTTGTACGTTACCCGAGGCGCTCTGCAGGCACAGGCCCAGCATTGGCCACTCGCGACTATGGGTGCCCTGGTCATCACGCCACTGTGTGCTTGGTCGACACAAATTCGGTTGTTTGCCGAAGGCACAAGCGATGTTCCAATGGGGCTAGTAGCCGGCTTTTCAAACGGCTTGTTGGGTGCATGCGCCACGATCGCATTGCTGGGTATTGCACAGCGTTGGATGGAGCGCGAGAGTGAGGTTGCCGACTATCTAAGCGCGGCCTCCTACTGGATTTATCTCGTGCACTATCCGATCGTCGTTGCCGCGGGCGGCATGGTCTCCGTCATCGATAGCATCGCCGCAATCAAATATCTGCTTAGTGTCGGCATTGCTGTACCGATTATTTTTCTGAGTTTCGAATTACTCCGGCGAAGTCGAAGCCAACCTCAACCGCGATAACGATCAGGCGTCTTCACTGCGTAACACCGCAGCGAGCGATACAGGAGTCAGTGGTTTACCAATAAACCCATCAACGAATGGGCTTGCGTCGGCCTTTCTTTGATCTTGTGCCATGAGATTCGCGGATAGCATGAAATACAACTTAGCCGCACGCTGCTGCGTTGGGAGTTGTGCGTACGCCACCAGAAATTCGAACCCATCCATCCTCGGCATGTTGATATCGAGAAAAAATGATGTCGACAACACTGTTGGGAGTAACACGAAGAAACTCCAGCGCCTGATGGGTGTAGTTAAACACGGTAACTTTGTCAGCAAAGTCCGCACGGGTGATGACGCGCTGATGGATGTAGTTGTCATCATCACTGTCGTCGATCAGCATGATATGTTTGACTGCATTCATCGATTCGGCTCGCGCCTGAACCTCTGCCTGCCGAAGCATATCCGATTTGCAGCGATTCGACATATTGGATGGTGGATGTCGAGGCGCAGTGCCCCGACATCCACTGACTCGCTATCTGAAGCGACGTTCGAAACGTACACCCAGCGTCAATGTGCTCGACTCAAGATTGTTGTATCCGGTCAGTGTTTCGTAGTCGACGTAGGCCGAAACACCATTCTCCATCACGAGCGAGACACCCGCCGCCAACTGGAAGAAACTGGAATCTGGCGCATCGGTAAAGAAGCGAAATCTCGTTGCCCCTGGATCGTTCGCGAAACGCGCTGTAATAACACGAAGGTCATCTTCCATTTCATGCTGCGATGCCAATCGCAAGTGCGGCACCAGAACACCCCAGCTCGCGCTGTGCGTGTATGACATCCGCAAACCCGCCGACCAAATCTGAGACTGAACCGACTGCTCATCGAAAGCGAGCTCCCAGCCCTGCCCCTGAGTCTCACGGTACGCATCGATGTTCGTGTCCAGATAGTCGTAGCCTACGAACGGCACGAAAAGCCATCCATCGCGATCGATGTTGTAGCCAAAGTTGGCGCTGAACACGCGCTGGTCACCATCGGTCTGCCCGAGCGCGGTTGTATCAACGCCGCCCATGGCATCCATGAAGTTCAGGGTACGCTCGGTATCGAAATCGATACCACCGAACAGCGCCAGCATGTCGACATAAAATCGATCGGTGAAGTAAGTGCCGTAAACTGAGTAGGTCAGACTATCGGAGTCCAGCGTACTGTTTGATCCGTTGTAGTCGGCATCCGCGTTCGCAAATCCGATCGCCGCACCCAGCGCGATGTCGTTTCGGAATCGGTAATCGACGCCAGCGGTGACACCCAAGGTTTCGAAATCGAAACCGTTTTCCGTAGTTGTTGCGCCTTGGTCACCAAAGTTCAGTCGGCCATTGATGAACATACCCCAACGGCTGTCCGCCAAGAGTGCGTTCTCTTCTTCCTCGACGGCTCGACTAGCCAGCAGTCCACGCGGGAGCGTTTTGCCCTGTACATTCAAAGCGAGACCTTGCGCATTGATACCACGTGCGCCACCACGAAGCGCGGCCAAGCGAGCATCAATATTCTGCGTCTGTGTATTCAGTACCTGGGTACTGAGCGTACTCTGCGCGAAAACTTCCTCCCCCGCGATCTGGCGCAATGCATCTCGCACCTCGTCTGTGTTGTCGGAACCGTCAATCGGATTCGCGAAATCGATCAGTGCATTGCATCGACTGGCCAGCTGCGCGGTACCGCTCTCATTCTCCGTTTCGCCAGGGCTTGTCTCCGACGAATTCAACCGGGCACAAACCGTGTCAATCGCACTTGCAAGCTCGAGTTCTTCCGGCGTGAGGGCAAGTGAGGACAGACTTTGTCGCCCACCAGGGGTGCCTACCGTCACCGTCACCTGTGCCGCTTGATCGATGGTGTTCGCGTCACCGTCAGACACGGTGTAGAAGAACGTATCCGTGCCAATGAAACCGGTGTCCGGCGTGTAAGTGATCGTGTCTCCGGTGGATTGTTGATTAATGATCGCAGTGCCGTTGGTGGGCTCGGTCACGCTGACGATCGTGAGGTTCTCAACGCCACCATCGTCGATATCATTCGCCAGCACATCGATTTCGACAGATGCGCCGGACTCCACCTCGGTCTCATCGTCTGCCACCGGTTGTGGCGAGCCATTCGGAGCCTCGACCGTGATAGTCACTGTTGCAGTACTCGTATCACCGCTGACCCCAACCGTGTAGGTAAACGAGTCCTGACCGGCGAACACCACGCCGCCCGGCGTGGTGGCCGGCGGTGTATAGCGCACACAGTCCTGGAAGAAGTCATCGTCGAACGTCACGCAGGTTGCTGCGTCGAGAATCTCGACGTTGCCGCCGCTCGTGCTCGCCGACACGGCCACCAACTGATCTCCCGAGATCAACGTATCGTTGCCGAGGACATCCACCACAACTGCCTGCTCAACCGGCGTGGTGGCAGCATCGGCTAACAGATCACGCATAGGGTTGCTGTTATCGCCTTCTACGGTAACGGTGACAGTCGCGGTGTCTGCGTTGCCCGCCTCGTCGGTAATGGTGTAGGTGAACGTATCTATCCCCGAGAACGGATTATTGTTCGCGTCCACCGACGGTGCGTCGTAGAACACGCACTGCGTCGTGATGCCCGGGAGGTCTTGCGAACACACGAACGCGTCCTGAATGATCGCGAAACTCCCGGCAGCACTATCTGATACAGCGGTGATCGTGGTGCCCGCTGGCAGTGCGTCGTTCGCCAGTACATCGATCGCAATCGTCTCGGCAAAGCGTGCATTGGCCGTGTCGTCGACCGCATCAATCGCAACCGCGGATGTTCCTACCGTGAAAGTCGCCGTACCGCGCACACCCGTCGCAGAGCCAAAGGGGTTGTCAGTGACGCAGTATTCAAACGAATCCGAGCCGCCGGGCCAGCCGGTGTTCGGCGTAAAGATCAACGACCGAGGGTTCTCGAAGTTCACGCTGATGGTGCCATTCTGCGGCTGCACAAAGCAGGAGAGATCTGTGAACCTCAGCGTGGAGATACCGTCAAAATCAGTTGCAGGACCGTCCGAACTGATGATCGGAAACACCAGCGGCACAGCGAGCGAAGCAAACTCAAAATTCGCTGGGCCGGTGACGGGCGCCTGATTTTGGATATCGTCGCATCCGTTGGCCGTATCGACGACGGGCGTAAGATCACGAGCGCCATTCTGGAACCGAATCTCCGCCTGCGCCGACTGTGTGCGATCACCCGCAATCAGCGAATATCCGACCGACCAAGGCTCAGCTGCCGAATTGTCGTTACCCCATTCAATGCGGACACAGGCATTGCCCACGCGTTCAGCTCGCAGGCTCGGCGGACCGTTGCTGGTGTTGAAGCTATCGATCACGTAGATCGGTAGCGGCGTCCCTGTCACCAAGCCCGCCTCATGCACGTTGAACACAATCGAGCCCGGCTCGGCAATGTTGTCATTAAAGGTACCGTTCGCAGCCTCGGGCATCGCGTGAGCATTCAAGGACAGCCCCGCGATTGCGGCGAACACGAAACCTCGCCGACTGATGCAATTCCTGAACATTGAGATTCTCCCCTGCTTTTCGACGCCGGTATCTCGAGTCACGGTCGCCGTATTTGATGGTAATCAATCACCTGTCTGATCGGACTCCGCGAGTACCAATGATCGAGGCACGAAAAAGAAATCACCAACCTCGTGTCCGGCGCGCCGGAGCGCCTTGATCTCTGGCTCCTGACTGTAGTCCTGCTCTGCCGCTGCAGAGATTACTCTGTCGCGCAATCGTAAGAACAATGACGGTGTCGTCATGAGACCATTATTGGCCTCAAGCTCATCGATGAATGCTCGGGCAAAAACCGAGTTGCCGCTGCCGCCGACATCGAGCACCGGTCGATCGCCACCGGATGACACCATCAAGCGAGAGCGTTTATCGAAGCGTCTGCGAATGAACCCATCGCTGGAGAACACGCTCTCATCGCCACTCAACATCATGCGCATACCCGGATCATCGCTGGTCAGTACGCCCGAGTAACAGGAGTCAGCCAACACCAGCACACGCTTCGCCTTGAAATTGCCCATGTGGCTCGTGATCTGCTCAGTAGGTACCCAATACGTATCCACTGGTGGGCGATCCGCGTTGACCGGTAACCAATAGCCGGTCTCCGTGCCGTCAGACCCGATGCGACTGCCATGGCCCGCATAGTAGATCAACAGGTTATCGTCAGGTCCGACGATTGCATTCAGATTGTTGATGGCTTCCAGCACCGTCACGTCGTTGGCATCACGTACCAGCTGTACCGTAAATCCGTACTTGTCCTGCAGCACGTTGGCGATTCGCTCTGCATCGGACAGCGGCGTCGCAAGGTTCTCCATGCGGTCGTAGTTCTGATTGCCGATGATCAGCGCGTAGTAGCGACCAAAGTTTCGGTCCCGCAAGCGCAAACCCGCCGATGTCGCGAACTCTTGTGTAGGCAGTGCTTGCGGCGACGGTGCGCGTAGGCGCGAGCGTGCCGTGACGGCTGCTGATTGCTCCACCTTGATACGTGCTTGCCAAGCGAGCAGCGCCTCGAGATCGGCGTTCTCAGCAGCACCACGAGCGACATCGCTCTGCAGTTGTTCGATTTGTTTTTGCAGCAACTGAAGTTCGCGGTTCTTTTGCTGAATCTCTCCGTCGAGTTCTTGGCGTAGGGCTTCAAGCTCCTGATCCGCTGCAGATCGATAGAGCAGGTCATCTTCAGACAACCCCCAAGACTGACGGTATAAATTAAGCGCCTTGAGACGGTCCTGCTCGACACCGCGACCGAGCTCATACAACGTGCCGAGGTTCAGCATCGCGCGCTCATCACCCTGAGCCGCTGCCTTGGCATACCAGATGACCGCCGCCTCATAATTCGGCTCACCGCCGAGTCCGCGCTCAAAAATCTCACCAACCGCGTTCTGCGCTTCCGCATCGCCGGCCTGCGCTGCGCTCATCCAGACATTTAACGCCGATTTGAGATCCGCCCGATCGTAGGCGACGTATTCACCACCACGCACCCTGCAATCGTTGGCGGTCGTGCGTGTCGGGCGACGCGGCGAAAGGAAAGTTCGCCCGCCGAGCTGGCGCACTTGTCCTGGCAGCAGGCAGTCGACGATGTAGAGCGCGGAAACGTCGGTGCGCCCGGCGACCGCCTCGCCGCCGAGGGGCGTCGTGGGCTGTGCTGCGCACCCTGTGAGCAGCAGTCCGGACGTCAGGCATGCGCTCAAGAAACCGCGATATTTTTGTGCTCTTTGTTGTTTCATGACAGTCCTTACGCGAAAGCTGTCGGTTACCGGCCAAAAATCCCGTTTGAGTCTCAATCGTAAGCGAGGACGCTAGGTCCCACCCGTACCCAGCGCAGCTCGTAAACGCTTTTGCGCGGCTCGCAATCGGCCGTGCTCTGCCAGATAGGGGTTCACCGATGCGGTCTCCATGTCCTTCAGCAATCGACGCTGCTCCTCTACAGAGATCGCATCAGGTTGTAGCGCGATCAACGCGTCCGCGACGGCATTGAGTCCCGCGGTCGCGCGCGGATTGTCGGGATGGATATCGAATGCTGCAGCAAAGTCGTTATACGCACCGCCGATCCAGGGTGGGTCGTTCGCGAGCCACTCATTACCCGAGTCAACAAACGTCTCAAAGCGCTGTTGTTGCTCCAGACTCAACTCTTCCCAAGGAAATGCAGGCCCCTGCGGCTGAAGCGCCTGCACCGCAAAAAACAGTGCAACGGCAGCCAGGCCACCGATTGCCGCCAGCAAACCACGTTGTCGACCCTGCTTGCCGCGGAACGTCTCCAGAAAGATGCCGGCATCCTCAATGCGATCCTCACGCGCAAAGGCAAGCCCCTGCGCAATCGCCTGCCACTCATGCTTCGGGAGCCCTTTGATGGGTTCGGGTTGTAATCCAAGCTCCATCGCCCGCTCGGCCGTTTTGCGATCAAACGGGTGCTTACCGGTGAACAACAGATAGGCTGTGACAGCGAGTCCGTAGACGTCATCCGATGGATGCGGCTCCGCACCATCAAACATTTCGACACTGGCGTAGGCCGGAGTCAGGCTCCGCAAATCACCGGCATCGAACAGCGTCTTATCGCCCGCGTCCTCACCTTTGAATTTGGCGGCTCGCGCGATCCCGAAGTCGAGGACCTTCACCCGATTGTCCTCGGTCAAAAACACGTTGCCGGGCTTGAGGTCGGAGTGAATGATGCGTTTCTCGTGCGCATACGCGAGGCCCTGTGCCATTTGATCGATGAGGCGGCGCGCGACCTCCGGGTCGAGACCGACATCCTTATGACGGCGCACCAGCCTGTCGAGCGGCTCACCGCGCATCAGCTCCATCGTCATGTAGACGGTGGTGCCGTCACGGTCAAAGTCATACACGGTAACGATATTCGGGTGCGCCAGCGTCTGTGCTTTTCGTGCCTCACGCTGCAGCGCCATCAACGCCTGCGGATGCTCCTGAAAGGTCTTGCTCAGCACTTTGATGGCGACGAACGGATCGCGATCCTTCGCCTCATCTTTGCGCTTGTCGCGCGCCTTGAACACCGCGCCCATACCGCCGCGACCGAGCTGCTCCTCGATCAGAAATCGACGCTTCAGGACGACGCCGGTTTCCACTGGCCCCTTGTGACGTTCGATCCACTGCTCCGGGTTCTCCCAATTCGAACCCGTACCTGTCGGCAAAGGTACAGAGCCCGTCGGAAAAGGGCCTGACCCGGTGCCTCTGGTCAGCCGCTGTGATGGCGCGGGTGTTTCGTTGATCGGAAGTGTCGGATCGTGGCGCGCTGGAGCCTCTGACTGAATAGGCTGCGTATCCGCGACATGCGCATTGATCTTGATCGTCGGTGCCACGTGTGAATTCACAACCACCGTCGTATCAACATGTTTATTGATCTTCTGCGTTGGTTGGAAGGTGGTCGGCGCGTTGTCAGCGCTAACAGGTTCGGTCACACCTGCGAGTGTGGCGTCGTCGGACAGCGGCGCTGTGGGGTCGACTCGCGGTGCTTCTCCCTGCAGGCGACGCGACAGCGACTGAAACAAGGCTTCCGCCATCCGGCCCGAATCGCGTTGTTTTTCGATGATAGACAGCGCGCTATCGAGGTAGTCGTCCTCGGCAACTACTGCGTCGATCACCTGCTCTAGCGCATCGAGATCCAAACTGCCAGACAAGTAAGCCCCGAGCTTCCGGCTAAATTGCGTCATTAGCGATTGCGACATGCCGCGCCTGCCTCCCCAGTACAGCCTAGAGCGTATCAAATCAATGGTGTCGCGATCGGGTACAAGGTCCCGCTTTAGTGCTTTGCTGCCCATATTTGTCCTGACGCAATTGCACGCCAAAACCGGACAAGAAAACCTGTCAGTACCGGTACCTAGAAACGCTTAGCCAGTCTAAGCCATAGCGCGATCACAGCAACTCGTGGGCTTAGTCGCGAACAACCGTCTTAAGGTAGGCGCTGGTTTCGGAAAGACTCCGTTCCTTCTCTGCCACCCAGAAAATGTGTTTGCAGAATAGGGTCTTTGGCGAGAGGTTGAGCTTTGCGCGCTCTCGGAAAATACCGTGCACCAATTCATCCGAACCCGCATTGATCTTCTTGCGGTAGAAGCGCGGCGTCAGGAACGAAAACAACGCCAGTAGCGGGTAGGTGATGCCGAGAAGTACCGCCGTAGTGCCGACGTCGGTTCTGACGCGCTCGGTCACTTTGAAACCGCTGATGTCCATCAGGGTCTGGAGGTGTTGCACACCGACAAGAAACAGGTGGCCGAAATAGAGCTTCTCGGAAGTCTCGTTCGCGAACCAGACGCTGTCGACCGCAGTTGGCGGCATGCGTTTCCAGAAATCGGTTTCGAACAAGAACCCAGATAAGCGGGCACGAAGCTGGGAAGCGTTGGGCGTGGTCATGAGCAACTGACCGCCTGGCTTCAACACGCGGTTGAACTCTTGCAAAACAAACAATTGGTTCGGTACATGTTCGATGCCTTCCTGGCAAATGATCATATCGATCGTTGCATCTTCGACCGGCAGTTTCTCCGAAAGGTCTGCGAATCGCGCCTCGACATCCGAGACTTTCATAAACTCCGGAAACAAGTCGAGCGAGATCACCGTCGCACCACGCTTCTTGAACTCCCAGGTCGAGCGTCCATCACCACTTGGAATGTCGAGAACAGTCTTGCCGGGCAGATCCGGTAGTTCGCGAATATAGCGGCGCACGAAACCGTGGATTCCTCGAATGGGTTTATCGTCTGCACCGAAAGGTTGTTCTGTTGACACCCTGGAGCTCCTCGTCGCGAATTCGTATTGCCGGCCACAGAGACCAACGTGGGTTTCGGCTGCTTGAACTAGCCCGCAAGCCATTGCGGTTTTCCGCCTTGTTAATCGACGATAGTATATACGGCGTGGTGAGGTCTTCTGCTACGAGGGGTAACGACATGAAGTACGTGATCATCCCATCGAACTACGAAGCGTGGCGCCACTGCATCACCGTCGAGTGCGTCATTCCATTGACCGCCGACTTCGTCGCCACCCGCCTTAAGGTATGGAACGTCGTGAATGTGCAGGTGACTGCCCGATTCAGGGCGCTTTATGGTGATACCCGTTGGCGTGCGGTGATCGGTTGGTTTGAGCGAGCCAGCCGCGAACTCCAGCTCAGGCACGAGACCCCACCCGACCAGATGGCCTATCGCTCTTGAATCGAGAGCGTCCAACCCCAATACTTAGACAAAGAGGTGGTCCGCAAGCCTCGACAAATGCTCGGCAAGATTGCCGGGATTTTGGAAAACCTGATCATCTGCTACACCCCGTGGCCTGTCTCAGC
Organism: Pseudomonadota bacterium; assembly: GCA_039821645.1. Lineage (GTDB taxonomy): Bacteria > Pseudomonadota > Gammaproteobacteria > Steroidobacterales > Woeseiaceae > CALBPI01. The sequence goes on from JBCBNU010000002.1 coordinate 123,259, forward strand.
TGCTCTCAGAGGCCGAGATCGAGACAGTCGACGATCGCTAAGTAAAGGATTTACCGATGAATAGTCGCACTTCCGCATTGATGGCAATGCCGGACATCGCATCCCGCGCGTATCTCCAGCCGCAGGGCACACTCGATTGGGTGGGCATGAGCAATGTCGAACTTCCACTCACCATTTCGGATGATGGCGCAACTCGTGCAGTAGCCGCCCGAGCGCAAATCTACGTCGACTTGATCGACCCGCAGGCAAAAGGCATCCATATGTCGCGTCTCTACCTGATGCTCGACGCCAGCGCCGGCGCGAACGCATTGACGCCGGCCATGATGACGGAGCTCTTGGGCGAAGTCCTGAACTCGCACAGTGACCTTAGTTCGAAGGCATTCCTTCAGTTTGATTTTGAGTACCTGCTTCGCCGCCCGGCGCTGCTTTCCGACAATTCGGGATGGAATGCGTACCCGGTCACGCTGAAAGGCACCTTCATCGACGGTCAACTGCACATCGAGCTCGGTGTCACGGTTCGATACTCCTCGACGTGCCCATGCTCTGCCGCCCTCTCGCGCCAAATCATTCAGGAGCAGTTCGACAAAGATTTTGCCGGCAAAGCGACCGTTTCTGCAGAGCAGGTCCGGGCGTGGTTGGGCACCGAAGAAGGTATCGCCGCGACTCCGCACTCGCAACGCAGCGAAGTGCACATCCTGACCAAGCTCGAACCCGGCATTGCCGAGTTCCCGATATCGAGCCTGATCGACTCGATTGAGGACACGCTGCAGACGGCCGTGCAGACCGCAGTGAAGCGCGAAGACGAGCAGGAATTTGCACGCCGAAACGCGGCTAACCTGATGTTCTGCGAAGACGCTGGTCGCCGGGTGCAAAAGGCGCTAAACAATGATGAGCGATTCTCGGACTTCTGGGTTCGAGTCGAGCACATGGAGAGTTTGCACCCGCACGATGCGGTCAGCATCGTGACTAAGGGCGTGCCCGACGGATATCTGCCTATCCCCTAGGCCTCATACCGCCTGCGAAAATCCGTGGACTGGCAGCTAGTGCCAGCCCACGGCATCGCGGGGGGTGTAGTTAGTTGATCACTAGAACCTGAAGAGCAAACCTGCGCGGGCAGTTACCGCCGAGAAGCTCTCGAAGTCGCCCCCAAACTCGGTATCGAAGTGCGTAATCTGGCCGAATGCCGTGAGGGCGTCGGTCATCTTCACACCGTAGTTCACGTAGGCGGTGGTGTTCTCGGAGAGCTCGGTCAGTCCCAGCCGCTCTTCTTCGTCGACCGAAGCGGTTGCGTAGCCCACCCTCAAAGTGTGGCCTGGTTTGACGTTCCAATTCACGAACGCGAAAAAGCCGGTTTCTCCGAAACTCTCGCGGACTACCCCGTCCCCACCCAGGCTGGTGGCCGGCGCGATACCCAGCGCGTTCTGATTATTCAACGCTTCACCGGTATAGACCTCCGCCGACACGGAGACATCGCCAAAGTTCAGCTTGGTATAGAGCTTGTAGAAGTTGGCATCCTGGTTCTCGCCGCTGACGAACCCCGCCTCATCTTCGAAATTCACCTGCGCAAAGTGTGCAGCCGCTCCGATCATATGACCGGAAACTTTGGTATTCACATCGAATGCGAAACCCGGAACGCTACCCAGTTCATTGGCGTTGATGCCGCCCGCGGAGTTATTTCGACCGCGGTTGGTGATCGCACCGGTGAAGTTCCAGTTGTCGGCTTTGTAGGTCGCTCCGCCCTCGAGCGCGAGGAAGCCTGAGTTACCGGCGCGATAAGCGTTTCCGATCCAGTTGAAACTTCCGCTTGATTTGATGCCCGCTGCGGTTGTCCATTTTTGGCCGGCAAAGACCGTGACTTTGTCGTTGACGTCGTAGTAGAGCGTGGCAAGACGAAGCCGCGCGCCTTGCGCCTGAATTGCGGTTTGGTTGGAAAACCCGTCTTCACCGTCGATGAAGTCAAATTCAAGAACGGTGCGGACGTTTTCGTGCTTCATGTTAAGCGAGAAACGGGAGTGCGCGGCTTGGAAAGAAGTCGCGTCGGACTCTAGGAATCGCATCTGCTGGTCGGTGGCGGGAGCGCCGCCAAAGATGTCAGTCCTAAGCGCGTTGGTGGGTGCTACCTGCGAGTAACCACCTCCGAAACTCGCGATACCCGAGTCGCTGTATACCAGCTCGGTCTTGATCATGCCCTTAAAACTGAATTCATAAGCTTGTGATGGGCCGCTTACTGCGAGCAACCCGAGCATTGCAGGCAATGCGATATAACGGCTAGACATGTGGTCCCCCCAACTTATTGTTCATCTGACAATTTCGACGGTACCCACTCTAGGCATTTTCGTTTTCTTCTCCATTAGACAATGGTCTATGCGTACTTGATGCGTCGGCGCGCTTTGCGCCGAGTTGTTCGACTAGAATCGGGTTATGCATTTCGACAGCATTCAACAAATCTCGGAACATCTTCGCAACGGCGAGACAACGTCGCTCGCATTGACGGAGCACCTGCTAGAGCGAATCGCAAGATTCGATGACGACTTGAACGCTTACATCACCGTTACCACGGACACAGCAATACAGGCCGCGGAAGCAGCAGACGCAGAGCGCGCCGCAGGACGTGATCGAGGACCGCTGCACGGCATTCCTATTGCGATTAAAGATTTGTGCGCAACGGCAGGTATTCGAACTACTGCGGGATCAAAACTCTACGAGCACTGGATACCGGATGCGGACGCGACGGTGGTACACCGACTGCGTGAGGCAGGTGCTGTGCTACTCGGCAAAACGGGTATGCACGAGCTCGCATACGGGATGACGAGTGATAACGCTTTGTTCGGCACTATCCGTAACCCGTGGGACAACACGCGAACACCGGGTGGCTCCAGTGGCGGGTCCGCGGCGGCGGTAGCCGCGGGACTTGCCTATGGCGCCATTGGCACGGACACCGGATGCTCTATTCGCCAGCCCGCGCATTGCTGCGGCATCGTTGGCTTTAAACCAACCTTCGGGGTGGTCAGCAAAGCGGGTGTTGTACCGTTGTGCTGGTCGATGGATCACGTTGGCCCCATGACACGGACGGTCAAAGACGCCGCATTGATGTTTGCAGCGATCGCTGGATACGATTCGGCTGATCCTTGGTCGGTTGCACTATCCAACGACGTGAACCTAGACGATTTAGAGCCGGCCAGCCTGAATGGGATGCGGCTTGGTGTGGTCCGACGCCATTTCTTCGAAGGGAGTCCTGAGGTGGTTCGCATCGTTGATCAGGCGATCAATGAGTTGGTCGCACTGGGCTCGACGGTTGTACCGCTCGACATTCCTGATATTGATTTTGCATACACCGCGTGTCGCCGGGTGTTCCTGGAAGCAGCAGCGTTGCATGCTGAGGATCTCATCGCGACGCCGGAGGCATTCAGCGATGCAGTCAGGCCGAAACTTGTTGCGGCCGGTCGAATCAGTGGCGAAGACTACGCGCGAGACCAGAACTATCGCCATTCATTCCGCGTGCGTATGGACGCGCTATTAGACGAGTGCGATGTTCTGGTGACCCCAACAGCCTGCGTGCCCACACCGAAGATCGATGCGATCGGTGACGAGTACTTCCGCCTTTCACCCTGCAACACCAATATTTCCGACTTCACAGGACAACCGTCCATCAGCGTACCGTGTGGCTACGATGACAATGGTATGCCAATCGGCATGATGCTGACCGGACGTCGACTCGACGATTGGCGATTGTTGTCGCAGGCAGAGGTCGTTGAAAGCGCGCTTGGCGAGTCTGGGCATCCGCCGCGATATTCGACCGACGCGTGACAAGTCTCGTTACCTAGGTCACGGCGAATATATCTGCGTCATTCGCAAAGCTCTTGAACTCCAAGGCGTTGCCCGAGGGGTCGCGAAAGAACATAGTAGCCTGTTCACCGACCTGACCCTCGAACCGAATCTTAGGTTCGATAATGAATTGCACGCCGGCAGCGACCATTCGATCTGCAAGCTCGCGCCAATCCGAAGGTTTCAGGATGACGCCGAAGTGTCTGGCAGGTACGTGGTCGGCATCCACATCGTTGTGACCGTCGGATGTCTCAATAGTATCTACACGATGGAGCGTCACCTGGTGCCCGAAGAAATCGAGATCCAGCCAACGTGACGCCTCGCGGCCAATAGGGCAGCGCATCAATTCCGTGTAGAAGCGACGCGTCTGATCGAGATCTGTAACGGGCAACGCCAAGTGGAACGGTCGGATTGCTGATTGGCTCATGGTGGTTGGCGGTCACGTTGACCTTGAGTACCTGCTGTCAGATCGTTCCGGCATCAGGAAGTGACGGAAACCAACTGCCGGACTTCGTCGGCGTTACATTGATAGGGTATGGGCTTGGGTTCCCGAGGGTCGACACCTTGGGATTGAAGGAATGCCAGCAGGTTAGGGAAACGTCGTGCGTCGAAGTAGGCATAGCTGAGATAGTCAGTGAGCTCGTAGAGCTGGGCTTCATTGTCTAACGGCGCCAAGACTTCATATGCTGCTGCCTCCCGGCCCAATACCATGTTCGAGATATATTGCATCGACAGATTATCGGGGTCGGTCTGAACCACCTGTTTCTGGTAGCGAACTGCATCAGGAATATTGCCCTCTGCACACGCTTGGCGCAGTGCTGCCATAAACCGTGCGTCCTCTGGGAGCGACGCCGAGCTTATAAGGTTAAGCAGGCGACTCGCACCGTCAATGTCACCAACCCAGAGTAAGATGCGGTGCGCCTGGTATTGAACGAAAGAGCCGTCACTCCGCTCTAAGGCCGTTCGCGCAAAATTGCGTACATATTCATTATCACTAGCCGTCATCAAATATGTCAGCGAGATGTTGTTAATCAGCGCGTCGTAACCATCAACCTCCTGGAATGCCTTGATCGCATCTAGCAGCGCTGCATCCTCGCTGAGGTCGGCCAGCAGATTGAGCTGCGTCTGTTGAGCGCGCTTGTTGTTCGGTCTCTGCTCCAGGAACTGGGTGTTAAGGCGCAACGCCAATGGGTAGCGCTTTTGCTGCGCCGCTTTGATGGCTTGGTATTGAAGCTGAGTCACCGGATCGCGCTCGTACTTGATGGCGCTCTCGATCGCGTCATTAAATTTTTGGGAAAGCGATTCCCGGTCCAGGCCGAGTCCCGTCGCAACAATGTTGGTCCCTTGTAGCTGGATTCGCCAGAAATCCGCGAGGCTCTGATAGGCCACGGCAAACTTCGGATCGAGCGCAATCGCTTTCTCAAAGCTTTCTCGTCCACGTTGGAATGAGTAGATATCGCCGGTCGATATCAAATTAGCGTTCGCCGCCAATCCAGCAAGATAGGCGTTATAAGCCGGCACCGAATCCGTGCCGGCCGATAGCATCCGCTGAAGGGCCTCGGGGTCCATGGCTGTTTCGAGTGCTGTTGCAATCTCCAGCGCTATGGCTTCCTGAATCGCAATAACGTCGTCCGGCTCGCGGTCGTAGGTTTGGGACCAGAGCTGAAAGCCGTCGGATGCACGGACCAACTGAGCGGTCACCCGCAATTGCGCGTCGCTTCGACGCACCGAACCCTCAAGCACATGCGCCACACCAAGGCTCGATGCGATTTCCTTGACGCCCTTGGTCGAACCCTTGAACGGGAATGACGATGTGCGCGCAGCCACTAATAGGTCCGGTGTTCGCGCCAAAGCGTTAAGGATTTCCTCAGTCAGCCCATCGGCAAACCATTCCTGATCTTCGTTACCGGAAAGATCAATGAACGGCAATACCGCGATTGACTTGGAAACTGCGGGAACGGAATCCGATACCGTAGACTCTTGGCTCGGTGCTATCGTGGTCCGGGTATGCTCCGATGCCGCCAGCTGCTCATTGGCTGGAGGGTTGACACCTTGTGAGCGCGGCGTGCGCTCCCACACCAGAAAAGCGACAGCGATCAACAGCGCCGCGATGATTGTGCGATCAAGTTTACGCTGCATCGCGCGGTTGGGAGCTGGATGTTCGATATCAGAGTCGCGCTTGATGCCGTCGGGCGTGATTTCAAAGGTCCAAGCAAAGAACAAGGCAAGCGGCAAACCCAAGAGCAACACCACCACGAACGATTTCAGTACCCATTCCGGAGCACCGAAATTCTCGAACGCAAATTCTGCAACCTGGGCGGTTACCCAGCCAATGACGATATAGGCGAGACCAACCTGAACGACGTTGCGCCGCGCCAGTTCTGAAAACAAGGACATATGGATTACGCTTTTTCGCCGCTCGCCGGGGAGTATAACGATAAACTCAAAGAAAAAGGCCGCAACCCAAACGGGCTGCGGCCTTTCACAATAAATGCCTGGCAGTGTCCTACTCTCACATGGGGAGACCCCACACTACCATCGGCGCAGAGCATTTTCACTTCCGAGTTCGATATGGGATCGGGTGGTTCCTACTCGCTATTGCCGCCAGGCAAACCGGTATGAGCTACAGCGATGCTGCACCTCAAAAAAGGTTAACAATCTGGAATGTTTTGACGTCGGTTAGAGTGTCGCACAAAGGCCTAAGCCTTCGCGTCACGCCAAACTGCTTTGGCGTTATATGATCAAGCCGCACGAGCAATTAGTACTGGTTAGCTTCACACATTACTGCGCTTCCACACCCAGCCTATCAACGTTGTAGTCTTCAACGGCTCTTCAGGGACCTCAAGGGTCCAGGGAAATCTTATCTTGAAGGGGGCTTCCCGCTTAGATGCTTTCAGCGGTTATCCCGTCCGTATATAGCTACCCGGCAGTGCCACTGGCGTGACAACCGGAACACCAGAGATACGTCCACTCCGGTCCTCTCGTACTAGGAGCAGCTCTTCTCAAATTTCCAACGCCCACGGCAGATAGGGACCGAACTGTCTCACGACGTTCTAAACCCAGCTCGCGTACCACTTTAAATGGCGAACAGCCATACCCTTGGGACCTGCTACAGCCCCAGGATGTGATGAGCCGACATCGAGGTGCCAAACTCCTCCGTCGATGTGGACTCTTGGGAGGAATCAGCCTGTTATCCCCGGCGTACCTTTTATCCGTTGAGCGATGGCCCTTCCATACAGAACCACCGGATCACTAAGACCGACTTTCGTCCCTGCTCGACTTGTCTGTCTCGCAGTCAAGCACTCTTATGCCTTTATACGCAACGTGCGATGTCCGACCGCACTGAGAGTACCTTTGTACTCCTCCGTTACTCTTTAGGAGGAGACCGCCCCAGTCAAACTACCCACCATACACTGTCCCCGACCCGGATAACGGGCCTAGGTTAGAATTCCAAACGTACCAGGGCGGTATTTCAAGGTTGGCTCCACGAAAACTAGCGTTTCCGCTTCAAAGCCTCCCGCCTATCCTACACAAGTAGGTTCAAAATTCAGTGCAAAGCTGTAGTAAAGGTGCACGGGGTCTTTCCGTCTAGCCGCGGGTACACAGCATCTTCACTGCGATTTCAATTTCACTGAGTCTCGGGTGGAGACAGTGTGGCCATCGTTACGCCATTCGTGCAGGTCGGAACTTACCCGACAAGGAATTTCGCTACCTTAGGACCGTTATAGTTACGGCCGCCGTTTACCGGGGCTTCGATCAAG
>JBCBNU010000003.1:0-128912 GCA_039821645.1 Pseudomonadota bacterium
CGAACAACAGTCTCAACTCGTCATTGATGTTGTAGGTACCTTGGCCAAACACAGCGTAGTTCGTGAATTCTGTATCGAAGAATCCAGTGGCCGATACAATGTCGTTGGCGTTACAGGTGATGTTGTTTGCGGCAATGAACGCGGCCACATCCGCCGGGGTGTTTGACTGCCCCAACGTGAATTCGAGATGATTGGCAATCGCCGCATCGAGCTGCCCATTGTTGTTCTGGCAACTCGCATCTCGAGTGAAGTTCCTTTCCGAATCGATGTTCCAGTAGAAGAAACCGACCTGATACTCAAACGCTTCACCCAGAGGTGAGGCCAGCCGCAACTCCTGAGACACCTGCCGCCATTCCTGCGGCCCGACATCATGCAACTGGAACGGAACACCGAATACGGGGTCGTTGCTATCACCCGCGATCGAGGTGAAGTCCCCTTCACGGAACTCCGTGTTATTCCAGGAACGCCACGCCGTGATCGATGTCAGTTGGTGACCACTATCGAACTCGGTGTCGATTTGGATCGATGCACCGGTGAACGAGTCGAGCGTACGGGTTTCGAAATCATGGTCGACAAATCGTTGATCAAGATCGAGGCCTGTACCTGATGGCGCCGCTTCGGACGCTGGGTTGCGACCACTGGGTCGCGCTTCCAAATCGGCACAGCAGTCGTTATCCGCCTCGTAGTCTTCGTAGATGAACAGCACGCTGGTACGGTCGCTGATGTCGTAGTCAAGCATCGCGCGCACACCGGACTTGTCATAGCCGTTGACCGTTTCGTTGTTGAAGACGTTTTGGATATAGCCATCAAACTGGCTCTGTACGACAGTCAAACTGCCCCGCAGCTCCTCGTTGCCGGCGATCGGACCCGACACTCGTGCACGCGTCATGTATTCGTTGTCCTGATAGAACGTACCCATCAGTTGTGCTTCGAATGACTCGGTGGGCTTGCGGGTCGTGATGTTGACCACACCCGCCGAAGCGTTCTTGCCGAACAGGGTGCCTTGCGGACCGCGCAGCACTTCGATGCGCTCCAGATCATAGAGGTCGGCGAATGCCTGCCCCGAGCGACCGAGAACCACGCCATCGACCACCGTCGATACGCTCGGTTCAGCGCCGATGCTGAATGAAATCGTGCCGATACCGCGTACCGTCAGCGCGCTGTTACGCGTGGTGTTACCGGTTCTAAACGACACCGCCGGCACGAGTGCCTGAAGGTCTTCAATGTTTCGAGCGAAGCTCGCTTCGATCTGGTCCTCCGAGAGGACGGTAAGACCGATCGGCACATCCGAGATATTTTCCTCGCGCTTTTGCGCGGTGACCTTGATCTCTTCGAGTACCCCTTGCGCGTGTGCAGAAGGTGCGCTGAATAGTGGCATTACCCCAACAGCTAACGCTGCCAGAGTGGTTCTTGCAACAAATCGCATGCTTCGCTCCTTATGAATTGGCATGCCCCAGATTTGGCAGGAACAATCCACAAAGAGTGTTGGCCCCCGCCCCCCTGACGAGAGTTCTACGCCTGTGGAAGGCTAAATGCAAACGTTTGCATTGGTTGTAACGAGGATTCAGTTCGGAATAGCCGTATTGATACTACGAAACCGTTGTACCCACACAACAAGGTTGATGGCCACCAGTCCCATCCACAGTGGTAGCAACCATCCGTTGCCGCCGTCGACCAGCCCGACCGGCGAGAACACCAGATAAAGCAGAACAACGCACGACATCAACGTGACGGATACTGGAATGGCCAGTTTCCAGGGCGTCATATCGACTTTACTTGTCGACTGGTAGCGCCACTCGTGCTCGCGAGGCTTTAACGCACCGCAAATCAGCATGATCCCGACCTCGATGACAAACAGTACGCCGTACAGATGCAGGAAATGCAGGGTCACGACATCAGCGAAGACAAACTTCGCGAGGGCATACGCGACAACATGGAAAACGATCACAATTTTCGCACCGAGCGCTGGCACCCGTCGAGTGAACAATCCAACCAGCACAATCACCACCACCGGAATGTTGTAGAAGCCGGTGAAGATTCTGATGATTTGCCAAAGACCTTCGGGCGCATACTGCAGTAATGGCGTCACAGCAAATGAAAACAGCGCGATCACCACACTTGCGATTTTTGCGACACGCACCATCTGCGCATCCGAAATCGCGTCTTTTTTCAAAGGCGCATAAACGTCCAGACAGAACAGCGTCGCTGCGGAATTCAACAACGAGTTGAACGAACTGAACACTGCGCCAAGAAGCACCGCGAGGAACAAACCCGACAGATAAAACGGCAGCACCCCGCGAATTAACTGCGGATAGGCAAGATCAATCGAAGCAAGACCAGGACCGTACAAATGAAACGCAATGATGCCGGGAATCATCATCATGAACGGGACCATTACCTTAAAGAAGCCGGAGAACAGCACGCCCTTCTGTCCCTCCGCAAGCGACGCAGCGCCGAGCGTGCGTTGAATCACATACTGGTTGGTGCACCAATAGAACAGATTGGCGAACAACATCCCGGTAAACAACGTGCCGAAAGGCGTTGGGTCTTCCGGGCCACCGATGGCATTCAACTTGTCGGTATGGGTACTCGTAATGATCTCAAGACCGCGGAGGACACTACCCTCGCCCAAGACGTTCAGACCCAATACCGGTACAAGTATGCCAACGAACAACAGCCCAGCGCCGTTTAGCGTGTCCGACACAGCAACCGCTTTCAAGCCACCGAATACTGCGTAGATCGCCCCCACAGTGCCGATCGAAACGATAGTAATGACAAGCCCTGTGCTGTAACTGACGTTGAGCATCTGCGGCACATCGAACAGTTTGAGCACGGCTAGTGAACCGGCATAGAGCACCGACGGAATGGTGACGAGACCGTAACCCACCATGAATAGAATCACCGACATGCGCCGAACAGAATCGTCGAAGCGGTCAGAAAGAAACTGCGGGAGCGTGGTGAATGCGCCAGCGAGATATCGAGGCAGGAACAACAGCGCCATGCAGATCGTAGCGAAGGCTGCGGTGACCTCCCAGGCCATGCTGCTCATGTTGAACGCGTACGCCGAGCCGTTCAGGCCGATCAGTTGCTCTGCCGAGAGATTCGTCAGCAGCATCGATCCTGCGATAAATACTCCGGTCAGGCCGCGTCCCGCGAGGAAGTACCCATCTCGCGTAGAGACATCGTCTTTCGATTTGAGATAGGAAATCCAGGCGACCAACGCCATGAACGCCGCACAGCTGCCGAGCGTCAACAACAGATTGTCAGAGTTCATACCCCCCCCGGTATGCGCTTCCTCCCCCGCGGGAGTGTGCACGCAAGCGTACTGCGGGTCGATCAATTTCTCATGTTTCGGCGAGTTCCGCCGCTATTTCCAGCTCAGTCGGGGTTCGAAAATGCACCGGGTAAGCGGGACGATATGAGCAAGACTTCGGACAAGTACAGCGCGGAATTGCATCGTGTGCAGGCTCTGTTGTCGCGCCGCCGCAAGTTGGTAGACGGATTCTTCGTACTGCTTATCGTTGCCTCATATCTCGCGTTGTCAATCTCGATTGATCGCTCTGCAGAAGACGCCACCACGATCAATCTCGCCGGGCAGCAGCGCTCGCTCACGCAGCGCATTGGCCTGCTCGCCGGGCAGGTCGGCCTGCCACTCTCGGACGTTGAGGGCAACATCCTTGTGGCCCAGTTGGATGACGACATCGATCAGATCGAAAAGAGCCACGAATTTCTGATCAATCTGCCCCGCAGTCGATACTCCAGAGACATCACGCGGCGCCTCGATGAGGCCTACTTCGCCGATCAAGGACTCGACAGCCGATTGCGTGCGCTCATCGCCAAAGGAAGGGAACTCATCGAGCACATTGAAAGCGGCAGACATTCAGATCGAATGGACCGGCTATCGACTGACCTACAGGACATCGCGTCAGGCGCCTACTCTGACCCAGACTCGCTGTTGTACGCGCAGAATGCCATCGTGAGTCTCTATGAACTCGGCTACCAGGCAAAGCAAACGCAGTTCCGATGGTTGTTGAGGGGCATTCTGACATTCGCACTCGTGCTTCTGGTCATCGCATCGATCTTGATTTACACCCCAGCGATCCGGCAATCAGAACGCTACGCAGTACGCCTTGAGAAAGAGCGTCGCCGCGTTACCGAATTCACGCTGCGCACCGTTGAACAACTAAAACCAACGATAGACAGGCTGGTCGCGCTCATTAGCGACAGCGGCGACCGGCAGGACCGAGGATTACACCTGCAAAAAGCTGCGGAGCACATCCGCTACCGGATCGAGGAGCTGGGCGAACTCATCGACCTGGATGCTGCAGGATCGCACGTCAATGAGTTCTCGATACGCGACATGATAGATCGCGTTGCAACCTACCAAGGGCAGCGCCCCGAAGCCGCCGGCGTACAGATTGAGACGCATGCGCCTGCTGACAAGATGATCCGAGGTAACCGGGCGATTTTACGCGGCTGCCTGGATCACCTGGTAGGCAATGCAATCACCTATCGTGACCAGTCGGAACTACTTCCCATGGTTAGCGTCTACGCCGATTTCCCATCCGATCAGGAATGCGTTGTGACGGTGAGAGACAATGGTGTAGGCGTGCCCGATGAGCGTCGCGAGAGCCTGTTCGAAGCCCGCTCTGGTTCACAAGGCTTCACTGGGGTCGGCCTCAGTCTGGTTCAGCAAAATATCCAGGCTTGCGGAGGCAGCGTCAGCTACTCGCCCGTGATTGGGGGATCGGCGTTCGAACTTCGATTCCCTGTCGATCAATCACTGGCTGCCTGACAAGATCGCCGCGGAGTCGCAGTGCCAGCAAGTCTCAGCCCCGATCGGGCTACCGGGTGGAATCTCGGGCACTGGCGGCAGCTGAGCCGACTCGCGGGTCATGCCCGAATCGAGGTAGTTGTCGATCGCAACGACGAGCCTGGAGAAGCCCGCCTCCTTCTTGAACTCACCGCGTGATAGCCGCCTCGATAGAGCGTTAAGCTCTGCGCGCGCAGCGTCTCTGGCGGCCAGGCTATGCCCTGCCTGACCGTCAAAGCCGATTAGTGATGTGACCAGAACCTCCGTCGCGCCGAGCCGTGCGAGCGACTGTTCACGCGAGGCCACCGGCTGCAAAATGGCGTCGCTTGCCGCCGTTATCACTTCTCGTGCTCGCAGCGTACGCTCAACCGAGTGCTCAAGGCGCGCAAGCCGCTGCGGGTGTAGAAGCCCTTGCAACGTCACAGCCGCTGCGACTCGGGCTGCGTGCGCGGCATCGAAAATGGCGCCGCCCTGCGAGGCAATGCGTTCTCGACCCTGAATCGGCTCCCAGGCGTACAACGGCGGCGACATCAGTCGCGAAACGCGCTGTGGGATCGCAAGTGCTGTTGGCGTGAGTGTTGCTGTCACGCTCTGGAGCGCCGCCCTCTGTCGATCCAGATCAACGGGCATGACCGCATCAGTAGCACCTGCGGCACGGCGATAGTCGAATTCGTAACCACCAATAAGCTTGGTCGCTGCCAAAACTTGGTACCGGTGATAGAGATAGATCGGTGCAAACACCGTCTGAATGTCCGATAGAGACTGGCCAGCGGCAACGCTATCTGCGCCAAAGGTGCTAAGTGCAGCGGCGCGCACCTGCATGACATCGTCCAGACTCGTGACCGGATCGGTGCCGTTATCCCAAAGGCTGCCGCGTGCGTGGGGCGCACCGACGGGTCGCGAGTGTTGGTCTGCAACGTAGTGAAGACCGCTGGCGAACGCCTCGTCGACCATTTTATCGAGCGCGGCTTTCTCATTGCTTCCCTCCGGAAACTCGGAATAGAGCCACTTCACCGTGAACAAATCCCACGCGCCCATGCCGACCGCGTAAGCATCGGCAAGATCAACTCGACCGGTCCCGTCGAGCCTTGCCAGCGGCGCGGGATAATCCATGACCGATGCACGCCGATCTGCGCTGGCAGCCATATTGTGTGCAAAACCCAGCGTATGCCCCACCTCATGTGCGGCCAACTGTCGAATCCTCGCCAACGCCACCTCAAGCGGATCATTCGGCCCGCCGGCGCCGGTCTGGTTGCGACTGGTCAATCCTTCGAAAATCATGCGGTCCTGCCGCACACGTTGACTGCCCAGCGTGACACGAGCCTTGATCATCTCGCCGGTACGAGGGTCAGCGATGCCACCGCCGTAAGACCAACCGCGTGTCTGTCGGTGCACCCACTGCACCACGTTGTAGCGGACATCCAGGGGGTGCGCCCCCTCAGGCAACAGCTCGACCTTGAAGCCGTCGATGAAACCTGCAGCATCAAACGCGTCGGCCCACCACCGGGTGCCCTCGATCAAAGCTGTGCGCACTGGTTCCGGTGCACCACGGTCGATGTAAAACACGATCGGTTTCTTTACGGGACTGCGAGCGGCCGTAGGATCGGTCTTTTCCAGACGAAAACGGCGGGCGAGTCCGCGAAAGAGCGGTTGATCCAAGGGCTGCGCCATATCGTAGTAGGTGATGTCGATGGTCGCGGTGCGCGCATCGGCTTCTCGCACCTTGTACCCAGGCGCAGGTAATCGCACCAGTGAATGGTGAACTGCGAAAGAGACCGATGTGGGATCTGCTGCAGTGGCACGTACCTCGGTTCCAGGGTTACTGCTGGTCAGTGTGATAATCGCCTCAAGCTCGAGATTGTCAGGAAACACGAGCTGCTCGGGTGGCACAACGCTGCGACTCTTGTCGAGGTTGAATACACCCTGACCGGTTGCTTTAAGTCGCTGTGCGATACCAACGCTGTCTCGTGCGAGAAATTGACCAAGATCGATCAGCAGTGTGCCTTTCTCCGACCGAGCAACAACCGGTGTCGACCAAATGATCGAGCTTGCGAATGACTCCTGAGTCGCACGGCGTTCGAATGGGTCGCTGGAGTCTGCCCGATATTCGAGGTTGTCTGCGATGAAATAGACCTGGTCGCCGCTATGCATGATCGTGACCAGGCGACCCGCATCACCCGCGCCACGATCAAGCCCAACCGGATTGGATCCAAGCCCGGTCCGAAGCGCAGTCGCATAGATTATCTGATCGACAAAACCGGTTTCCCCAGCAGCCGGAAGTTCGGCCATGACTTTGCCGCCATGCTCAGCGATGTACATGGTCCAAAGACCGTCCTGCTGTGACAAATCCGCAATGGCATCAGAAAAATCATCCGCGACCGCAGTGCCCGCCAGCAGGCACATCACAAGAACACAACGCCACATATCTTTCCCCTGAACTCGACCGAACATGGAGGTTAAACGACCCGCGCCGCTCGTGCGAATTCGATGCTCAGACCGCCTCCAGAAGCTGATCGGTCTTGGCTGCGCAAATGAAATCGTTTACGGAAAGCCCATCGATCGCATGCGTTGTCCAGCGGACTCGAGCGCCCCCATAGCGAAATTCGATCACGGGGTGGTGACCCTCGGTATTGGCGATCCATGCCACTGCATTCACAAACGACATCACACGGCTAAAGCCAACAAACTCGATGTTCCGCTCGATGCGCCGCCCCTCGTCTACGACCTGCCAGTCGGTGTGCAGAGACCGGCGCAGACGCGTTACCGTTTCCAGGTCGAGGGGTTCGACACCACCCTCACAGGGCTCACACCGCTTCTCTCTAAGGGCCTGCGCGTCCCAACTCATTGTGCGCACCTCGCAAAAAAAACCGACACACCTGCAACGAAGCACTCGTGCAGGTGTGTCGGATTCTAGACGGCGCAAGGGCTCACGCAAAGCGGAGCCCGACGCCTTGGGTCACGGACTCGAAGGATCGGTTTGCGCCGCGAGCGCCTCACCCGAGCCTGTGTCGCGATAGAAGGTAACGACAACACGCCGCTGCATCGCGAGCTCATCGAGGTCCACAGGGTCTGTGCCACCGTAGGTGGTTAGCGCGCCGTGACCGTAAGTCTGGATGCGCTCTTCCTTGATGCCCGCGGTGATCAACAAGTCGCGCACGGCAGTCGCCCGACGCAGAGATAGATCCGCGTTGTACTCAACCGCACCGCGCGCATCCGCGAAACCATCGATCTGCACACCGAGCTCGGGCATCTCCGCCAGCGTCATTGCCACTTGATTTACCTGCGCGACGAACTCGCTTTCGGGATTATCGTCGTCCGTACGGAATGGCACGCTGAACGATACGCCCGAGTCCAGTGCCGTGTAGAGCGCACGAACTCCGCTTTTATCGAGCTCGGTCAGTTCCGTCTGCAGGTGTTCCTTTTCGGCGGTCGTCGACGCCAACTGATCGCGGGTATCACCTAACCGTCGATCGCGATCGGCGACTACCTCCGTCAGATCATCGATCGATTCGGACTTCTGGTGAAATTTATCACCCAGCACCGCGCCGATTGCAGCACCGATCACGACTCCCGGAGGACCCCCAACCAAGCCACCCAAAACCGCGCCGCTACCAACGCCAGCCATCTCTTCCTTAGAGCTGTTCTCCGCGTGCGCCGAACCTGAAGATACCATTGCCAGTGAAAGTGCCACCGCGCTTACCAGTACTCGTTTCATTGTCTTTCTCCCGTATCACAGTATTGCTTCTACGGGATACATTTAGCCCCACGGAAATGGCGACATACCGCAGAATTCCGGGATACAAAAACGAGTAATTGTGGCGAATTGTGGCGCTTAGCCGCGCTCGGTTAACGCGACGAAGGTGCCGCCGTTGCGACGACAAAGCTCGCGCATCAATGCGGCAAACTTCGTGGATCGATTATCGCTGGAACCAAGACCACCGAAGCCGATCGGAAAGCCCAGTGCGTGGATACGCACACGTGGTCGACCTGCGGCGTCAGGCTTGTTGATCGACGCAACACCATCGACCACTTGCTTGATCGAGTTGCCGCTGAAGTCATCGCCAAAGACGTAGAGGCTGATGCGTTTATCCGCCGACCAGAAGGTTCTGATCGCAGCGGCGATGCCATCGGCAGGATTCGAATCACTGAACGCATCCCAGGTTGCCATGCGACCCGCGATCGATCGTCGCAATTGCGCGGAGTCGGTCATCCAGGTACGCGCAAATTGTCCAAACATATAAGCGCCGTTGTCATTCATAATCTGAATGCCACGGACCCGCGGATAGGCGTTCAACACTTCATTAATCTTGCGAAGCACCAACCCCCAGTTGAACTGACGCATACTTCCAGACGTGTCGATAATGAAGATGATGTATTCACTGTCGACAGGAATGCCGCCGACCGCACCACCTGGCTTTTGCTCTTTTGCACGAGCAGCGAGTCGACGCATCTCCTCGGTCAATCGCTGCCGAGCCGACAGGAGTTCGCCGACTGTCTCTCCGGCAATCGTCGCATCACCGGCCTTTGCCTCGAATTCGCCGCGCAGACGCGACAGCTCTCCCCGTAGATCGTAGACGAGTTCCTGGCTGATCACCTGCTGATCGATAACACCTTTGAGCCTTGCCTCAAGGCGCGTGCTCTCGCCGCGAATCTCGAACAACGTATCCTCGAGCTGCTCGATCAGTCCTTCGAGCTCCTCAGGAGGACGTTCGAGTGTCGTAGGATCGTATATACGGGTCAGGACAAGCAACAACACCACGGCACCGAAGCCACAGCAAATACAATCCAGGAAGGACAGGCTGAATGTCTCTGTTTCGCGGCGTTTCCTGCGTGCCATCCGTCCCCTCCTATGGCCAGTCGTCGCTGACCGACATGTACGACCCGCCCGACCGATAGGCAAGCTGCCAAAACAACACGGCCGCACGATACTCACCTTCCATCTGATACATCAGCACGTTGACAGGCACTCGCCCAGGCAGCAGGCGCGCAGCCTCAAGAAACAGCAACTGCCGATCATTCTCACTGATGGTCCGGTCCTTGTTTTCCTCCCGACCCTTGGTGGGTAATCCGTCGATCAGAAGCACGATATTGTCCGGTTTCGGATTCAGTCGATCCACCGCCTCGAACGCCTTGTACAGATTGGTACCACCCTCAGGGGAAAGAGCCCGCAATTCTCGAATCGCACCATTCAGCGCGCTCGCATCATCGACGTCTTGCCACTTACCCTCTGAATCGGGCACCAGCGACTCAGTAGTTTCGTTGAATTTAAAGATCTGAAACTGCGAGCCTGGCCTCAACTGGGAAGTCAGCCAGTCGACTGACGCAACCGTTTGCCGCCACTTTGCCGCCCTTATTCGACGCTCCTTGGGTTGAACCCGACGACGAATTACGCCAACAATCGTGTCGTCCAACATGCTCGCTGAGGTGTCAACGAGAATGACCGTTCTCTCACCGCCGACTCTCAAACCGGTGAGATACTGTCGCTGACCATCGCCGATGACGCCCCGAACGTTGTCTCCAGACGGCCCAGTGTCATCGCTCGATGCCGCCAACCGCTTCTTTGCATTTTCGAGCTGCTGAATGTCTGCCTGCAGATCCTCAATGCTGTCGCGCTTTGCAATCGTAGAGGCATCGAACTGAGCGAGATCTTCTTTGATCGCCTTAATGCGTTCGGCGAGCTCTACCGCCTCGGAATCGGAGCGCACAATCTCGTCTTGCGTGTCCGCCAAAGTGTTGCGCAATCGCACCAGGTTTCGACGCCCGTTCAAAACTTCGATCTCGACCTTGCGAACCTCGTTCTGAGCATCTTCGGGTACGGGTGGCGTCTGGTCCTTGACCGTCGCGTTAATGATCATGAAGAACAGGACAACGGCGCCGAAGCCACAGCTCATACAGTCGAGGAACGACATATTGAAACTCTGCGCTTCACGACGTCTGCGGGCCATCAGAAATGTTCCTCCCGAATCAGAAACAGCTCCTGCCCCGGCGTACCTACTCTAATGGTGTCGCCTGCACGAAGCGCAGCACTGCCGTTGATACGGCTGCCGTTGAGGAACGTGCCGTACCGTGAACGGTCAACCAGAAGACACTGACCACCCTCGACCGACAACTCACAATGCACACCCGACACACCAGCAAGACCGCCGTCTAATGCCAGGTAACGCTCCAAACCCGGTGCGCCTCCGTTACCGATGACCAAGGGCGCCTGAGTCAGGGAGTATGCGGATTCACCAAACAGGATGTGAGTTGGCACGCCATGGACGGGGATATCGTCGGTAATCAACCCGGCGACTTCGCCCTCGACGGGAAGCTCGCGAACGACCCGAGTTGCGTCCTCTTCGATGCGGCCGCGACGAGCCAGCACGCCGTCAATCATCGCATCGTCCGGTAATGCGACGTAGCTGCCGCCCACTCGTGCAACCAGGAGATCAGCGAGACCCGGCAATGCTGCTGTCTCATCACGCAACTGAAACACTGGCGTCTCACCGCTCGCCAACATAGCTCGCGAAAGATCAGCGATCCGCTGGAAGTGATCGAAAACCACGTTGACCATATCGACCTGGTTAACCTCGATCGAGTATTGATTGTCCTCCACCTCGAGCACCAGTGTCTGTTGCTCGGCCTCCGTCACGGCGATGAGCCATTCCGGCAACGCATCAAACAGGGCTTGCTCTGAGGGCGCGCTGTGCAGAGGATCAAAACGCGACTGGCGCACGAACTCCGAGGAGAACCATCGGATCCAGGTATCGTACAGAGCGAGTAGCCCGCTGCCCTCAAGGATCTGGACGTCTTCAAGCGTTGTGGCGCTGCTGGTTTGACGCAGCTTGGCAACCCATGCGCAATGCAGTCCAATCTCGAGATGCAGCGGTACAACATCTACGTAGCGTTGCCGCGTGGCCGCGGTCGCCGCATCGATGAGGCCGTGATCCTGAATCCAACCGCCTGGCAGATCCCCTGCAGCAAACCGAGCGCGTTGCGATCCATGAAAGGAGGCACCACGATCATCCCTTCCCGTTGCTCCTTCGGGACGGGCTCAAGCAGACTACCTAGTTGACTAGCCGCCAGATCGGCCCGTGTGAGTGGCTCAAAGTTGGTAATCGGCTGCGTGTCGAGTCGATACCAGAAGTCAGCCTGTGTGCGCCGCGGATGCAAACGTGAGGTTGCACGAGCGTTCGCACCACTGACTTCGACGTTACGGTCTTTCAGTAGGGCGAATCCCGGCGCGACCGGGTGATGGTTTGTTCCATCCGCCAGCCGAATTCCGGCGTCGTTTAGATCAATAACTAAACTCAATGGACCGCTCAGCTATGCTCCGCATACATGTGTCGTACCAACCGCTCATCGCAGTAGTGCTCGGTGTCAAAAACGAGTCTCTCCTGCATCAGTTGCAACTGATGCACGAGGAACATCAGGAAGATGCTGATCATCAGCGCGATGAAGGTCGAGTTGAACGCGACCCCCAGAGACTGAGTGACCCCAGCAATATCGCCCTGCACGGCACGATCAGCCTGACCGAGCGCATCACCGATGCCCCTTACGGTTCCGATAAACCCGACTGATGGGATCGCCCACGAAATGTAGCGAATCATCGCCAGTTCCGATTCCAGCCGGTCAGCTTCAGATTCACAGATCGTGTGAGTCGATGAAGCAACGTCCTGAACATTCCGCGTGGACGAGAAACGCTGCAACGCATTCAACAGCGCACGCGGCAACAGCATCTTCCTCGTATCGTCATCAAGAGACTGAATTTGACGCGAAAATTCTCGCGTGTCCTCGGGCAACACCCGCATCCCGTCAGCCACAGAAACCAGATTGCGATCCAGCAACCGCCTTTCCCGGACGAGACGATTTGCCTTGTAGCCCATGATGGCAAGCGCCCATAGCATCAGAACAAAGCAAGCTTCCTGCTCAAAGTCTTTAATCAAGACCCAGACCGAGCGCTCTCGAACATGATCCGGGTTTTGTTCGACCGCAAGGTTTTGCGCCTCGATATGCTCGGCGGCACTGGGGCGCACGACCGACACCCAAAAACCGTGCACGATGACGATCGCTATCGCCAACGCGAACAGCTGAAATACAAACTCCACGGGAATATTTTTTTTCTGCATCAGGTTCTGACTCCAGTCAGATATCGGTCGGAAAGTCGATAGTGGTGTCCGGAGAGACGGGTTCGGTCGGTATGAAGTTGTCGTCCGACTCCTCGTAAATCAATTCCAATTCGGAAAGGATTTGATCCACCGCTTCGTCGCCCTCACGAATCGCATTCGGGTCGGGCTCATCGGGTGAAGAACCCTCCACACTCTCGAGCAACTCCACCTCTTCCTCGGCGCTCATTGGTCGCGGCGTCGTGTCCTCGGCCGGCGTGCTTTCACCGCCCTTATTTTCGGATGGTGCCGAATCTTGGAGTGTGGCAACCGTAACGGTGGCCGTTGGCTGGAACACAAAATCGGTCGCAACAAAGGTGAGTGCGCCAACCGCGCCGTACGCAAACCAGGTCCAAACTGGTACTACAGGTTTCATTACAATCTGCTCCTTGCCAGCTTATCGCGGCGCTGGCCTCACTATCCGGAATCCGACATCAACCTCCGGACCATTACCGGAGGTCCGACTGGCCAATCGCAGCGACTGCACGTTTGCGTCTCGCCAGCCTGCGCCGCGGATCACACGCGAGGTGCCTCGTGGCGGCCCCATTGGATCGATCAGTGTCACATCCGGTGGCGACACCTCATAGAAATCGTGCATCCATTCACGCACATTGCCATCCAGATCGAACAAACCGAGGCGGTTCGGTTTGAAGCTGCCCACCGGGGACGTCGACGGATAGCCATCGTTGTAACCGAATACCATATTGTTTAGTAGCGCATCGCTGGACTCATCAGCCAAGTTCACTGACTTTTGCGGAGGCGGCAGCGCCGACCCCCACCCAAACCTGAGCGGCGAGCTAGCGCGGCCGCCATACCGGGCCACCCAGACCCATTCGGCCTCTGTCGGCAATCGGTAGCCGCTTGTCGCGCGTTCTGCGGCACGCAGGACGCCGTACTCACCCACGTAGGCAGGCTCTAACCCCTCCTCGGCACTCAGCCAATTACAGTACGCAGCTGCGTCTTGCCAGCTCACGTTCACCACCGGGTTTTTGTCGCCTGCCAATGAAGGATAGACATCGCCACCGCGCACATGTTCACGCTTGAAAACACTAAATTGCTCATTGCTGACTTCATGAGTGGAGATATAGAACGCACGCGAGATCCGGACATCTCGAAGCGCCTCATTGCTGCGCCGGTCGGGCTCGCGCCGGGATGAACCGCGTTGGAAGGTGCCGCCAGTCACGTAGCGCAGTATGTGTCCGTTTTCCGTCTCCAGTGTCTGCTGGATGCTCGCAAGGCGCGCCTCCTCTTCAGTCATCATGCGCGCATCGACGGTTTGTTCCAGACCAGCACGGGGCGTCACCGAACCTG
This sequence comes from Pseudomonadota bacterium, assembly GCA_039821645.1. Lineage (GTDB taxonomy): Bacteria > Pseudomonadota > Gammaproteobacteria > Steroidobacterales > Woeseiaceae > CALBPI01. Next base: position 14,269 of record JBCBNU010000003.1, read on the forward strand.
TCCACTCTGCATAGCCGGATTTTCGCACGGCAATGCGGTGCGGCTCGGCGGGCAATTCGAGTTGCACGGTGCCCGTCCCCACAGAGCGTCCGTTGATAAAAATCTCGGCATCGGTGGGAATCGCGCGAACAGTGACGGTGCCGATTTGGGCGCTGAGACTGATGTTGAGGTTGCGTCGTTCGGCCGCATCCAATGTCAGTCTTCGCGTCGCCGTTGCGTAGCCAGACCTTGCAACCTGAACGTTGTAGCGTCGACCAGGGTCTAGCGCGAGCGTCACGGGCGACCGGCCTCGGTAACGACCATTGATCGTAATGCTCGCACCGGAAGGACGCGTAACCACACGCAACGTGGCATCCGCGGGTTCGAAGATGATCGGTGCCGCGACACCACCTGCATTGGCAGCGACCTGATAGCTACGCTCCGCCGGCTTATACCCGTCCAGCTGATAGAGCACCGTCTGCTTCCCAGAGGGGACCCGGATCACGCCGGGCGTAGCACCTGACAACAAGCGGTTTTCGCCCTCCGGATCGACAAGATAAACGCTAGCGCCAGAAGGGGTGGTTGCTACCTCGACCCAACCGATATCCTCCACCAAGTCGACATCGAGCCGCTGCGCTTGCTCAAGCCCAACCACCGCGATCGAATCCTCCCACGGGAGAAAACCCGGGGCATCGACCCGCAACGAATAGTTGCCAGGCAACAATCCATCGAATCGGGCGGGCGCGGAACCAACGACTCGCTCCCCGGCCGCGCTCTGCAGTGTCACCGTGGCGTCCGGTGCATCCGTCACGATATCCAGGGACCCGGGCAACGGCTCGAGATCAAAGAGCAACACCGAGGTATCCCCTGTGATTTCCACTCGCTTGCGAAAAGGTCGGTAACCTGGCTCTTCAAAGGCGAGCTGGTAAACACCACGGCGCATCAGAAAACGCTCACCGACCTTCAAAGGAAACCCGGGACCGGTAACCTCGATCTCATCAACCATGACCGGCGCGGTTTCTACCCGTACCGGTATCGATGTCGTGAACCACAGGGCAACACCCAATAGCGTTGCAAGCCCGGTCCCGATCGCAATCCATACGCCACGCCCACGTATTTCTACTGGCACATCGGTTGCGGCCGGCTGCCAAACCTGCGCCTCGATGGGGGCGTCTTCAGTGGCACTCGCGAGTTCCGGCGGTTGCGTTTCGAATTGACCGGCCGAACTGTCTTGCACGACCAAGAGATCGTTACCATCAATTTCGATGCGCAAGTCCAGGCCGAATACAGACAACAACTGACCGTCACTCAGTGTCGTCGAAGCGACGAGCTCAGCGTCGTCCAGCTGCATCGGCGAGGGTTTTAGCAGCGGCTGAAGAATCACGCGACCGTCGACAACGTCGAGCTGCGCGAGCGACTGCCCACCTGGGCCACTGATCCGAATATCGGCTGATGCGGAGGTACCGATCAGAAGCGGCAGATCCTGCGTATCGAAACTTCGCTCGCTATCGCCGTGTTGCCACCGGATCAGGGTTGTCGTCATATCGGCTGCTCACAGGCGAGGTATACCGGCTCCGGAGACTGTCCGGAAACCACGCGAAACTGCGCCCGTGCGTCTTTGAATCCACGCCGCGAGCCGACCACAGTGTACAGCCCCGGGCGCAACCGCAGTTCGGTTTCGGTAATGGTGCCGAGTTGTGCAACCCGGAGTACGGTAATTTCCGTCTCGCCGTCCGAACGCAACGTCACCGCGACCGGAATGGCTGCACGTTTCAGCAACTCAGACAGAGCCTCCATGCGCGACGCGAACGCAGGGCCACGCGGCGCTACCTCATCCATCTGGGTCAGTAGTCTGGACGCGGCGCGCAGCGCATTGATGTCGGATAACTGGTCGGGGTTGTCGAGATACGACTGGGAACGCGCCAGCAAATCGATGCGATCTTGCGATCGAGCAAGACCCTCGCGGGCAACGTTGAGATTCGGGTCATCCTCCAGAAGCTTGGCGTAGACATCTCTGGCATCGATCCAAGCCTCGGATGCTTCAAACTCAGCGCCACGTTCGAGTGCTGATTCGAGTTCCGCCTGCCGCTCTGCGAGCCTCACCTGTAGAAACGCGTCGGCCACTGACGGATCATTGCGCACATCGCGTGCGGCACCGAAAGCACGGCGCGCCGATTCAAAATTATTGGCCGCCAGTGCTGCGAAACCCTCCGACATGCGGGTGGCAAAACGGTCCTCAAGAATCGCCACATTCATTCGAGCGAGTCCTTCCAATGCCGGTTGCCATCGTGCGTCGAGATCGAGCGCGGCCTGATATCCATCGCGCGCCGCGATAAGCTCACCGGCCACCTCGAATTCGCGGGCTCGCCGCACGAAAACCAGAACATCGTCAAGTCGCGTTGCTCGTTCCAATGCCGCCGTCGCAGCGGTATCACCGGGCGTGATTTGTAATGCACGCTCATAGGCCGCAATCGCCGCTACCGAGTCTTCCGCGAAAAACGCCGCGTCGCCATTGTCCATGGCGCGCTGATACTCAGTGTCTGCAAGTGCCACCAACGGCTCGAGCAAAGCGATCACCTCGCGGTATCGTGTTTCTGCGAGCGCAAAATCGCGGGCCAGATAGGCGCGATCACCTTCCTCGTAGCGCGCCTTCCCGGATTCATAAACGACGCCACCCCAAATGGATACCGCACGCTCGGTCAAACCGTCGTCGAGCACCAGCAGCTCGAAGACGAGCTCATCGACTGCGCGACGTTGTGCGGCGATCGCTTCCTCGTTCGCATCGGATTCACTCTCAGCCGCACCTACCGAAGTGTCGGTATCGCCGACGCCTTGACTCTCCGTTGTTTCTTGTGTCTCGGTCGGCGCAGGCACTTCATCGCGCGTGAACCACTGCAAACCCTGCGTGAACAAAACACCGAACAGGAGTACACCGACAAGACCGCCGACCAATGTCATCGGCGAAACGCCCGACGACTCTTGAACCGGGACGTCGCGCTCGAAGGCACCATGCGGCAACGCCGGCAGTGGCGCGGGCTCAGCACCCGCGATAGAGGAAGCCGGGCGGCGCAAACGAACTTCCAAGGCTCTGAGATCAATCTGCGATCGTGCGACCCCGGCACCCTCCAACGCCGTCGCGATCTCCGCCATGCTGGGGCGCTCGGCGCGTGGGCCACGCGCCGCGGTTAGTAGCGCACGCACCGCAGGCGGCGCGGCATCAGGATAGTCCGCTGAGGGATCACCTGTGGCGAGTTCCGCGACCACCTGCGCCAGTGCGTAGGCATCGTCTGCGGGATGCGGCGGATCACCCGCTGCTTGTTCAGGGCTTGCATAGGCGGCTGTGCCGCCGCGCCGTGAATACTCAATATCGGAATCGATCAGCGTTGCGCTGCCGAAGTCTCCCAAATAGGTAGTGCCACGACGATCAAGCAAAATGTTGCTGGGTTTGATGTCGCCGTGGACCACGCCCTTCCGATGCCAATAGTCGAGAGACTCGGCGACCACGCGCACGACACTGCCCCAGACGTTGAGTCCTCTGCCGACCAGATCACTTGCGTCGGTCCCGTCGATGTACTGCATCGCGTACGCGGGACAACCGTCTTCGTGCCAAGAGAGTGCCCGTACGGTGTGCGGGTGGTTAAGTCCGCGAGCGATATGCCATTCGTTCTCGAACGCGGTTCGTGCTTCCAAGCGCTCCGCAGAGGACGGGCAAAGAATCTTCAGCGCGACCGGAATCTGGGCCCGTGTATCGTCAGCGAGCCAGACTTCGGTATGTGCACCTGAGTGGATTTTTTCGAGCAGCACAAAGCGCGCTGCGAAACGCGCTTGTGGGGTGAATACGGTTTCCTGCATCAGCCACCGTTGTCTGCGCTGCCGCCGGTTCTGCCGTTGATACCGATGTCAGGCGATGATGAGAACCCGGTCTCGACCTCATTCATTTGTCGCAGCAGATCACGCCACTGGTCGTACTGCGACGACGCAGTGCCGGTCAATCGTTGGCTCTGCCCCTCAACCTCAATGACCATCGGTGCCGCCTCATCACCAAAGGAATCGGACAACTCTTTAATCGTCTGCCGTTGCATACGCGCTTCGGCCAGGCGCCCGAAACTCGAAAAGAAGACGTTGATGCCACTGATGTAGGCGTAGTTGCGCAGCGAGCCCCGCGTGCGTCTGACCAGGTTGCTGTCGTTGCGATCACCTGTTGTTGTTTGCGTTGCCGCTGCGACCATCGCGATACCGGCAAGACCGCGCAAAAGCGCCGACTTACGCAACCGCTGGTATTCGAGCTCGGCCTCCCGAGAGGACTGGCGCCAGCTCTCGTAGGGCAACGCGATACCGAAATAGAAATTCGCATAATGCTCGTTCAGGGTGTCCTGAAAGAGTGCATCGTGATTGCGGATCTTATCGAGCCTTTGTGCCATAGGATCAGAGTCCGCGGGCAACCGGACAACTTCGTAACGTCCTTTGCGATCTTGCTCTACGTATTCGCCAAAGACTTCCGGCGCCATGTCGGCGTAAAAACGCATCCGCGAGACCGTGCGTATGTCTTGGATTTCCTCATCCGAGAGCTTATTCAAAGCCTGATACAAATCGTTCGCGACTTCGTTAAACACGTTCTGATACGGATCGGCCATCCTATCCCGGCGTTTGCTGAAATCTTTTCGATCGGTACGCGTCGAGTAGCGTTTGGAAAACCAGCGTTTACCACGAGAGTCGCGCGCCCAGACTTCGATCTTGACTTTATTACCGTCGGAGTGGCGCACGACGCCGCTCACCTGCACATCAGAAACCACTGACTCATTGGGGATCACGCGGATGGCGCCCCAGTGGCCTGTGTCCTGAAGTGTTGTTTTCATGTGGTAGGCGAAGAAGCGGCTTTCAGCCTGGCGAATATCGACATCGACCTCATCCGGGGTCTCTTCCACATCCTCGGGTAAGCCTGGGTCGAATACGATCAAACCGAGATCAAGCAATCTCGATTCGGCGACCACAGCGTCCTGCCCAACCAATTCGACATCCGGTGCTTCATAGCTACGTGTGGCACAGCCAGCAAGCAGCAATAACAGCGATGTGATGGTCAGTTTTCGCAAAGACAGAGGTGTCGAAAATCGTCTTTCAGGCATCTACAAACTCCATTAGTTCGTCTATCGCTTCTTCAGCCCCATGTAATTTCGGTATTCGTCCCACAGACGTTCACGGATGAGTGGGTCTTCCTCGGCCTGGGCCGCTTCCCTGAGCTGTCGCGCAACAACATCATCGGAAGTTGCGGACGGGATGTCATCCGGTGTGCGCTCTTTGATCACGTCGTCAGGGATCGTCTGAATGGTCGGGACACCTCGATCCGCGCTGCCGCTGATCGTGCCGCCTTTTTCGCCAGCGCCACCGCTGCCAGAACCACTGCCCGCGCCTTTACCACCGCGGTTGGCCACCACGACTCCGCCGCCGTCCGATCCTCCGGCAGAACCATCCCCGCCAACTGTGGAGGTATCGCGCTCAACCTGGCCGACCGTCTCTTGCTCTTCAGAAATAACGTCTTCGAAATCTCCGAGGGATTTATCGAAAATTTCATCGAGATCGTCGAGGCCGCCTGGGCCACTACCAGCCGCGCCGCCAGCACCACCACCAGCGCCGCCAGCACCACCACCGGCGCCACCACCGCCGCCGCCGGATGCACCACCAGCACCGCCTTGGGCACCTCCGGCACCACCTTGGGCACCCCCGGCACCACCTTGGGCACCTCCGGCACCACCTTGGGCATCTCCGGCACCACCTTGGGCGCCACCAGCACCGCCTTGTTGACCGCCACCGCCAGGCATGCCACCGCCTGGTTGGCCGCCGCCTGCTGCGCCGCCGCCACCGCCTCCGCCGGACGGCATACCGCCGCCCTGCTGACCACCGCCCGCAGCACCGCCTCCGCCTCCGCCACCAGATGGCATACCGCCACCTTGCTGGTCGCCGCCTGCAGCGCCGCCGCCGGGAACTTGCGGGCCGGTCACGCCAGCGCTGACGCCGCATCCGGCGAGCAACAGGACCGTTGCCGTCACTAGCGTGTTTCGAAGCACCTTGAACCCCGGATCATTGATCGTCGTTGAGCGGGTCATAGCGAAAACCTCCATCGCCTGAGGGTCATTCATCAGGGCTTACAGAACTATAAGACCGGTGCAGAACGGAATTCGTTGCACAAAAGTGCCGAAAAAGCCCGAGCTGTCTACGCTTCCGCGCATTTTTGAGACAACCCTGCACGTTTGCCCAAGACTACCAGAACAGGGGCGGCGCGCCAGTGCACCGCATCGACACTTTCTCGACCATTTATGGCCTCTTATCGAACAATAGCGCCACGATGTCGTCGGGTTTGCCGGGTTGGGTGGGTTCACGTCGCAACATACGCTCGGACGCCCGAGCCACCATTTGGTCTACAGAGGCATCCAGCGGACCGGCCCGCATCTCTTCCAGTATTTCGGCAAGATGCAAATTGTCTGTAAGACCATCGGAGGCCAACAGCACACGGTCTCGCGCTGCCATGGTGATTTTCGGGCCAACCTCGATGAGCATTTCATGGGTGCCGACAAAATTGGAAACAATGTGGCGTTCCGGGTGGAAGATCGCTTGCTCCTCAGTCAGGTATCCAGCCGCAATGGCAAACCCGACTGGAGAGTGGGCGACCGTCTGCAGTTTCACGCGACTGCGTTGACCCGTGATCAGTCCGATCGAGTCGCCGACATGAAAAATCTGTACGACACGCCCTTCGATCAGCGCTGCTGTTAACGTCGTCGCAGCACCTCGAGTCGCTTGAATCACAGCAAGGTTGGCCGCCTCGAAACCCTTAACGATGGTATCTCTATAACTGTCGCCGGCCTCTTTACCGTGCAGCGCAGTGTCACGGAGCGTGTTGAGCGCAACTCGTGCCGCACGTCTGCCGCCTCGAATACCGCCGGCACCATCCGCAACGGCCAGCAACGATGTCTCAGGTGCCAGCTCGACAACGAGACCCGCATCCTGATTGTCCTCCGGTTTGTCGGGAGAAATGGTCGAGAAGCAAGCAACACGCCCTCCCCCGACATCGACTAGTGCAGACTCCGGACCATCGGCAGCAGGAATGACCAAACCACGTTCGCCGATCACCGGGGAGTCGACCCGCGGGCTTGTCGCCGGAATCGTTTCTACCAAGAGCGTTTCAACCAAAATATTTGTGCCAACTCGAACATACCCTAATTTGACATTAACGTCGCCTGTGCGACCTACGTCCCATAACTCAAGATGTACTACGCAAAAAACCGAGATTCACGGCCAACGACGTTTCGCTTAAGGTGCTTGCAGAGCGCCACGGCAACAGCAATGATTCGAACATGAACACGCCAAGACCCACGCCAGACCTCTGCGATGACCACCCCGACTCAATTCAGGTTCTCGAGCCGTTATTGAAGAACTTCGGGGGTGTCGAGCGATTCGGCGGCGAAATCGTCACGATCAAGTGCTTCGAGGACAACTCGCTGGTGAAGGCACAGAGCCAGGTAGATGGGGGCGGTCGCGTCCTGGTAGTGGATGGCGGTGGCTCACGTCGCCGCGCCCTGCTCGGCGATCAAATTGCCGCCGCACTCGCGGCCAATGACTGGGCTGGAATCATCATTTATGGTTCGGTTCGAGACATAGATGCTTTGGCGGAAACGGAACTCGGCATTCAGGCAATCGGCGCCATCCCCGTCAAGACTGAGAAGCGCGGACTCGGCGACCTGAACGTTCCGGTCACCTTCGGCGGCGTCACGTTCGAGCCGGGGCATTACGTTTACGCCGATAACAACGGTGTGATCACCTCCAACGCACCGCTCGACTAAAAAATCACTCAAACAAAAAAAGCGCGCCCACACAGTGGACGCGCTTCTCAAAGCCTAAATCCTGATTCGTCGGTCAGCTGAATTGCTCTTCTTCGGTCGATCCGCTGAGCGCGGTTACCGATGACTGCCCACCCTGGATCGTGGTCGTAACATCATCGAAGTAACCGGTACCCACTTCCTGCTGGTGCGCGACAAATGTGTAACCCTTGTCGGCGTCAGCAAACTCCTGCTCCTGCAGTCGCACGTAAGCTGACATGTCCTCGCGGGCGTACTCGTAGGCGAGGTTGAACATGCCGTGCCACATGTTGTGAACACCTGCCAACGTGATGAACTGATACTTGTAACCCATCGCCGCGAGCTCGCGCTGAAACTTGGCGATCGTGTCGTCGTCGAGGTTCTTTTTCCAGTTAAACGAAGGGGAGCAGTTGTAGGCCAACAGTTGGTCCGGGTATTCCTTCTTCAGCGCCTCGGCGAACTGGCGGGCCTCGTCAAGGTTCGGCGTTGCCGTCTCACACCACACCATATCCGCGTAAGGCGCATAGGCGATACCACGGGCAATCGCCTGCTCGATGCCATTGCGGGTGCGGAAGAAGCCCTCTGCTGAGCGCTCGCCCGTCAGGAACGGCGCGTCGTACTCATCGATGTCGCTCGTGAGCAGATCAGCGGCATTCGCATCGGTGCGGGCGAGCACGATGGTCGGTGTGTCGCAAACATCCGCCGCAAGTCGCGCAGCGGTCAGTTTCTGAACCGCTTCGCGTGTCGGCACCAGCACTTTGCCGCCCATGTGTCCGCACTTTTTGACCGAAGCCAACTGATCTTCAAAGTGCACACCCGAAGCACCGGCGCCAATCATGGCTTTCATCAACTCGAAAGCATTCAACACACCACCGAATCCCGCTTCCGCATCAGCGACGATCGGCGCGAAGTAGTCGATGTAGCCAGCGTCACCCGGGTTGACCCCTTTTTGCCACTGGATCTGATCTGCACGTGCAAACGAGTTGTTAATGCGCTCGATCACCTTTGGCACCGAATCGACAGGATAGAGTGACTGATCCGGATACATGCTCATTGCCGAGTTGTTATCCGCAGCTACCTGCCAACCCGAGAGGTAGATTGCCTGAACGCCTGCCTTGACCTGCTGAACCGCCTGTCCACCGGTGAGTGCGCCAAGGCAGTTAACATAGTCTTTGCCAAATTTTTCTATCGCTTCGCCATTCACGAGCGACCAGAGCTTTTCCGCACCGCGCCGTGCCAACGTGTTTTCGCGCTTGACCGAACCGCGAAGGCGCACGACATCTGCGGCGCTGTAATTCCTGGTGATCCCGGCCCAACGAGGGTTCGTTTCCCAGTCTTTCTCAATGCGTTGAATCTCGGCGTCTCGATCGTAATTGCCCGTGGTCATCGTGCGCTCCTTGGCGGATCAGCTGTTTAGGTTGCGTGCAGGTTAGCGTCTCACTTTAAAATAAATCTAGCCTATAGTTGCTATACTCGGCATTCATAAAACTAATAACTCGCTATGAGCCTTTCCAAGATCGATCTGAACTTGCTGGTCTACCTCGACGTCCTGCTGCGCGAAGCGAATGTCACCCGAGCCGCACAGAAGCTGGGCATCAGTCAGCCCGCGATGAGCAACGGGTTGAAGCGGCTCCGCGAAACGTTCGGCGACCCGCTGCTCGTGCGCACCAGCGACGGTATGCAACCCACCGAGCGCGCGCTTGCACTGCAGCCAGATGTGCGCGAGGTGCTCTCACGGGTGGAACACTTCGTACAGCCCGTCACCGAGTTCGATCCGCGCGAGAGCCGCGAGGTCTATCGCGTGATGTGCAGCGACTACGCCGAAGTAACCCTGCTGCCCGGCTTGCTAGGCGTACTGCGCGCCGAGGCGCCGCTCATCACGCTCGATGTTCTGACGCCGAGCGACGTCGACTTTCATGACGTTGAACACGGCAAGGTCGACCTTGTCATTAATCGATTTGATGAGCTCCCGGCATCTTTTCATTCGACGGTGCTCTGGCGCGATGCGTTTTCGTGCCTGGTGCCAGCGGCGATCGCGAATCGAGGCAAGTTCGATCTCCCAACCTATCTCGGCGAGCGACACGTATGGGTGAGCAAGACTGGTATGGGGGTAGGCGTCGGCATGAACCCGGCCGATGTGCAACGACTGGGCTGGGTTGATGAGGCGCTCGCGCGAATCGGTGAGCAGCGCAACATAGCCGTCTTTACGCGTCACTACCTCGTCGCGATGCAGCATGCGGCAAACCAGGACCTGATCGCGACGGTGCCGACCCGTGCTGCACAGTTGCTGGCCGAGCAACCTTCACTTGCCGTATTGCCGCCGCCATTCAAGATTCCAGAAATCGATCTCACGATGGCCTGGAGTCCGCTCTTGCACCAAAACCCCGGTCATCGATGGCTGCGGCAGCAGTTCAAGCAAGTCGCCCAGGCGGCGGGAACGTAGACGCATCGTCATATCCGTTGTGAATACCCAGCATCATTACTATTCGGTAGACGTATAACGAGAACTCTTAGACACTGGTCGTCCCCTTGGACAGGAGCCGCTCGCATGTCGAACTACGTCACCAAATCGAATTTATCGGTCAACCCTGAGTTCTGTGCGTTTATTGAGCACGAAGCGCTACCCGGCACCGGTATTGATCCCGCGCAATTCTGGGAGGCACTCTCTGGTTTGGTCGACACCCTCGCACCGCGTAATCGCGAGCTGCTCGATGTGCGTGACCAGATGCAGAATCAGATCGATGCATGGCACAAAGACCATTCGAGTGCGCCTCACGACGCCGCGGCGTATCGCAACTTCCTGAGTGAAATTGGGTATCTGCTGCCGCAACCCGAGCCGATGCCCACGGTCACCACCGAAAACGTCGACGCTGAGATCGCAACAACACCGGGGCCGCAATTGGTGGTCCCCGTAATGAATGCACGCTTCGCACTGAACGCCGCGAATGCGCGCTGGGGCAGTTTGTACGACGCACTGTATGGCACTGACGTGATCGACGAAGCCGACGGGGCAACGCGCGCCGGCGGCTACAACCCGATACGGGGCGCAAAGGTCATCGCCTGGGCGCGAAACTTTTTGGACAAAGCGACACCGCTCGTGAAGGGCTCGCACAAGGATGCCACCGCCTATCGTGTTTCTGGCAGCGAGTTGCAAATTACACTGGATGGCGGCGAAGACACCACCCTTGCCGCGCCTTCACAGTTCGTCGGTATGGTAGGGAGCGCAGACGCGCCCAACGCGGTTTTGCTACGCAACAACGGCTTGCACATCGAAATCCAGATTGATCCCGACTCTCCGATCGGCAAGACGGACGCGGCCGGGGTCAAAGACGTGGTACTTGAGGCAGCCGTGACCACGATTCAGGACTGCGAAGACTCTGTTGCCGCTGTTGATGCCGAAGACAAGATCGTGGTGTATCGCAACTGGCTCGGGTTGATGCGTGGGGATCTCGAAGAAACCTTTTCGAAAGGCGGCAAAGACGTCACGCGCAAGCTGGTCGGAGATCGCAGCTACACCGCACCAGACGGTACGACATTCTCACTGCCGGGACGCAGTCTTCTGCTGGTAAGAAATGTTGGGCACCTCATGACGACCGACGCGGTACTCGACGGCGAGGGTCGGGAAATACCGGAAGGTATTCTCGATGGCATCGTGACCAGCACCATCGCTCTGCACGATCTCAAGAAACAGGACGGGCCACGCAACAGCCGATCCGGCAGCGTCTATGTGGTGAAGCCAAAGATGCATGGACCGGATGAGGCAGCGTTCACCGGAACGTTGTTCGACCAGATTGAAGACGCGTTGGGACTGGATCGCAACACGGTCAAGATCGGCATCATGGATGAAGAACGTCGCACAACCGTGAACCTGGCGCGTTGCATCGGCGCGATCCCGGAGCGCGTGGTGTTCATCAATACGGGCTTCCTGGATCGGACCGGCGACGAGATTCACACGAGCATGCTGATCGGCCCCATGATCCGCAAAGGACCGATGAAGGCCGAGCCGTGGATCAATGCCTATGAAGACTGGAACGTCGATATCGGCATGGCCACAGGACTTCGCGGCCGTGCACAGATCGGCAAGGGCATGTGGGCAATGCCGGACGAAATGAAAGCGATGGTCGATACGAAAACCAACCATCCGCTGGCGGGTGCCAACTGCGCCTGGGTGCCCTCGCCGACCGCAGCCACACTGCACGCGACGCACTACCACGCGATCGATGTGCTGGATGTGCAATCGACCATCGCCGAGCGCGACATTGCATCACTGGACGACATTTTGACCATTCCCGTCGCGCCGGACCCAAGCGCATGGAGTGAAGAAGACAAGCAAGCCGAGCTCGATAACAACATCCAGGGACTGCTCGGCTACGTCGTGCGCTGGATCGATCAGGGGGTCGGCTGCTCGAAGGTGCCTGACATCAACAATGTCGGACTCATGGAAGACCGCGCCACGCTGCGTATCTCCAGTCAGCTCCTGACGAATTGGCTGCGTCATGGTGTCGTCAGCGCTGAGCAAATTGACGCCACACTGCAGCGCATGGCGAAGATCGTTGATGAACAGAACGCTTCGGATCCGTTGTATCGACCGATGGCGGGCAACTGGGACACGAGCTTTGCCTACCGGGCTGCCCGAGAGCTGATTTTCAAAGGCACGGAGCAACCGAACGGTTACACTGAACCCTTGTTACACGCGTGGCGCCGCAAGGCCAAAGCAGCAGGGTGATTTCATTATGAGCGATCCGACCTACACACCGCCCAAAGTCTGGACTTGGGATCAAGCGAGTGGCGGGAAGTTCGCTAACATCAACCGTCCTATCTCAGGTGCGACGCACGAGAAGGAACTGCCGGTTGGGGCGCATCCGTTCCAGCTCTACTCGCTAGCCACCCCAAATGGCGTCAAAGCGACGGTGATGTTCGAAGAGTTGCTCGAGCAGGGATTCTCCGATGCCGAATACGATGCGTGGATTGTGAACATCCAGGAAGGTGATCAATTCTCGAGTGGGTTTGTGAACATCAACCCAAACTCAAAAATTCCGGCGATGGCAGACCACACGACGAACCCGGTCACACGCGTGTTCGAGTCCGGTGCAATTCTCGTCTATCTTGCGGAAAAATTCGGCGTGTTTTTGCCGACAGAGCCCGCAGCACGGGCAGAGACGCTATCGTGGCTTTTCTGGCAGATGGGCAGTGCACCGTTTCTCGGTGGTGGTTTTGGTCACTTTTACGCGTACGCACCCGAGAAGTATGAATACCCCATCAACCGCTACGCGATGGAAGTGAAACGACAGCTGGATGTGCTCGACCGAAACCTTGCGGAGCGCGAGTTTCTGGCCGGCGACGAGTACACAATTGCTGATATTGCGACGTTCCCTTGGTATGGCGGTATGGTCATGGGCAAGCTGTACGACGCCGCAGAGTTTCTCGACGTGAAGACATACGAGAACGTCCTGCGTTGGGCCAACGCGATTTCGGAACGACCTGCGGTTATTCGCGGGCGCCGTGTGAATCGGGTCTGGGGCGAAGAATCTTCCCAGCTCAAAGAGCGTCACAGCGCGGCTGATTTCGACTGAGAGGACCTTGCTCTATCCGCTTCATTGATACCGTCAATGAACCTCGCCGAAATGTTTCTGTGATCAGCAAGGTCATCTCCAGCGCAACACACGAGGCCTGCGCCTCTCACTGACTGGAGAATACTCATGACCCTGGCAACGCAACTGACGCGCGCCCTCATCGTCGTCACCGCTCTGTTCGCGGGCACGCTCGCGATTCAACAGGAAGCGTTCGCTGATGACGACGAACACACCTGGACTAAACGCTCACAAAAGATCAAAGGCACCTGGAATATCGTCCAAACCGATGCTGGCACATTTCTGGAATTAGACGACGCCTTCAAGACTCGAAAAGCGCCGGATTTGAAATTGTTCCTCTCACCGCTTGCTGCAGATGACGTCAACGCCAACAACGCCACTAGTGGCAGCGTCCTCATCGCGAAACTGAAGAAGGCTAAAGGCGCTCAGCGTTACGAGATTCCGTCTGACATCGACCTATCACAATTCCAGACTCTGGTGCTGCATTGTGAGGCCTACACCAAACTCTGGGGTGTCAGCGCGCTCTAATCAGAACAGGCCTGACCGCTAATGGAGCGCCTGACAACATCGCTGTTGCCGGGGGTTCCTGAGTAATCCGGGATCGCAGTCGCCTCGAGAAACGCGCGATACGCAACCGCTTTTTTTCGACAACACTCGCCCGTGCCACATTCGGATGACCACTAAACGACTTCGAACAAGCCTGCGGCGCCCATACCACCGCCCACACACATCGTGCAGACAACGAACTTGGCACCGCGACGCTTACCCTCGATCAGCGCATGTCCGACCATCCTCGCGCCTGACATGCCATAAGGGTGCCCGATGGAAATCGCACCACCATTTACGTTCAACAACTCATTCGGAATACCCAAACGATCACGGCAGTAGATCACTTGCACAGCGAACGCTTCGTTGAGTTCCCACAGACCGATATCGTCCATCGAGAGCCCATGACGCTCGAGCAGCTTCGGTACGGCGAAGACCGGCCCAATCCCCATTTCGTCAGGCTCAGTACCCGCTACTGCAATCCCCCGGTAGATGCCCAGGGGCTCGATGTTGCGTTGCTCGGCGAGCTTGCTGTCCATGACAACGGATGCGGAGGCGCCGTCGGACAACTGACTCGCGTTACCTGCAGTGATCACACCGCCATCGAAAACGGTACGCAGACCATTCAAACCCTCAAGCGTGGTTTCCGGTCGATTCCCCTCGTCCTTCTCGAGTGTCACGTCATGGAATGAAATTTCTTTCGTTTCCTTGTCCATCACACCCATGTTGCTGGGCATCGGCACGATCTCATCGTCAAAGTGGCCCGCCGCCTGACCGGCTGCGGTTCGCTGCTGACTTTGCAGGCCGTACTCGTCTTGCTGCTCGCGACTGATTTCATAGCGCTTGGCAACGACCTCAGCAGTCTCGAGCATCGACATGTAGAGATGCGGTGCATTCTCGAGCGCCACGGGATCCTGTGCGCGATGTAGATTCATGTGTTCGTTCTGAACGAGGCTGATCGTGTCTACACCGCCACCAACGACAATCGGCATGCGATCGTGGATGACCTGCTTCGCAGCCGTTGCGATTGCCATCATGCCCGACGCACACTGACGATCGATCGACATGCCTGCGACGGTCACTGGTAGGCCGGCAACAACCGCCGCCTGACGGCCGACGTTTTGACCGGTCGAACCCTGCTGCAACGCACAGCCGATCAGGACATCGTCGACTTCACCGGGATCGATCCCTGCGCGCTCGACCGCGTGTCTAATTGCATGGCCGGCCAGCGACTGTCCCTGCGTGTTGTTGAAAGCGCCGCGGTAGGCACGGCCGATTGGCGTGCGTGCCGTTGAAACAATAACTGCATCGCTCATATTGATCTCCTAGCGTTCGAGGCTGATGCCTAGCTTCTTGGCGAGTGCGGTCAGGAACTTCACGCTCTGCTCACTACCCTGCTGCAACTCGCGGGCTGTCGACATGTCGCTGGCTTCGTCCCAGCGCGCCGCAAGATTTTCGGCGGTGGCGTCCTCGCCGGTTAACAGGATGCCTTCCGACTCAATGATCGCCGCGCGCGCAAAACCGCCCGCTCCGGCTGCAATAATCTGTCGGCTCCCGGCATCTTTCGAACACATGAAAATAACGGCAGGCGTTACGAGTTCGGGTTGTAACGCAGCGAGCACATCCTCGCCCATCAGGTCTTCGGTCATGCGCGTCGCAGCAACCGGCGCGAGCGTGTTGACGTGGATGTTGTACTTCATACCTTCGAGATGCAGCGTGTTCATAAAGCCGACCAGTCCGAGCTTAGCTGCGCCGTAGTTTGACTGGCCGAAGTTGCCGTACAGTCCCGACGACGAACTCGTCATCATGATGCGACCGTACTGCTGCTCACGCATGATTTCCCACACGGCTTTGGTGCACACAACGCTACCGATAAGGTGTACGTCGACCACCATTTCAAAGTCGGCAAGCTCCATCTTCGCGAAGGTTTTGTCGCGAAGGATGCCCGCGTTGTTGACGAGCACATCGATGCGTCCCCAGCGATCCATCGCCGCTTTCACCATCGCCTCGACCTCGTCGGGCTTGGTCACATTCGCACCATCAGCGATCGCCTCGCCGCCCATCTTCTCGATCTCAGCAACGACCGCTTCAGCCGCACTGCTCGAACCGCCGGTACCATCGCGTGCGCCACCCAGGTCATTGACGACGACCTTCGCACCGCGACGTGCAAACTCCAATGCATGGCAGCGACCGAGACCGCCACCAGCGCCCGTGACGATCACAACCTGGTCGTCAAAACGAATACTCATTCTTGTTGCTCCTTTAGCCCTGCGTTACGAACATCGACAGGGTTTGTGCGATCAGCGCAGGTTTGTCCACGCCTTCAATTTCAATCGTGCAGGTGGACTTGAACAGGTACTGCCCCGGGTTCTTCTCTACCGCTTCATCGAGTACCTGGTGGCAGCGAATACGACTGCCAACACGCACCGGCGTCAGGAATCGCACCTTATCCGATCCATAGTTGATTGCCATCACTGTGCCCTTTGGAGCGATGCCGCACTGCTCTCCGAAATATGGCAGCAGTGACAGCGACAAGAAGCCGTGGGCGATTGTGCCGCCGAACGGTGTCTTGGCCGCAGCCTCCTCATCCAGATGAATGAATTGGTGGTCCAGCGTTGCATCCGCAAACGCATTCACGCGATCCTGATCGATCGTGATCCAGTCAGACGGCTCCCGCGCCTTGCCGATAAACTGATCGATCTCGGCCATATCCACCAATAGACTCATCTTTTGCTCCTGGTTTGTTCTCAAGCCTGCATGGCTGCCAACGCAGCTTCACGCAACCCTCGTTTGTAGATCTTGGCAGTGGCGCCACGCGGCAAGGGCTCGTCACGCACGTTGATACTCACCGGGACTTTGTAGTAAGCCAGACGCTCTTTCACGAACGCCTGCAGGTCGGACTCGCTCGGTGCGTCGTGCGCGTAGACCACCGCAACGAGTTGCTCGCCCAACTTCTCGCACGGCAAACCGAACACGGCAGCCTCCTTGACCTGATCATGTGCGTACAACGCCTCCTCGACTTCCTGGCAACTGATGTTCTCACCGCCACGGATCACGATGTCTTTCAAACGGTCGACGATGAACAGATCGCCATCCTCGTCGAGGTAACCGACGTCACCCGACTTCACGAACCCATCCTGAAGCGTCTCTGCCGTTGCTTCCGGCTGGTTCAGGTAACCCTTCATGTTAGCGATCGAGTGAATCCAGATTTCACCCGCCTCTCCTGCAGGACACTCGTTCCCGGCTTCATCTACGATCTTGATCGTAACCAACGGGAAACAACCCATGCCCACGCTGTTCGGTTTTTCCTGGTAAGGCTGACCGGCGTTGGCGGTGCCAAGGGCACTGGTCTCGGTCATGCCGTAGCCGACTGCAGGCATCACGTTTTCCATCGCGTCGGTGATCACAGGAACGTGCGACGCGGGACGCGCTGCACCACCACCACTAACGGCATAGAGCGAACTCAGGCTACGACCAGATTTGGCGGCCGCTTCTGCCAACTCGAACGACATGCTGGGGACGCCGTTAAATGCCGTCAGATCTTCACTCTCAATGAGATCCAGCGCCTGTTCGACATTCCAGCGATCCATCATGACGATCTTCTGGCCCGCGAGAATCGACAGCAAGAATAGTGCATTACACCCGGTGACGTGGAACAGCGGCACCGCGAGCAAAATACCCATTTGTTTGCCTTTGGCAGGGCCCTTGCCGCGGACCATACGATCTGCGGTCGAGAGCAGCCCCCAGCACATGATCGTGTTGATCGAGGCGATGTGGGTCTGGAGCACGCCTTTAGGGTTGCCGGTCGAGCCCGACGTGTAGAACAACGTGCCAACATCTTGCGGGCCCGGCGGCGTGATTTCGATTGATTCGTCCGACCGCGCCAACAATGCATTCCATGAAGTACCGATACTGCCGTCGCCGCGCGCAACGATAACGTCGAGCGAAAGGCTCTCGATAATCGGAGCGAGCCGCGATGCGCGCTGTTGATCCGCGAGGATAATCTTGGCACCGCTGTCTTCGCAGGCAAATTGGAGTTCTGCCGTTTGCCACCAGGCATTCATCAACACGGCGACCGCACCGATCCGAGTAATCGCCATGTAGGCGATCATCCATTCGGGGAAGTTGCGCATAGCGATCGCAACGTGGTCACCCGGTTTCACACCTTTGGCAAGCAGTGCCTTGCCGGCCTTTATCGACAAAGCCTCTGCTTCGGCGAATGTCAGCCTTTCGTCGTGGTAGACGATGAAGTCGAGCGCGGCGTACTGCGCAGCTGCATGGGCATAAAGATGGTGGAGCGAGGGTGGCGCATTCGAGAACACCGGATACTCGATACCTTCGACTGTCGTCGAGCCCACCGCAAACTCCGGTGCCTCCACGATCGCCTGCTCGCAGAACGCGAGAATCGGATTCGCTGCTGCCATGACTGCCCCCCATACAAGTCAAAGAGCTTTGGAGTGTATCGAAGCCGCCACCGGGCGCAAAACAACAGAAAGTTTCCGTCTTCATTCGACGTAACCGAACAGTCCCAAAAGTGTCATCTGACGTTAACGTAACCCGACCAAAATGCAGCCACGTCAAGCAGTTAAGGTGCACTCATGCATTCCGACAGCTCTGTAACCCGCCTCAAGGATCGAGCGGGACCTCTCGACGGCAAAAGCGCTTTCATTTCTGACCTTCATCTCGGTACGGCCGGTTGTCGGGCAGAGCGTTTGCTGGATTTCCTCGAACATCTAAACGTTGAAAACCTGTACCTGGTTGGTGATGTGATCGACCTCGAACGCATGCAACAGGTCGTTCATTGGCCGGAATCCCACACGGCTGTCGTGCAGAGAGTGCTCACCATGGCGGCGCAGGGTGTGAAGGTGACCTACATCCCTGGTAACCACGATGCTCGAATTCGAGCTTTTGCGGGTTCAACGTTCAAAGGGGTCGACATAAGGCTCAACACGATTCACGAGACCGCCGCTGGGAAGCGGTTGTTGGTCACCCATGGTGATCAGTTTGATACACACCTGAAGATCGGATCGCTAAAGGAAAAGATTGGCAGTGCCGCTTACGGGTGGTTGGTAGGTTTGGATGTGGGCGTCAACCGAGTCAGATCCAGGTTTGGCTACAGCGATGTCTCCATCGCAACAACGATGAAGCTCCGTTTCAAAAGCGCGCAAGAATACATTGCACGCTACGAGCGGATCGCCACGGACGATGCGATAAAGCGTGGGCTGGACGGCATCGTCTGCGGCCACATCCATAAGCCCGCCATTATCGAAGATGGTGGTGTCGTGTATTACAACGATGGTGATTGGGTGGAACATTGCTCAGCACTGATTGAGGATGAGTCAGGAACACTGTCCAATGTTCATTGGACGGAAAGTCGCCGACCCATGGATGAAATGCGCGTCGCTTGAATGCGACGTGTGCACAAGGAATCGTGACAATGAATTTGCTACAGCGTTATTCGCGGACTTTGATTGCCTCAGATCGAGCTAGGCCGGAAGCTGCGCATAAAGACACAAGTACTCCACCAACCTGGCGGGGCCAATTTTTGACTGTCGGGCTTAGCGACGGTGATTGGGAAGAAGAGTCCGTCGCTAGTGAAGCGACGCCCAGCGAACCTGCCATTGATCGACTGTATCAGGGCTGACCAACGGCACGACCTCGATCAACGTCATGCTGATCACTGCGAGCCCAAACCCCAATAGCGCGCCGACGATAACATCACTTGGGTAATGCAGCCCGAGCACCACGCGCGAAATAGCGACAAGAATCGCGAACGTCAGCAACACCCCAAACATCGCCGGTACGTAGGCCGAGAGCATTGTGGTGAACAAAACGGCGTGTAGGGTATGGCCTGACGGGAAACTATATTGATCGAGGGGTGCGGTCCGGCAAACAATCTGCCCATGCGAGACGAACGGTCTCGGTCTTACCAGCCGTTCCTTAAGGTACTTATAGATGACGACGCCCACGAGTGACGTGAAGCCAACATGAAGCATCGCCGCAACGCCTTGCCAGCCGCACAACGCGGCGACCACAGCCATCAAGGAATACCAGAACACACCGTCGCCAAGGCGACTCACAATCCGGAATACGCCGACGACCGGTCGGAAGCGGCTGAGCCAATTCACCCGAAGGCAAAGGCCGAGCTCGAGCTTGTCGGCCCGACTAAGTAGCACATTCATCCTCGCACACCACAGGCACGCAGCCGTCGGGAAACTACCCGGCGTAGGATGCGGTCAAATCACTACAGAAAGTTGAAGTAAATATTACGCTTTGGTGACCGAAAAACACCGCTTTTTCATGTGCTTGTAACAAAGCCGGCATAGTCTGCCGCCATGAAAATCGCAATCGTTACGGATGCATGGCATCCGCAAACCAACGGCGTCGTAACCACATTGTCACGAACCTCCGAGGCGCTGAGCGATATGGGGCATGACGTGCGCATGTTCACGCCCGAGCCGTACCGAACAATCCCTTGCCCGTCCTACCCCGAGATTCGATTGTCACTGTTTGCAGGACGACACCTCAGGCGCTCGCTTGATGATTTCGAGCCGGACTCTATTCATATCGCGACGGAAGGGCCTTTGGGATTCGCGGCGCGCCGATACTGCAAGAAGCGCGATTTGAAATTCACGACCTCCTACCACACGCAGTTTCCGGCCTACGTGCGCAAACGGTTCCCGATTCCGGAGAGTTGGACTTGGGCTTTCGTACGCTGGTTTCATAACGCGGCGGAAAAAACGCTGGCACCAACTCCGGCAATCGTTGCCGAGCTCGAACACCATGGATTCAAAGCGCCTGTCGTTTGGGGGCGCGGCGTGGACACCGATTTGTTCCAACCGAGTCCGGCCCATCGCGACGCGCGCAGCGGGCCCGTTTATCTATATGCCGGGCGCGTCGCCGTAGAGAAGAACCTCGAAGCATTCGCTGGCATGAAGGTGGCAGGACAAAAAATCATCGTAGGCGATGGACCAGATTTAAAAAGACTGCAATCAAAGTACCCGGACTGCACTTTCACTGGCTACAAGTTCGGCACAGAACTCGCTTCGATCATGGCAAGCGCTGATGTGTTTGTGTTTCCAAGTCGCACAGATACGTTCGGACTCGTGATGTTGGAAGCCATGGCATGTGGCGTACCGGTAGCGGCCTACCCGGTGCCGGGCCCCATCGACGTGGTTCACCATGGCCAGACGGGATTTCTCGACGAAGACCTCGGCAAGGCCTGCTCGGAGGCGCTGAAACTCAGCCGTGAAACGTGTCGCCAACATGCCTTGGGCAACAGCTGGGCTAAATGCAGTGAAGTCTTCGCCAGCTACCTCGTCGGCGTAACAGATGAGATTCCGCCAAACGCCCCAACCCCGGTGGTCGTGAACGCAGCAGAAGACGCTTCAGAGCGCGCTCCACACTAGACCGTTAGCTTCGAATTCTGGCGACTGCTGAGTGCCAGCTCTGCATGAGCTGCACAGCGTCTGTATCCGGCATTGACGGATCCGCACTGTGATCGACCGCACGAACGCTCGAAAGCGCATCCAGCGAATCGAATAATCCGGTCTGTAATCCAGCTAACGCCGCCGCACCGAGCACCGTCGACTCTGTGTTGGCGGGACGCTCGATTGGCAGACGCGTCACATCTGCCAAGAACTGAAGGAACCAGGTGTTGGCGACCATGCCGCCGTCTACTCTGAGCAGGGCGGGACTTAGCCCATCGTCTTTCATTGCCCCCATCAGATCCGCGGTTTGATAAGCGATTGACTGCAGTGTCGCGGTCACGATCGCAGCGCGATCACTGCCTCGTGTTAATCCAAAAATCGCGCCTCTTGCATCCGGATCCCAGTGCGGTGCACCCAATCCAGTAAACGCGGGAACCACCACAACATCGCGCTCGATACCATGTGATTCAGCGATGCCCACCGTGTCTTGGGCGTGATCGATAATTCCTATCCCATCGCGCAGCCACTGAATCGCCGACCCCGCAACGAAAATGCTGCCCTCGATCGCGTAAGTCGTCTCTCCGGCAATGCGGTACCCGATTGTCGACAGCAATTGGTTGTTTGACCGTACGATGGAAGAACCCGAGTTGGCAATCACGAAACAGCCGGTGCCGTAGGTGCTCTTTGTCGCACCTGGCGCAAAGCAGCACTGACCAATCAGTGCGGCCTGCTGATCACCCGCAATGCCACCGATGGGGATGGCACTTCCGAATAAGTCGGCTGCAGTGACACCGTAATCGTCTGCGCAGTCCCGAACCTCAGGCAGAACGGTTTCTGGAATGTTAAAGATGCTGAGCAGCTCGTCATCCCATTGCTGCGACTCGATATCGAGCAGTGCGGTGCGCGATGCGTTGGTCACGTCGGTTGCATGTACCGCACCACCTGTGAGCCGCCACAACACAAAAGTGTCGACGGTGCCAAAGGCGAGCTGACCTGCGTCGGCTTTTTCCCGCGCACCTTCCATGTGATCGAGAATCCAGCCGAGTTTGGTTGCGGAAAAATACGGATCCAACCGTAGACCCGTCTTGCGCTCTACGACCGGACCGTGGCCTTCGCCAGCCAATCCTCGACAGATTTCAGCCGTCCGACGATCCTGCCAAACGATCGCTCGACTGATCGGCTTACCGGTTTGCCGATCCCAGACAATGGTTGTCTCGCGCTGGTTGGTGATCCCGATGCTCGCGACTTCGGCGGCCGAAATGTTCGCATTGTTGAGCGCATCCCGGCAGACCGTCATCACGGAGTCCCAGATCTCTTCGGCATCATGCTCAACCCAGCCCGACTGCGGAAAGTGTTGAGTGAACTCCTGCTGTGCACTGGCGACCACTTGGAGGTTGGCGTCAAAGACCACCGCGCGGCTGCTGGTTGTCCCTTGATCAATTGCCAGAATGTAAGTCTTTTTACTCACCGCACTCGCCCCCCTTGTGTGACGCTATCGTTCCGCTGCGACGACGGTTGTTGGGCCTAATGGTTTTCGCACTCGCATCTGCGCACCTACGGCTTCCTGCCAGAGCCCGGCCACTTGCCCGGCAGGATGCGATTTCAGGTTTTCGACAATAACCGCCGGCCAAGGCGATACGCCGCGATGGTTCAAGTCCACGTGCAGATGCATCCATTCACAGGTCGCCGACAATCGTCCGGTTCGCGCGGAAAACAAATACTGATATTGGTGAAGTCGCTTTTCATCAAACGCCAGAATTCTCGCTGCAACCGCAAAAGGCTCATCGAGCATTAGCTCGGACAAATACCTTATATGGCACTCGACGGCGAAGGTCGAAGACCCCGTTTCCTCTCGGAGTGCATTCGTGAGGCCAAACGAATGCCATAGCGCGTCGATGGCCTCGTCCATCGCTACCATGTAGAACGCAACGTTCATGTGGCCATTGACGTCGATCCACTCCGGTTTGACGACACCTTCATGTAATACCGGTGCTGCGCATTCGTGGAGCTTCAACTCGCGATCTACCATCTGCGCAGTGTGAGATAATCCGCGGGTGATCTCAATACGGCCTTTCTGATGCGTTTCGTTCGTCGTGCTTTGCTGTTTCTTGTCGTCGTTGTCGTGGTGCTTGTCGCCGTCAATTACGAACCGGATCGATCGAGGGAAGAACTGTCGGCGTACATCAACAACGCATCTGAGTTTATTGATATCGATGGGCTATCCGTGCATTACCGGCAGGAAGGCACACCGGGAGCGCCCGTGCTGGTGCTTTTGCACGGCAACTCTGCATCGCTGCATACCTGGGACGGTTGGGTAGAGGCGCTCGGAGATCGTTTCGATATTGTCAGGATGGATCTGCCCGCTTTCGGCCTGACAGGCCCGAATCCGGAGCGCGATTACCGGACCTCTGCCTACGTAAAGTTTGTTGGCCGTTTTGTGGACGCGCTCGAGCTGGACCGATTTGCTTTGGCGGGCAATTCGCTCGGTGGAAACGTCGCCTGGCAGTTTGCAATCGCGCAGCCGGAACGCCTCAACCACCTCATCCTGATCGATCCCTCCGGCATGCCGTCGGACGAGTACAAAATCCCGTTTGTATTCCAGCTGGCGAGAGTACCGCTAATTTCCGATGTGTTTACCTGGTTCGCACCAGAGAGTCTGTATCGGCAGAGTCTGCTGGAAGTCTACGCCGACGATTCGCTAGTGACCGACGAGCTCGTGAAGCGTTATCGTGACCTATCATTGTTCGAGGGCAACAGACAGGCGTTCGTTGATTCCGGTTTTCAGTACGAGGCTGCACCGATCACCCACCTGAACGAGATAAAAGTGCCGACCTTGATTCTCTGGGGCGAACAGGACTTGTGGATTCCGCCTTCCGATGCAGTCCGATTCGAGCACGCGATACGCAACGCACAGTTGATTACGTACCCCGACCTGGGTCACTTACCAATGGACGAGGCACCAGAGCGCACCGCCGCCGATGCAATGCAGTTTCTACTTGCCAAGGACGAGGCAACTTGAATGAAGGCGATAGCGATCCGTGAACCCGGTGGACCAGGGGTTCTTCAACTGATCGAGACCGACAGACCATCTCCAGAAGGTCATGAGGTATTGATCGAAGTGGCCGCTGCTGGCGTTAATCGACCGGATTGCTTACAGCGCGCAGGGCTCTATCCAGTGCCGGATGGCGCAAGCCCGCTACCCGGGCTCGAGGTGGCTGGGCACATCGTCGAAGTCGGCGCTCGATGCTCTCGATTCAACGTTGGTGACAGAGCCATGGCGCTGACGCATGGCGGGGGTTATGCCGAGTATTGCGTCGCCGACGAACGTCACTGTCTCTATGTACCAAAGCGCATGACGCTTGAAGCGGCAGCGGCATTTCCCGAAACCGCGTTCACGGTCTGGTCCAACCTTTGGATGCGCGCCGGCCTGACCTCAGGTGAGCGCCTGCTCGTCCATGGCGGTTCCAGCGGTATCGGGACGACCGCGATCCAAATCGCGAAGGCGCTCAGCGTGCAGGTTGCGGTCACTGCGGGCACTGACGAGAAGTGCACGTTTTGCCTCGATCTGGGCGCCGATATCGCCGTCAATTATCGCAACGGAAATTGGCAAGACGCGCTCGGCACCAATTGGCCAGAGGGTGTGGATGTCATCCTCGACATGGTGGGTGGGCGCTACTTCGATGCCAATCTGGACGCGCTCAGGCGTGGGGGACGACTATCGATCATCGCTTTGCTTGGCGGTGCTGTCGCTGAGCAAGCCAGCCTTGCGAAAATTCTGCGAAATCAGCTTATGGTCTTCGGCACGACGCTAAGGCCCCAATCGAACGACCAGAAAGCGGCTATCGCGGACGGACTGAAGAGCGCGGTGTTACCCCTGCTCGAGTCTGGCGAGGTAAGACCGGTAATATTCCAGTCACTACCGCTTGAAGCAGCAGATCAAGCCCACACCTTGATGGAGTCGGGGAAGCACATGGGCAAGATCGTCCTGACGGTACAAGAGGGCAAAGCAAAAGCATGAATATTTTTCTTCCATTGGTCGCATTCGCTCTCGTCATGCTCTCGGTCTTTGTATTTTTCCGGCGGAAAGACACGACCAACCCTCTGTCCACAGGAACTGCGTTGCCGGAATTCACGGCCGTTCGGGAATCGGGCGAGTCCGTTTCAAGCAGCGAATTGCTTGGCAAGCGTGCCGTGATTCTCTTTGTGAGAGGGTCATGGTGCCCATTCTGCACAGAGCAAGTTGAATCCCTTACCGATCATTACCGCACCATCAACGAGGCGGGTGGCAGGTTGATCATCGTCACTCCAAAGCCGCTGGATACAACGCGCCGGGTGGCCGACCTGTTCAATGTGGAATTCGAGTTCTGGCTGGATGCGGATTTGCAGGCAGCAGACTCACTGGGTCTTGCGGATCCAGAAGACATTCCCGATCGCTTTCAGTCTTCGTTCGGGCGCAAGACGATGCGACCTGCGGTGCTGGTTACGGACAGCGACGGGATGATTCGATTCTCACACCGCTCGCAGAATCCGAAAGATCGCCCGAATCCGGCTCGTTTCATTCAGGTGTTCCAAACGGCAATCTGATCTTGCGCCGGTCTAGTGGGCCTTTGTGCCTGCGCCGCGCCCGATTAGGCCTTTCGCCATTTCGTCTGCAATCACGTTAGTCGGAACCTCAAGACGTTCAGACTGTTCGAAAATCGCTTTCAGGCGAGCGCCGATTTCTTCCACGCGCTGGTCTACCTCGGCGTCGGATGCACTTGCGCTGTATTCGCAGGCCACGTTGATGATGCCGCCAGCGTTGATCACGTAATCAGGTGCGTACAGCACGCCCGCGTTAAAAAGTAGTTGGCCGTCTTGATCCGTCGCCAACTGGTTATTGGCGGCGCCCGCTACGATGCTTGTACGCAGTCCGGCGATCGTATTCGCATTCAGGACCGCTCCGAGTGCGCAAGGCGCAACCACATCGACATCAGCGGTGATGATCTCGTCAAGCGGCAACGGCTGTGCACCATAGGCATCGCACATATGCTCCACACGTGACTCGTTGATGTCCGCAACCCAAAGTTTCGCGCCAGCATCATGCAGTGCCTTACAAAGATTAGCGCCTACGTGGCCGACGCCCTGGACCGCCACTCTCAGGCCCTCGAGCGAGTCGCGTTCGAGTCGGTATGCCACCGCCGCACGAATGCCATGGAAAACGCCGTCCGCGGTCTTTGGCGACGGATCGCCCCCTGCCTTACCCGCTTCGGGTGGCAAACCCGCAACGTGTCGCGTCTCGCTGGCGATGATCTGCATGGCCTCGACCGTCATTCCGACATCCTCGGCCGTGATGTAGCTGCCGCGAAGGGTTTCGACGAAGCGACCGAATGCACGTAACTGGTCTTCGGTTACGTCCTGACTCGGATCCGCCATGATGACCGCCTTACCGCCTCCGAGGTCGAGACCGGCCATCGCATTCTTGTAGCTCATGCCCTGTGAGAGTCTCAACACATCGGTTACCGCGTCATTGGCATTGGCGTAGTGCCAGAGTCTGCAGCCGCCCGCGGCAGGCCCTCGATGCGTCGAATGCACCGCAATGATCGCGCGCAAACCGGAAACCGGATCAGTGCAATGCACAATGCGCTCATGCCGCTCGAAGGCGGCATTATCAAACACACTCATCGATGTCCCCGTTACGAGCTAAGGGCTACTCGAGCCCAAGCTCATCAATGAATTTCTCGGCATCCAGTGCTGCCATACAGCCAAACCCTGCCGAGGTTATTGCCTGTCGATAGACCTGATCAGCAACATCCCCAGCGGCGAAAACCCCTGGCACGCTTGTCGCTGTGGCACCGCCGTCAAGACCGCTCTTGATTTCGATGTAGCCGTTGGCCATGTCCAACTGCCCTTCGAAAATGCCCGTATTAGGCTTGTGTCCAATGGCGATGAAAACGCCGTGCACATCATGCGTTTCTTTCTCGTCAGTCTGAGAGTGACGCAGACGCATACCGGTGACGCCGCTGTCGTCGCCAAGCACTTCCTCGAGCTGATGATTCCAGCGAATTGTGATGTTGCCGTTCTTCTCTTTCTCGAACAGGCGGTCCTGCAAAATCTTTTCGGCGCGGAGTTTGTCGCGTCTGTGCACAAGGATGACTTCGCTCGCGATGTTGGACAGATACAAAGCCTCTTCCACCGCGGTGTTTCCACCGCCAATGACAGCGACCTTCTGGTTGCGATAGAAAAATCCATCACAGGTCGCACAGGCGCTTACGCCCTTGCCCATAAAAGAGGATTCGGACGGCAGCCCGAGATACTGGGCCGAGGCGCCGGTTGCGATGATGAGTGAATCTGCTGTGTAGGTGTTGGTACCGGACAGCACGAATGGACGCTGCGACAAATCCACCGAGTCGATATGGTCGTACACGATCTCGGTATCGAATCGCTCCGCATGCGCCTTCATGCGCTCCATGAGCGCCGGACCTTGCAGCCCCTCGACATCTCCCGGCCAGTTGTCGACATCGGTTGTCGTGGTCAGCTGTCCGCCCACTTCTGCGCCCGTGATGAGCATGGGACTGAGGTTCGCCCTCGCCGCATAGACAGCAGCCGAGTAGCCTGCCGGGCCGGAGCCCAGAATGACGGTTTTCGAGTGTTTTGAGTCGCTCACTTCGATTCCTGGCTTTGCAACACGCGCAGCACCTCATCGAGCGTCGCTTTCGCATCACCGAACAGCATGCGCGTGTTGTCCTTGAAGAACAGCGGGTTCTGAACGCCGGCATATCCGGTCGCCATGCTCCGCTTGAGCACAATAGTGGTGTCGCCTTTCCAGACTTCAAGCACCGGCATACCCGCAATCGGACTGTCGGGCTCATCTTGAGCCGACGGATTCACGATGTCGTTGGCGCCGATCACCACCGTGACATCCACTTCCGGAAAGTCTTCGTTGATCTCTTCCATCTCGAACACAATGTCGTAAGGCACGCGCGCCTCGGCGAGCAGTACGTTCATATGCCCAGGCATCCGTCCTGCGACCGGGTGAATCGCAAACTGCACGTCTATCTTGCGATCACGCAAGCTGCGAGTAATCTCATTAACCGTGTGCTGCGCCTGCGCCACCGCCATACCATAGCCCGGCACGATGACGACCTTCTTAGCATTCAGCAACATGTCGGCAACCTCTTCGGATTGCACTGCAACGACCTCGCCCTGCTCGCTTTCGGCTGCACCGCCACCACCGCCGCCCGAAGTGGTGCCGAATCCACCCGCGATGACCGAGATGAAACTGCGGTTCATCGCACGGCACATGATGTAGGAAAGAATGGCGCCGCTGCTACCGACCAGCGCGCCGGTCACGATCAACAGATCATTGCTCAGCATAAAGCCGGTTGCCGATGCCGCCCAGCCTGAATAGCTGTTGAGCATGGAAACGACCACGGGCATATCGGCGCCGCCGATCGCAGCCACCATGTGCACACCAAACGCAAGCGCGACCAACGTCATCAGGAATAGCGGGAAGAACCCACCGCCGTCAGCGGCTTGTCCTACGAAAATCGTGCCGAGCCAGATCGCAACCAGGCCCATGCCGAGGTTCAGAAAATGCCGCGCTGGCAGCAGCGTCGGGTTGCCGCCGATCCGCCCGGACAACTTGCCGAAGGCGATGACTGAACCTGAGAACGTCAACGCGCCGATAAGGATACCCACGTAAATCTCAACGTCGTGGATCGTCTTCTCGATGCCATAGAACGATTGCGTGTGATCCAGAAAAGTCGCGTAGCCGACAAGCACTGCGGCAAGACCAACAAGACTGTGCAGAATTGCAACCAGTTCTGGCATTTGGGTCATTTGTACGGTGCGCGCCAGGCGAATCCCGATCACGGCGCCTGCAACCAGCGACACCACCAGGAAGAAGTAATTGCCAGAGACCACACCAAAGATGGTGGCAAACAGCGCAAGGCCCATCCCGATCATGCCGTACAGGTTGCCGCGTCTTGCCGTTTCCTGATTGCTGAGTCCACCCAGTGCGAGGATGAACAAAATGGTCGAGACGATATAGGCCGCCTGGATAAATCCTTCACTCATTACCAATTCTCCGACGGACTACTTGCGGAACATCGCCAGCATGCGTTGCGTCACCGCAAAGCCGCCGAAGATGTTGATGCTCGTGATGAGCAAGGCCAAAACCGCGAGTGCGGATACGATGAAGCTGCCACTCGATATCTGCAGTAACGCACCGATCACGATGATGCTGGAAATTGCGTTAGTCACACTCATCAAGGGCGTGTGCAACGAAGCCGTCACGTTCCAGATGACCATGTAGCCAACAAAACACGCGAGCACAAACACGGTCAGATGCGCCATGAACGACGGCGGTGCGACATTCCCAAGCGCCAGTAGCGCCACCGCACCCAATGCCATCCCGATCGACGTCGCGATCCAGCCTGGCTTGGATGCGACAGCCGCCTCCGCGACCGCCTCCGTTGTGGGTGCTGCAGGGGCCGCCTTCGGTGCGGCCGATAGTTTCGGTGCCGGCGGCGGGAACGTGATCTCCCCGGCATTGACCGCCGTCGCGCCACGTATCACCTCGTCCTCCATGTCGATGACGATGTTGCCGTCTTTCTCCGGGGTCAGGTCGGTCAACAGGTGGCGAAGATTCGTGGCGTACAGTTGGCTCGACTGAGCTGCGAGTCGGCTCGGCAGATCGGTATAACCGATGATGGACACACCGTGCCGAACGGCCACCTCGCCGGGCTCCGTGAGCTCGCAGTTGCCGCCCTGCTCAGCGGCGAGATCAACAATGACGCTACCCTGCTTCATCGACTCGACCATTGCCTCGGTGATCAACTTCGGTGCGGGCTTACCCGGGATCAATGCCGTTGTGATGATGATGTCGACTTCCTTCGCCTGTTCGGCAAACAGCGCCATTTCCGCATCGATAAACGCCTTGCTCATCGTTTTGGCATAGCCACCCTCGCCGGCGCCATCTTCATCGTCTTCGAAATCGAGCATGAGGAATTCCGCATCCATGCTCTCGACCTGCTCCTTGACCTCGGGACGCGTGTCAAAAGCGCGAACAATGGCGCCCATGCTCTTCGCGGTGCCGATCGCCGACAAACCGGCGACGCCCGCACCAATCACAAGCACCTTGGCCGGTGGAATGCGTCCGGCCGCGGTAATCTGGCCCGTGAAAAATCTGCCGAAGTGCTGTGCCGCCTCAATAATTGCGCGGTAGCCGCCAATATTCGCCATCGAGCTCAGCGCGTCCATCTTCTGCGCCCGTGAGATTCTCGGCACCATATCCATCGCCAGGGCATTCACACCCCGCTCCGACAATGCTTCTAGCAACTCAGGATTCTGGCCGGGCCACAGGAAGCCGATCAGCGTCTGGCCCTCGCGCAACAGATCTATCTCGTCCTGCTTCAATTCGGGGTGATGTTCGGGCTGGCGCACCTTCAACACGATGTCCGCCGCGTCGTAGACCGCCTTCGGGCCCTCGACAACCTCGGCGCCCGCATCGCGATACGCCTCGTCCAGATAGGACGCTCTGGTACCGGCACCGGCTTCGATAATGACTTCAAATCCGAGCTTCACGACTGCACCGACGACTTCAGGCGTCATCGCAACGCGTTGCTCGTTTACGTGGACCTCGGTAGGGACACCGATCTTCATGGACATCTCCAGTAAATTCAGCCGGTTGGCCAAAAACGCCGGCTTCGGGCGGAATGTTCGCGGCCAGCAGTATCCAAAGTTGAACGCCTATGCGCAACATCGGCGCGCCAACGTTGCAACATCTTTGTCCAGCGCATTTGTTATGATTCCGCGCCGGGGACGGTCATCTCCTGTTATTGACCCTGACAAAGGATGGTAAACCATGAAAGCGATCAACCGATTGCTCGTTGCGGCCACAGCCGCGTTTACGCTCACGACCACGGCCTCGGCCGGCATCGGCGATGTGCCCTCCGGCGAGTACCAGCTGGAGAAAACACACGCCTACCTGACCTTCAGCTACCTGCACCTCGGATTCTCGCGACCGGTCGTCGGTTTCAATGACTTCGACGTCTCGCTGAACCTCAACCAGGACGATGTGACCGCCAGTAAGCTCATGGTCTCAATCGATCCGACCAGCATCGACTCTGGTGTGGAGAAATTCGATGATCACCTGAAGAGTGACGATTTCTTTGATATCGCGACCCATTCGGATATCAGCTTCACCGCTACCGGCATTGAGATGACCGGCGAGAGCACGATGACGATCACTGGCGACCTCACGATGAAAGGCATCACGAAGCCAATCACGCTCGATGCCACGGTCAACAAGGCAGCCAACCACCCGATGCGCAAGACGCCGACCATTGGTATCTCAGCATCTGGAAAGCTGATGCGTTCGGACTGGGATCTGGGTCGCTACGCGCCGAATGTCGGCGACGAAGTGACGTTGAATATCCAGGTCGAGCTGATCAAGTCCTGATCATTTTGTTCGATCTGTTGCGAGACCTCGTGTGAGCGAGACCACGTCGGCTCGCAAACCTGTCTACAGCCGCACCGCCCAGTACCTTCACTGGGCGGTTGCGGCCATGATCGTTTTGCAGTTTGTGCTGATCGAAATTGCCGAAGGCACGAGCAGCCGGATTGCGGTGCTTGGCTTATTTGCCAACCACAAGTCCGTGGGCATGACCATCCTGATACTGGCTGTTCTGCGACTGGGCTGGCGGCTCGCTAACCAGCCACCGAAGTTACCCGCCGAGATGCCAGCGTGGCAGGTTCAGGTATCCGCACTGACCCATTGGGCGCTTTACGCCTTTCTGTTTGCAATGCCGATCAGCGGCTGGCTCATGTCTTCTGCAGCGAACTACAGCGTGAGCTGGTTTGGATTGTTCACCTGGCCGGATCTCGTATCCCCCGATGAAGGTCTGAAGGAAACACTCAAGACCATTCATGACCTGCTCGGCAAGGCGCTGTTCGTTTTTGCACTGCTACACGTGCTCGCCGCCTGTAAACACCACTTCCTCGACAAGGATGACGTCTTGAAGAGAATGTCCGCGGCCGTGCCGCTTGTTTTGTTTGGCCTCATCATTGCCGGGGGAACCTGGGCGCTGGGCAGTGTTGGCCAGTCTTCTGAGTCCACCAACGCGACCGATTCCGGTACGGCAGCGCAGACACAGCCAGCTAGCACTGACGCGGTCGCCGAGAGCAGTGACCTGCCGTTGTGGCGGATCGATTTCAATACGAGCTTCATTGAGTTCACCGCAACGCAGGCGGGTGCGCCGTTTACCGGCGAATGGGCCGACTGGCAGGCGAAGATGCGATTCGACGAGCAAGACCTGGCTAATAGCCAGTTCGACGTGATGATCGCTACCAGCGGCGTCAGTACAGATGACACAGAACGAGATGAGACGCTGCAGGACAGTGATTTCTTCGACACGGAGAACCATCCAACGGTGCGGTTCCTGACCAATGAAATCACGCAAACCGATGATGGCTATCTCGCGCAAGCGACACTGACCGTTAAAGGCACCGCCTACCCGGTCGAGTTTCTTTTTGACGTTGCAGTAGATGGTGAGACGCGTGTGTTGTCAGGCGAAGCACGACTGGATCGACTCGCGTTGGGCCTCGGTCTCGGCGAATGGGCCGATACGGAATGGGTGGGACAGTATGTCGATGTCCTCGTCGGCGTCTCCGCGGTGGTGTCCGACTAACCTGACCGAACGGAAGATTATGTCAGCGCTGCCGTGATCCGAGCGCTGAAATCGCTTATACTGTTACATCGGAAACCACCCGGGCGCGTTGTGATCACAACATGGGGAGCCCGGGCGCCCAATGCCGATCTGATTTGGAGTGCAACCGATGGGAAGCAAGCAATCCCGCCTGCACGTGCCACAGGCACCTGCACGCCCCGGTGAAACACCGGACTTCTCCTACCTGAAACTGTCTGCGGCGGGAGAGATCCCGCGACCTGATGCAAATGCGAAGGTCTCTGAGACCGCCTACCTGGCCGACGGCCTCGTGCGCGTTCTTGACGATGCTGCGGTTGCGAAGGGTCCCTGGGACCCACATCTGGATGCCAAGGACCTGCAGATCGGGTTACGGCACATGGTACAGACACGAATCTTTGACGACCGGATGCAGCGCGTACAACGCCAGGGCAAAATTTCGTTCTATGTGAAATCGACCGGCGAAGAAGCTGTGTCTGTAGCTCAGGCCATGGCGCTGCGGCCCGGCGATATGTTGTTCCCGAGTTACCGCAACCAGGGGCTGTTCATCGTTCGCGGCTCCAGCCTGACCGACCTCATGTCGCAGTGCTTGTCGAACACTCGGGACATGTGCAAAGGCCGTCAGCTTCCGGTGATGTATCACACGGCACGCGACAACATATTCTCGATCTCGGGCAACCTCGGCACGCAGTATCCGCAGGCCGTGGGTTGGGCGATGGCATCCGCGATCAAAGGCGAAGACCATATCGCGGCAGCGTGGATCGGCGACGGTACGACGGCTGAAGCGGACTTTCACCACGCAGTCACCTTCGCCTCGGTATACCAGGCGCCGGTCATCCTGAATGTTGTTAATAACCAGTACGCGATTTCCACCTTCCAGGCATTCGCCGGCGGCGAGCAACAGACCTTCGCGGCGCGCGGCCCGGGTAACGGCATTGTGGGGCTGAGGGTCGACGGTAACGACTTCCTGGCGGTCTATTCAGCCACCCAATGGGCGGCTGAACGCGCCCGGAAAGGTGCTGGACCGACGTTGATGGAATTGGTGACCTATCGCGCCGGAGCGCACTCCACCAGCGATGACCCCTCGCGCTACCGACCGAAAGAAGAGTGGGATGAGTTCCCATTGGGCGATCCGATCGAACGTCTGAAACGCTACCTGATCGAACAGGGCGCGTGGTCCGAGGAACGACACACGGCACTCGAAGAGGAAATGACCGATCACGTCAATGCCTGCTGGAAGGAGGCGACGAGTTACGGGACTCTCAACGAGGGACCTCACCTTGATGCATCGCTGATGTTCGAGGACATCTTTAAAGAGATGCCGAAAAACCTTCGGGCGCAGCGCGAGGCGTGGCGTGCCGAGCGCGAGCAGGGGGACTGATCCATGGCCAAGATGAACATGATTCAGGCTCTGAATTCCGCGATGGA
This sequence comes from Pseudomonadota bacterium, assembly GCA_039821645.1. Taxonomy (GTDB): domain Bacteria; phylum Pseudomonadota; class Gammaproteobacteria; order Steroidobacterales; family Woeseiaceae; genus CALBPI01. The sequence continues at coordinate 48,774 of JBCBNU010000003.1, forward strand.
CATCGCCATGGATCGCGATCCAAACGTCGTCGTCATGGGCGAAGACGTAGGCTACTTTGGCGGCGTCTTCCGGTGCACGGAAGGCCTGCAACGCAAGTATGGTGAACACCGCTGCATCGATACCCCTATCGCCGAGGGCGGCATCGTCGGTACCGCTATCGGAATGGCAGTAAACGGCTTGCGGCCCGTCGCCGAAATCCAGTTCGCCGACTACATCTACCCTGGCTTTGACCAGATCGTCAGCGAGCTCGCGCGCATCCGTTACCGCAGCGCGGGCGACTTCTCTGCACCGGTCACAATTCGAACGCCATGTGGCGGTGGTATTCGAGGCGGACAGACCCACTCACAAAGCCCTGAAGGGATTTTCGCGCATGTCTCTGGCATTCAGGTCGTCATGCCTTCGAACCCGTATGACGCGAAGGGACTGCTGCTCGCGAGTATCGAGAACGATGACCCGGTCGTATTCTTCGAACCCAAGCGGATTTACAACGGACCGTTCGACGGTGACCCGAACAAGCCGGCGGTGGGTTGGTCGTCACACCGGATGGGCGACGTACCGAAGGACCACTACACGGTTCCGATTGGCCTTGCGAACGTCGTGGAATCGGGCTCGGACGTCACGATCGTGACCTACGGCACCATGGTGCACGTCGCACAAGCCGCTGCCAAAGCGGAAAACATCGATGCAGAGGTTGTCGATGTCCGCTCGCTGCAGCCGCTCGATATCGACACGATCGCCGCATCCGTACAAAAAACCGGGCGCTGCATCATCGTGCATGAAGCCACGCGTTTCTCAGGGTTTGGCGCCGAACTGTCGGCCAGCATTCAGGAACACTGTTTCTACTCGCTGGAAGCACCGATCCTTCGCGTAACCGGCTGGGACACACCCTACCCTCACGCTTTTGAATGGGACTATTTCCCTGGTCAGAAGCGCGTGATCCACGCGCTGCAAAAGGTGCTGGAGGATTGATTCGATGAGCCAGTACGTATTCAAACTGCCGGATCTCGGCGAAGGCCTGGTCGAGGCTGAGATCGGAGAGTGGCACGTCAAGGTGGGCGATGTCGTCAACGAAGACGATGTGATCGTCGACATGATGACCGACAAGGCGGCGGTAGAGATACCGGCGCCGGTGAGCGGCCGCATCGCGTCGCTGCATGGCGAGCAGGGTGACATAGTTCCTGTCGGGACAAACCTGATCGTGTTTGATCTCGAGGGTGACAGCGCACCGGCCACGCCAGAGCCAACGAAGGCAGATGACGAGCCGGTGAAGACGCAGCAGGCAGAGAAGCCAGCGCCGGTAGCGGAAAAGAAACCCACTGCTCGAGTGCTCACCTCGCCCGCCGTGCGAGCACGTGCACGTAAGGCGGACGTGGACCTTGCGCTTGTGCTCGGCACCGGCGCTCGCGGGCGAATCCTCAAGAAAGACCTCGAAGCATTCATTGCAAGCGGTGGCACGACACCGGTAGCGAAAACACCGCAACCGGGTGCTTCCGCTGAGACCGATGCCGTGGAAGAGCACAAAGTGATCGGTGTTCGACGCGTTATTGCTCGCAAAATGAGCGAGAGCAAACGCAATATCCCTCACTTTACGTACGTCGACGAGATCGACGTAACGCAGTTTGATGCGTTACGCCAGCACCTGAACGCACAACGCAAGCAAGGTCAGCCGAAACTGACGTTCCTCCCGTTGTTGATCAAAGCGCTGGCCAAGACGCTTAAGGAATTCCCTCAATGCAACGCGACTTATGATGCGGAGCGGGAAGTGGTGATGCGACACGCAGCGCTCAATGTAGGCATTGCCACGCAAACCAAGGACGGGCTCAAAGTACCTGTGGTGCGCCAGGCGCAGTCCAAAGATATCTGGAACCTCGCTACCGAAATTCTGGAACTCTCAGAGCTTGCGCGAAACGGCAAAGCCAAGAAAGATCAGCTCACGGGTAGCAGCATCACCATCACCAGTCTTGGCGCGCTGGGGGGCATTGTCACCACGCCGGTGATCAATGCTCCCGAGGTCGGCATCCTTGGCATCAACAAAGCCGTGCCGCGACCGGTTGTCCTCAATGGTGAAATCGTCGTACGAACGATGATGAACCTGTCCGTCTCGTTCGATCACCGCTTTGTCGACGGCTACGACGCGGCCGACATGGTCCGTGTGATCAAGGGTTATATCGAGCACCCCGCAACCATTTTCATGCCATAAAAAAAACCCCACGTCGTCGAACGACCTGGGGCTCAATAGCGCTCAACGGCGTTGGACTTCAGCTGCCGTCCGACGGAATGACCCCTCTTCGCATCTGGTCAAGCTCCAGAGACTCGAACAACGCCTGGAAGTTGCCCTCGCCAAATCCCTCATTGCCCTTGCGTTGAATGATCTCGAAGAAGATCGGACCGATCGCATTTTCGGTAAAAATCTGCAGCAGCAAGCCCTGCCCATCAGTGGGCGCGCCATCAATTAGAATCCGTCGTTTTCGCAACTCCTCAAGCGGTTCACCGTGATTCGGGACGCGCTTGTCGACGAGATCAAAGTAAGTCTCGATCGTGTCCTGAAAGTTCACGCCGTTGGCTTTGAGCGAATCGACGCTGTCGTAGATGTTGCTCGAGCCCAAGGCGATGTGCTGAATGCCCTCACCATTGTAATCGCGGAGGAATTCCTCGATCTGGCTGTGATCGTCCTGGCTCTCGTTCAACGGAATACGAATTTTTCCGCACGGGCTCGTCATCGCCTTGGATACCAATCCTGTGACCTTGCCCTCAATATCGAAATAGCGGATCTCCTGGAAGTTGAACAGCTTCTCGTAAAAGCCCGCCCACTGATCCATGTTGCCGCGGCGCACGTTGTGCGTGAGGTGATCGAGGTAGGTGAGCTGGGTCGATGCTGCCGCCAGCTTTTCCTGCCAGTTGGGCTCGAACACGAAATCGACGTCGTAGATGCTCTGATCACCATATCGGTCGACGAGGTAGAGTCGGCTCCCGCCGATACCCTCAATCGCCGGAATATTGAGCTCCATCGGACGCGGCTCAGGGTCGATGGGTGTGGCGCCGAGTTCCACCGCGCGATTGAACGCCGCTTGGGCGTCTTGAACACGGAACGCCATGGCACAAGCACAAGGACCGTGCTCAGCGGCAAAGCGCTGTGCAAAGCTATCCGCTTCGGCGTTGATGATGAAATTGATGTCGCCCTGTTTGTGCAGCGTCACATCCTTGGAACGGTGTCTCGCCACCACGGGAAATCCCATGCTCTCAAACAGGTGCCGCAAAAGGGTCGGATCGGGCGCCGCATACTCAACGAACTCGAAACCATCCGTTCCCATAGGGTTCTCCAAACCGGTCGGTGTCGCATTCGACGCCGCGCCGTCTTGCTGGGATTGTGCTGCCATCATGATGAGTACCACCTCAATTATGTTCGCGGCAGTCTATCAATCCGATAGCGCAGGATGACTGCGATCCACGCGTAATTTCGCTATCATTCGCAGGATATCGTCAAAAATACTTGTCAAATGCAGGATTCTTTCATACTAGACCGCTTCGATCTCGCAATCCTGCACGCGCTGCAGGGCGATGGGCGTCAGTCGTGGGTGGAGCTCGCCGCCGCGGTGAATTTGTCCCCCAGTGCATGCCAGCGCAGAACGCAGGCACTCCAGGCACGAGGGGTTATCGAGCGATTTAGCGTATCGCTGGATATGCAACGCATGGGGTACGACGTGGAAGCCTTCGTTGCGGTCACGATAGAGCGGCAAAACCAGGCGCTCGCAGAACAGTTTCGCAAGGTGATGATCGAGCTCCCGGAGGTACGGAGCTGCTTCATGCTGTCGGGCTCTATCGACTTTATGCTGCGGGTGGTAGCGCGCAGTCTTCGCGACTACGGACAATTCATGCAGCGCGAAATTCTCAGTCTTCCAGGCGTGAAAGATGCGACCTCTTCGATCGTGTTGGAACGCATCAAGGACACAGGTGTGATTCCAAACTAGTCGTGTCGGGCTAGGTGCCACTGCGTGCGGCTTTGGCGACGCTGGTCTCCACATCCAAGAATGCGAGCAGTCGCTCCCACTCCGGTCGATCCTTTGCGATCTGGTGCGACTTCAAGTCGAAGAGTCCGACACCAAACTCTGACGCCGTCACATAGTTCTGCGAGTCGCGCAGAACAGCGACGACCGGTATGCCCAGACTGTCGAGGAAGCGCATCAGACGCTCAAAACTTTTGTTATTTCGTCGGGTTCGATTCGCAACGATACCCAGCTGCTGGCGCTCGCGGTCCAGCTTGGCGACAAGCAGAAGATCAGCGATCGCCTTTGACGCGGCCGCAATGTCGAATCTCGAGGGCAAAACCGGCATCAACACCTTGTGCGCATCGCGCGTGACCTCGCGCAGCTCCGCAGCGGTGTATCCCGCGGGTGAATCCACGACGACGTACTGACAGTCGTCGGGTACCCGTAGCTGAAAACTGCGGGTCATACCCATACGCTTTTCGTATGCCGCTATGCCGTGAATTTCCGGCAAGTTTTCAGGACGCTCCGCCAGCCAATGCATGCTGGAGCCCTGCGGATCAAAATCCAGAAGTGCGGGCTGGCCAGCACGACTCGCAAAATAACTCGCCAAATTGGTAGCCAGCGTAGTCTTGCCACTGCCACCTTTGGGATTAACGATCACAATTTTCTTTCGCACATTCGAATGCTACGCGATTTCCAGGGCAAAAAGTGCGGCGCCATAAAAAAGCCCCGTTAGCGTACTAACGGGGCAACCAGGCATCTGCGGCTTGCGCCGCGAGGGGAATTCACTTCACACGGTCCTACCTCAGGACCTCGGGCCAGTTCTCATCAGCGAGGCGAATAAAACTTTCGGGGTCCTCGCTCCAAGTCTTTCCAACGTCTTTGTTGTAGTTGACGTAGAGCTTGTCATCGACAATCCGCCAGACTTTAGGGTCGCCGGAAGCCGTATAGCCCTGAGACACTGCCCAAGCACAGTATCCACCATATTGAGGCGCGTAGCGCTCGGGGTTTGCGATGAATAGTTCGCGATTTTCGGCGCTAGAAAATAGCCAACTCGCACCATTCCATTCGTAGGAGTAGTCCTTGTCGCCTTTGGTCGGCGCACCTTCAGTGAAGTAGCTCACTGCGTCGTAGCCCTTTAGCGCTTGGTTGGAGAAGACCGAAGTGTAGACCGGTGCTTTGTCAGCAAACGCGGAAGGCGCCATGACGCTCAAGACGAGGGCGGTCGTCGCCAACCAGAACGCACGCAGCGCAGAAAAAGATCGAGTGTTTGAGTGCATTGTCAGTATCCAACGGTTTGGTATGTCCGAGAAGACCTGCAAGCCCGTCAATTCATTTCACAACTCGCTAACTTTTTTCGCGCTCTCTTCAATGCTGGCCCACGCGGCATCACGTAACTCAGATTCCGGCACCACCCAACTGCCGCCAACGCATGGGACTGATGGTAAGTCGAGATACTCTCGGACGTTGCTCATGTTGATCCCGCCTGTTGGACAAAATTCCAAGGCGGGCAGCACCGAAGAATAAGCTTTGAGTGCAGCGACGCCGCCAGAGGCACTCGCAGGAAAGAACTTCACCGCTTCCTGCCCAACCGAATGCCAATGCGCCATCTCAGAGATCGTCTGAGCGCCCGGCAACAACGGAACAGCAGCAGCAGCACAAACCTCATGAACTGGCATTGAGATACCTGGGGACACAACGAACGCGACACCGCTATCGACAACGGCGCGCGCCTGTTCGTCGGTCCACACCGTGCCGGCACCCACACGCATATCGGGAAAAGTCTTGACGAGTTCAACGATCGCGGCGAGTGCGGCCTGGGTACGCAAGGTAACTTCGATAATGCGTACACCACCATTCAAGAGCGCGTGACCAAGCGCAATTACATCGGTTTTATCGGGAATGGTGACCACCGGGATAACCGGCGACACCCGCATGATGTTTCCAATATCAGACACTGCAAACCGCCTCACTGTCTAGCGCAACACTTCGATCGAGCGGCAGAGCAGACCCGCCCTCCTCGGCACAAGACACACCCTGGCGCATCGCCGCAAACAAATCACGCCCCATACCGATACCTTGCGTCTTGTCGAATTCGAACGTGGCTACGCGCTCATGGAGTGCCGAATCATCGATCAGCAAACTAATTTCACCCGTGTTGGCATCAAGCTTCACGATATCCCCATCGCGGATTTTGCCGATCACGCCACCATTGATCGCTTCGGGCGTGATTTGGATTGCCGCGGGCACCTTCCCGGATGCACCTGACATGCGACCATCAGTGACAAGCGCGACACGGTGCCCGGCATCCTGGAGCACGCCGAGTGATGGCGTGAGCTTGTGCAGCTCAGGCATACCGTTCGCTTGCGGCCCTTGATTAACAACAACGACGACGCAGTCTTCGTTGAGCTCGCCCGCTTTAAACGCCGCGGCCACTTTATGCTGACAATCGAATACGCGCGCTGGCGCCTCAACCACCAGGTGCTCATCTCGGACGGCTGAGGTTTTGATAATTCCGCGACCGATATTTCCCTTCAGCAAAGTGATACCACCATGTCTGGAAAATGGGGCATTAACCGGTCGCAACACGTCGGTGTCCAAAGACGAAGTTGCGCCTTCCTGCCAGACAACCGTGTCCAGGCCCTCTTCATCCGCATCGCCCAACATCGGTTCGCGCGTGTAATGATCGAGACCCTGGCCGGCGATCGTTGTGACATCACGATGCAAGAAACCGGCGTTCAGTAGCTCGCGAATCATGAATGGAATACCACCTGCTGCTGCAAAATGATTCACGTCTGCCTGCCCATTCGGATAGACGCGCGCCAACAACGGCACGACGGCCGACAGCTCAGAGAAATCATCCCAATTGATATCGATTCCAGCCGCGCGTCCCATCGCGACGAGGTGTATCGTGTGGTTGGTCGAACCGCCCGATGCCAACAACCCGACAACACCGTTGACCAGTGTGCGAGCGTCGAACACTTCAGCCATCGGCGTGTACTGCTCTGATAGCCCACTGATTTCAACCGCACGTGTTGCAGCCGCGCGTGTCAGCGCGCCGCGCAGCCGCGTGTGCGGATTGACGAAGGACGTTCCTGGCAGCTGCAGCCCCATGAACTCCATCAGCAACTGGTTGCTATTCGCAGTGCCGTAGAAGGTACAAGTACCTGCCGAGTGGTAAGCCTTGGATTCGGATTGCAGGAGTTCTTCGCGCGTGATTTTGCCTTGCGCGAACAACTGGCGCACTTGTGCCTTGGCTGCATTGGTAATGCCCGAGGTCATAGGACCTGCAGGCACAAAAATCGTTGGTAAATGGCCGAAAGCCAGAGAACCAATCACCAATCCTGGGACAATCTTGTCGCAGACGCCGAGGCAAAGATTCGCATCGAACATGTTGTGCGAGAGGGTAACCGCCGTTGCCATGGCGATGACGTCTCGACTGAACAGCGATAAGTCCATGCCCGGCTGCCCCTGTGTGACACCGTCACACATCGCCGGCACACCACCTGCGAACTGCGCGATACCGCCTGCTTTCCACGCGGCAGCCTTGAGCAACGCGGGATAATCACCGAGTGGCTGATGCGCTGACAACATATCGTTGTAGGCCGATACGATCGCCACATTGGGCCGCTCCCGTCCAGCCAACGCCTTTTTTCCAACCGCATCGTTCGCTGCGAATCCATGCGCGAGATTTCCGCAAGACAGCTCCGCACGATGCGGACCATCGCGGCGCGCCTGTGCGACCATTGCAAGATATGCCGCGCGCATTTCTGACGAGCGCGCTTCAATCCTTCGAGTAACCGCGTCAACTACCGGGTGCATCCTCGTGTCCTCCAAGTCAAAGTGCGAAGTATGTGGACACCGGCACCATTTCTTGTCGCAGCACGCTGCGCACTGGGTACTCGGCAAGGTCGCCTGCGATAGAGGCTTGCGCAAATACATCGGCCTTTTCCTGACCAAAAAACAGCAAACCAATCTGACGGCTATCGAGGAGCACCCGCGGCGTGAGCGAGATCCTCTGCAACGGCTGACTCGGAGGACGCGCCATCACGCACGGCTCCTTACTCGCCAGCGCAGCTTCGATGTTCGGGTCATCCGGAAACAACGAAGCGGTGTGCCCATCGGTACCCATGCCCAGCAATACGTAGTCGATCGGTCGCGGTAGACGTGCGACGCGTGATCCGATGGCCTGTGCCGCATCGGCACCGGCTACATCGGCGTCGTACAGACTTAGGAAGCGCGCCGCAGAGGCCGACCACTGCAACAAGTCACGCTGCAACATGCCGGCATTGCTCGCGGGATCGTCGATATCGACCCACCGTTCGTCGCTCGGCACGACGGTGACTACAGACCAATCGAAATCCATTTTGCTCAGCAGCCGAAAGGCCTCTAACGGGGAGCTGCCGCCGGAAACCACCAAGGTCGCCTCGCCTCGCTTCTCGATAGCAGACGTCAACGCAGCACCGATATCAGCGGCCAGCGCTTCAGCCGCCAACGTACGTGAGTCAAAAAACTGTTGTAGAAACATTAGCTGCCGTCCTGATACCAACTGCGGTCGTCACGATCGATCAACACGGCCGACGCAGTTGGCCCCCAAGTCCCTGCCGAGTAGAGCAGTGGCGCCATACCGGTTGAGTCCCACGCGTTACGAATCTTGTCGATCCATGACCAGGCAGCATCCACTTCATCGCGCCGCATAAACAACGCGGGATTGCCTCGTAAAACCTCCATGAGCAGACGCTCGTAAGCATCCGGATAGCCGAGTTCGTAGGTCTCATTAAAGCTGAGGTTCAGCGGTAGCGACCGAAGGGTAAATCCACCGGGGCCCGGCTCCTTCGTGACCATGCTCAGTCGGACGCCCTCATCCGGTTGCAACCGAATCACCAACCGGTTGGGCTCAATGCCATCTTCACGCTCTTCGAAAATCGAGTGTGCAATGCTGCGGAACTGGATCACGATTTCGGAGGTCTTCTCGGGCAAACGTTTGCCGGTCCTCAAGTAGAACGGTGTGCCCTGCCATCGCCAGTTATCGACATCAGCGCGAATCGCGACGAATGTTTCCGTGTTGCTCTCCGCGCCCAGCTCATCGGCGTAGCCGGGGACGGCCTGACCATCCACAGCACCCTGCTTGTATTGCCCTCTCACCGTCGCTCTCGCGACATTCTTGGGTGTGATAGGACGCAGCGCCCGCAAGACCTTGATCTTCTCATTCCGTAGCTCGTCGTGATGCATGCTGAGCGGTGGCTCCATCGCTACAAGACACAGCAGTTGCAACATGTGGTTCTGGACCATGTCCCTCAGCGCCCCCGTTCGATCGTAGAACTGCGCGCGATTGCCCGTACCAATGTGCTCCGACACCGTAATCTGTACGTGGTCGATGTGCGTTCGATTCCATAACGGCTCGAGCAGCGCATTGGCGAACCGCAGCGCCGAGAGGTTCTGCACCGTCTCCTTGCCGAGGTAATGATCGATTCGATAGATTTGACGCTCGTTGAAAAAACGGCCGACGCCGTCATTGATTTCACGTGCACTGTCTCTGTCGCTACCGACGGGCTTTTCGAGAACGATACGCGACCCCTCGTTTATCAAGCCGTGCTCGGATAACTGTTTCGCCGTCTCGCCGAATAGCGCGGGTATCAACGCGAGATAGAAGACCCGGCAACGATTGGACTCGGGCTCAAGCAAACGTGCAAGTGACTTCCAGCCATCAGGGGTGGTGATGTCGAGCGTGATGTAGTGCAGTCGCTTCGAGAATCGATCCCAGACTTCGGGCTCGAATTTGTCCTCATCCAGGTAGGTTTCGAGCGCACCGCGCACCAGCTTGATAAATGCCTCGTTCGTCATCTCGCCGCGAGACAGTGCGACGATTCGGCTTTCCGGGGTGAATTGCCCATCACGGTCTCGATGAAACAACGCAGGTAATAGCTTGCGTTGCGACAGGTCTCCGGTCCCGCCAAATATCACGAGGTCGAAGGTATCTACGGGCACGAACTGCGCCATTGTCGGCTCCTAATGCTTCCCCAACTGAAATTTTACTACCCAAGCGCTGAAAAACCAGTTGATTAATCGTTTTCGCTAAGCAATATCTGTAGTATCACTACAATGCTGACACGTATCCGGCAACTCAGAGACTCGCTTTCCCCTGCTGAACGCCGGGTGGCGGACGGCATCCTCGAAGACCCTCACGGCATTGCCAGTCTCAGAATGGCGGATCTTGCGAAACGCACTGGCGTCTCCGATCCGACGGTAGTGCGGTTTTGCCGGAAGGTGGGCACCCGTGGTTTTAATGCGCTGAGAATCGCCATTGCCCGGCATCTGGCCAGTAATCCAGGCGATGTGCACGCCAGTGTTAGTGACGGTGACACGCCTGACGTTGTGATCCGGAAAGTCGTCTCCAGCAGCATCAGCGAGTTGCAGCGGATCCAACAGTCGCTCGAGCCTCAATCACTTGAGGATGCGGCCCATCATTTACTCGCTGCGCGTCGAATCGCCTTCATCGGTGTGGGCGCATCCGCAATCGTTGCGCAAGACGCAAACAACAAGTTCTTCAGGCTGGGACTGCCAACAGCGGCATTCACCGACGGCCCGACGATTACTCAGGTTGCGGCGACCACAGCGACCAACAGCGTATTGGTGGCCATCTCGAGATCCGGCACGTCTGACGTGATCGTTCGTGCCGCGCAAATCGCGGCACGCGCGGGCGCCGTTACGGTTGCACTCACGGCATCGGACACGCCGCTGGCAACCGCAAGCGACGTCACACTGGCCGTCGACAGTGAGGAAGACACCTCAGCATTTACGCCGATGAGTTCGCGTCTGGCGCAACTCACGACGCTCGACGCGTTGCAACTGTGCACCGTACTGAGTGGCGGAGACCGCGTCCGTGACCCGCTGGATGCGAGCAAACACGCACTAATGCTTGGCTAGCTCGTGACCTCGATCAGGGCATCCGCGATGAAGTCAGCACGCTCGATCGTCGCGTTCTGCCCCATCAGGCCGATGCGCCAGGCTTTGCCTGCGAATTTGCCGAGTCCTGCGCCGAGCTCGATGCTTTGTGATTCGAGCAGCTTGGCGCGTACCACCTGATCGTCACATCCGTTCGGGATATCGACGACGGTCAGTGGCGCCAATCGATGCGCCGCGTCGACCGCCAACGAAAAGTCTGCGGACTCGAGACGTTCGTACAAATGACTTGCTGCAGCCGTGTGCCTTGCCCACCGCGCTTTAAGCCCTTCTTCAACAACAAGGCGGAGCGCTTCGCGCATCGCAAACAGTGAATTGACCGGCGCAGTGTGGTGATACGCGCGTTTGGACTCGCCACTCGTGTAATAACTCGCGAGCAGATTGGTATCGCAAAACCAACTTGGTACCGCGGAGCTGCGAGTCGATGCCTTTTCGATAGCGCGGGGCGAGAACGTAATCGGAGAAAGACCTGGGACGCAGGACAGGCACTTCTGGCTCCCGGAATAGACGATGTCGAGACCCCAATCGTCGACGCGCAACTCAACACCGGACAAAGATGTCACCGTGTCGACGATCGTCATGCAACCGTGCGAGTTTGCCAACGCGGCAAGCTGCTGGGCATCCGACCGCACACCCGTGCTCGTTTCCGCATGAACAAACGCGAGGACACTCGCGTCAGGGTTAGCTTTGAGTGCACCGGCGACCTTCTCAGGGTCGACCGGCTTGCCCCACTCGTCTTCGACCGCAACCACATTAGCGCCAATGCGCTCGCAGATGCTCTTCATGCGATTACCGAACACGCCGTTGATGCCGATAATCACGGTTTCGCCTGGCTCGACGACATTGACAAAGCTCGCCTCCATCCCGATAGAGCCCGGCGCCGAAAGCACGAAGGTCACCGGATTATCGGTCATGAATACGGTTCGAAGGTCGCGCACGACATCATCCATGGTGTCGAGAAACACCGGGTCCAGATGCCCGATGGTCGGTTGAGCCAGAGCGATAAGCACCGAATCCGGTACGTTGCTCGGACCCGGGCCAAAAAGTTCTCGATAAGGAATCAACGGTGTCCCCTTGCCTGAACACTGCAGGCGTGACGTGCGCGCCGATTACATCGGGAGATCGCAATGAATGCAAATGCCGCATCGCATTTTGTCGAGGTGGTGACTAATAGCAATCGATCCGCCACGAAGCGGCAAATGGACCTTCTTGTGCTGCTGTATCGCCGCCAGTAGTCTCTCGCTATTCGAACGGTGAGCGAGCCGATGCACGAGCGTGCTCCTGACAATCTGAAGGGTAGTGAGGGGCCAACGCTGTCCTTAACGGCGGCACGAAAAGCCGGTGTTTGTATGCACATCACCTCGCTACCAGGCCCGCATGGCATCGGTGAAATTGGGCGCGATGCACACGCATTTGTAGAGGCGATCTCCGCGGCTGGACTCGAGGTTTGGCAATTGTTGCCTACCGGCCCGACGGCATACGGCGATTCACCCTACCAGCCGCTATCGTCGCGTGCCGGAAATCCTATGCTGATCGAATTGCGCGACCTCGTTGAACTCGACCTGCTGCATGCCGAGGAGGTCGACACACTGCGGAGCTTGTCAGCAGACAAAGTCGAATACGGACCGCTGATCGACCAAAAGACACAACTGTTGCAGCGTGCTGCACTGCGCTTCGAGGATATGGCAACGACACCATTGCTTAATCAGTACGCAGCATTTGTCGACCAGCACGACGATAACTGGCTTCACGACTACGCGTTATTCCGCACGCTCAAAACGATGCACGAGGAACGTCCCTGGATTGAATGGCAACTAGAGTATCGTGATCGCGACAGCCAAGCGCTTCAGCGCCTGGTAACAGAGCAGGCCGAATCCATATTCGCCGTTAAAATGATGCAGTTTCTGTTCTTCCGGCAATGGGAACGTCTGCGCGAAGTCGCGGCCGAGAACAATGTCTTGCTGTTTGGCGATATGCCGATCTATCTCGCACTCGATTGCGCAGACGCGTGGGCGCGACGTGAACTGTTGCGACTGGACGAACACGGAAAGCCAACGCACGTCGCTGGGGTGCCCCCCGATTACTTCTCTGAAGATGGGCAACTGTGGGGCAACCCGCTCTACGATTGGGAATACCATGCAAGCACGGGCTTTGATTGGTGGGTCGGGCGTGTGCAGCACACGCTGACAATGGTCGACATCGTCCGGATCGATCACTTCCGCGGTTTTGAGACCTATTGGTCAATACCCTGGGGCTCAGAGAACGCACGCACCGGCGTTTGGGAGTGTGGACCGAAGGACGCTTTGTTTGAGGCGATTACCGCAAGACTTGGTGCGCTGCCCATCGTCGCCGAGGACCTCGGTGACATTACCCCCGAGGTCACCGAACTGCGCCAGCGCCAATCTTTACCCGGCATGTCGGTGCTTCAGTTCATGGTGCCCGATGTGCACTTTGACCCGGACCAGATTCCTCGTGATTCGGTCGCCTACACCGGCACGCATGACAACGATACGTCTGTTGGCTGGTTCCTGGGTGGCCCTGGCGATATGCGAAGCGCCACTGAAATTCGCGAACACCAGGTCCTGACACTCGAGCGCACAGGAGGCACGGCGGCGGACGTCCATTGGGGTTTGGTCCGGATGGCGTTCGGTAGCGAGGCTTGCATGGCAATCATCCCGATGCAGGACTTTCTTGGTCTGGGGTCGGATGCACGCCTCAACACGCCGGGCAAACCGGCGGACAACTGGCAATGGCGGCTTCGCGCAGGCCAGTTCGATTCGCAGATGATCACGCGGATTCGCCAGGCCGTGATTGAGGCGGACCGTTTGAGCCAAACGTGATCCGCGCAACACCAAATCATGGGGCTTGCGCTATTATCGACGCATGAGCAACCAACCCGTACCTGAGGACGGCGGACGTTTCGTCAGTCGCCTTACCAAAGACACGCTTGCGCTGATTCTCGCGGGTGGCCAAGGCTCGCGCCTACACGAGCTTACGACCTGGCGGGCGAAACCGGCGCTGCAATTCGGTGGCAAATTCCGGATCATCGATTTCCCGCTTTCGAACTGTTTTAACTCGGGAATCCGCCGTGTGGGTGTGCTCACCCAATACAAGGCGCACTCTCTGATCCGTCATCTCGTCCGTGGCTGGACCAACCGCTATTCCGGTGAGCAGGAATTCGTGGAAATCTTGCCGGCATCACAGCGTGTGGGCGGTGAGTGGTACCGTGGCACGGCGGACGCTGTCTACCAAAATCTGGATATCATCCGGACGCATAGCCCTAGATTCGTTCTGATCCTCGCCGGTGATCATGTCTACAAGATGGACTACGGCCCGTTGCTCGCGGCACATACCGAGGCGCAAGCAGATATGACCGTCTGCTGTCTGGAAGTGCCCGTGGCGGAAGCGGCCGGTGCGCTCGGCGTCATGACCGTCGATGAAAACGGTCGTGTGATCGACTTCAACGAGAAGCCGGAACGACCTGAGGAAATACCGGGCAAGCCCGGCGTGTGCCTAGCGTCGATGGGCAACTACGTGTTCAACACCGATTTCCTCTTCGAGCAGGTCATTAAGGACGCAGACGATCCGAAGACCCAACACGACTTCGGCAAGAACGTGATCCCGGCGATCATCAACCAATACCGAGTGTTTGCCTATCCGTTTCGTGATCCCGCCACCTCTGACCAAGCTTACTGGCGCGATGTCGGAACTCTGCCCGCATACTGGCAGGCCAATATGGAGTTGCTGGACGTGGTGCCACAGCTCAATCTCTACGATCAGGAATGGCCGGTGGATACATTCCAGATCCAGCTACCACCAGCAAAGTTCGTTCATGACGAACCTGATCGGCGCGGTGTCGCGATCAATTCAATGGTGTCCGGCGGCTGTGTCGTATCCGGTGCATCGCTGCACCGGTCGCTGCTGTTTTCCAACGTGCGCGTACGTTCCTACAGCAAGCTGACGGAAACAGTGGTCCTACCCGATGTTGAAATCGGCGAACACTGCCGTATCCATCGCGCGATTATCGATCGTGGATCGCTGATTGCGGATCACACTGTCATTGGCGAGAACGTCGAAGGCGATCGCGCTCGCGGGTTTCGAGTAACCGATGAGGGCATCACGCTGGTGACGCCGGACATGCTCGGTCAGGAACTGCACTTCACTCGCTAGCGCCTATGTCGATTCGACCACCGGTTTACATGGTAGCCGCGGAGAACGGCGCATTGCCAGGCGGCAAGGCGGGCGGCGTCGGAGACGTGCTTCGCGACTTGCCACCCGCAATTGCAGAGACTGGCCGACCGGTAACGATCCTGATGCCCTCTTACAACCGGCTACATAAATCGGATGGCATAGAGTGGTGCGGCGCATTTCCCGTTCGTTTCGGACAGGAAAGCCTGAATATCGAATGGTATGGAAGACAGACCGCAGCCGACGTTGATACGGTAGTTTTGCATCATCCCAAGTTCGACCCATACGGCACCGGACAAGTCTACTGTGATGATGGCCCTGATAACCCGTTCGCTACGGATGCGACCAAATTCGCGCTGCTGTCGCTTGCAGCCGGTGAATGGCTGGTGCGCCACGCGGACGATCCGGCCGTATTGCACCTGCACGACTGGCACGCCGGTCTGCTGGCACTGTTGCGCGAACGTCTGCCATCGTTCGAAAGACTAAAGCACTTACGCTGCGTGCTGACCTTGCACAATCTTGCGCTGCAGGGTTTGAGACCTCGACGTGGTCATCCCTCAAGCTTTGAACGTTGGTTCCCCGAGCTAGACCCTGACGACCCACTGTTATCCGACCCTCGATATCCCGATGTCGCGAATCCGCTCGCGGCCGCAATTCGAGGCGTCGATCACATCAACACAGTGAGCCCAACCAACGCGCGCGAAATTCTTCAACCAACAGATCATGCCCGCGGTTTTCATGGCGGTGAGGGACTCGAAGTGTTGCTGCAACATGCCGCCGCCGATGGACGGCTGCACGGCATCCTCAACGGATGCGACTACACCGCGATTCCGCAGCATCGCCCCACGTTTTCCGATTTGACAGACACTGTCGCCACAACCTTGACTGAGTGGAGCGATCGGCAGCCGCACAACCGGTCGTTGTTCACGCTTGCATCACGTAGCCTGAACCAGGCGAGACACAAGCAGCCGTCGATCATTCTGACGGCAGTGAGTCGACTAACCGACCAAAAGGCGGGGCTGCTGCTGGCGAGAACGCAGGGAATTACCTTGCTGCAACAGTTGCTTCGATCGCTGCCAAGTGATGCGGTTTTGTTGCTACTCGGAAGCGGCGACCCCGGAATAGAGACCGCATTGGCGCAACACGCGGCCACCGACCCACGATTAATCTTTCTGCGTGGGTTCTCCGAGACACTCGCCAACGCCGTGTTCGCTGCCGGGGACTTGTTTCTGATGCCAAGCACTTTCGAACCCTGTGGCATCAGTCAGATGTACGCAATGCGCGCAGGTCAACCCTGCCTGGTCCATGCCGTTGGCGGACTCAAAGACACGGTCAAAGACAACATCAACGGGTTTTCATTCTCCGGCCCCAATCCCGAAGCACAGGTTGCAAACTGCATGGCCAGCATGATTCATGCGCAGCAAGTGTTTTTCGATCAGCCCGAGCGATGGCAGGAGATCGTCGACGAGGCCCGAGCGGCACGCTTCCTTTGGTCTGATGCAGCCGCGCAGTACGAGGCGAAGATGTATGTCTGAGCGCGACGCACTGAACCAGCTGGCCGCAGGAAGTCACCCGGATCCATTTTCGATCCTCGGTGCACACGACGTGGATGGCGTTCGCTGCGCAACCTACTTCGCACCGGGTGCCGCTCGTGCCGCGATCGTGGATGAGCAAGGCCGACAAATACGTCGAGCCCGTCGAATTCATGATGCGGGTATTTACCGTGCTGAGCTCCTGTCGCAAGACCCCTATCGATGGCGAGTCCATTGGCCGGATGGCGAAGTCAATGACGTGCAGGACCCCTACGGATTTGGCACCTCGTTGGGAGAGGTTGATCTGCATCTGCTCGGTGAGGGTCGGCACGAACGCATCTACGAGGTGCTCGGCGCAAACACAATGCAGTGCGGCGGCTCGCGGGGAACACGCTTTTGTGTCTGGGCACCGAACGCGTCGCGGGTCAGTGTGATCGGCGATTGGAATCAGTGGGACGGTCGACGACATCCCATGCGTCGCCATCATGCGATCGGTATTTGGGAGCTGTTCATCCCCGACATAGGCGACGGCGCGCGCTACAAGTTCGAACTATTGGACGCAGACGGTAGTCTCCTGCCGCTCAAAACCGACCCGTTCGGTAATGCGTTCGAAGCCCCTCCACACAATGCCGCGATCGTCTCGACGAGCGACTATCAATGGTGCGATCACGCATGGATGAACGAAAGGGTTCCGCAAAGTCTGCGCAAACCGCAATCGGTTTATGAAGTACACCTCGGTTCATGGCGGCGAGATGAGCACAATCAGTGGCTCGACTATCGGGCACTCGCCGACACTCTGATCCCCTACGTTTCCGATATGGGGTTCACCCACATAGAACTGTTGCCCGTTACGGAACATCCGTTTGACGGCTCCTGGGGATACCAGCCTATCGGGATGTTCGCACCCACTTACCGGTTCGGCAGTCCAGACGATTTCCGTTATTTCGTCGACACCTGTCATCAGGCAGGGATTGGCGTCATTGTCGACTGGGTGCCTGCGCATTTTCCGCGCGACGAACATGGGCTCGCACAGTTCGATGGCACCGCACTCTATGAACATGCTGATCCGCGCAAAGGCGCGCATGCCGACTGGGGTACGCTCATCTTCAACTACGGCCGCAACGAGGTTGTGAATTACCTGATCGGTAGCGCGTTGTACTGGATTCGTGAGTTCCACATCGATGCGCTAAGAGTCGATGCAGTCGCCTCCATGCTCTACCTTGATTACTCCCGTGAGGATGGCGAATGGTTACCAAATGAACACGGCGGCAACGAAAATTTGGAAGCAGTAGCGTTCATCAAGCGGTTGAACGAAGCCATTCACGCAGCGGGTGCCGCGTCCTACGCAGAGGAATCGACAGCTTGGCCAGGCGTGTCCCGACCCACCTACGATGGTGGCCTCGGCTTCACCTTCAAATGGAATATGGGCTGGATGAACGATAGCCTGCAATATATTGCCGAAGACCCCGTTCACAGGCGCTACCACCACGATAAGCTGAACTTTGGTCTCGTCTACGCATTCAATGAGAACTTTGTGCTGCCGCTCTCACATGATGAGGTGGTGCATGGCAAACGATCGATTCTGGGAAGAATGCCTGGTGACCACTGGCAGCGTTTTGCAAATCTGCGCGCCTACCTCGGGTTCATGTATACCCACCCTGGAAAAAAACTGATGTTCATGGGCACAGAATTTGCGCAGTCTGCCGAGTGGAATCACGACCAGTCTTTGGATTGGCACCTGCTTGAATACGCACCACATCGCGCTATCCAGGAGCTGGTACGCGATCTGAACCACCTGTTGCGCGCCCAGCCCGCATTGCACGATCAGGACTTTGACGGCGCTGGCTTTACCTGGCTCGACTGGAAGGATTCGGAACACAGCGTCTTCGCATGGCTACGAAACACCGCCGACGGACAAAAGGTCATCTGCATTTGCAATATGACCCCGGTTGTTCGCGAAGGCTATCGCGTCGGCGCACCCGACTGGGGTGCGTACTCAGAAATTTTGAACACTGACCATGAGCGCTATGGTGGCAGCAATGTCGTCAACGGCTCGAAACTGGAAACACAGCCAACGGCGTGGCACGACCAAGCACAGTCACTGGTGGTAACGCTGCCGCCACTCGCAACCATCGTTCTCAAACGCGCTTGATTTGGTTGGCAGGAGAAATCTGATGAGCACCTACACCGAATCGACACTTCCAAGCCGGATACTTGCTGAGCCATTGAGCAACGATGAGACCGCGCTGCTGAGAGACTTCAGTCACTACTTCGCTCGCACGTTCGGTCGCGATGACCTGGACGAGAACGATGCATTCGCTTATCGGGCACTGGTTTACACCGTCCGTGATCGCATCATGCGCAACTGGCGCCTGACACGCGAGCAGCAACTCGCAGCAGACTCTCGCAAGACCTGCTATCTGTCTCTCGAATATCTGATGGGACGACTGCTAAACAACGCGTTAGCAAGCACCGGTTTGTCGGGTGCTGCAGCAAGCGCAATGTCGAGGCTGGGCGTCGATCTTGAGGTGCTTCTCGACCAGGAGCACGACGCCGGCCTCGGCAACGGCGGTCTTGGCAGACTGGCTGCATGCTTTCTCGACAGTTGCGCCACGTTAGCTCTGCCGGTGACCGGCTATGGCATCCGCTATCGCTACGGCATGTTCCACCAGCAGTTGAGAGACGGGCGACAGGTGGAGGAGCCAGACCAATGGCTGGCAGACGGATTCCCATGGGAGATTCGTCGCCGCGAACAGTCACAAGTCATACAGTTCGGCGGCAGGACGGAAAGTTACCGGGACGCCAGCGGCAATATGGCGTTTCGCTGGGTAGATACGCAGGATGTACTAGCGGTGCCCTACGATGTTCCGATACCTGGCTACCGCAACCAAGTCGTGAACACACTGCGGCTCTGGTCTGCGGTTGCAACAGACGAGTTCGACCTCAATGAGTTCAATGCAGGCAGCTATGCCGACGCAGTCGCACGCAAGAACGCCGCCGAAAATATCACGATGGTGCTCTACCCGAATGCCACGACCGAAAACGGTCAGGTGTTGCGGTTGCGCCAACAATACTTTCTCGTCAGCGCTAGCCTGAAGGACACGATTCGCGACTGGCAGAGTCAACATGGCAACGATTTCAGCGAATTCGCCAACAAGCACTGCTTCCAGCTCAACGACACACATCCCGCGGTTGCTGTCGCAGAGTTAATGCGTCTGCTGATGGACGAGCACGGATTCGGCTGGCATGCCGCGTGGGAAGTCACTACGTCCACGATGGCCTACACCAACCACACGCTGCTGCCGGAGGCACTGGAGCTTTGGCCGGTCGCCATGTTCCGTGAACTCTTGCCCCGGCTGATCGAAATCATCTACGAGATCAACGCGCGCTTCCTGCGAGAAGTTGCGCGACGCTGGCCGGGCGATGTCGATCGCTTGCGACGCATGTCGCTGGTTGCCGAAGAAGGTGAGCCTATGTTGCGCATGGCCTACCTGGCGATCGTCGGTAGCTACTCGGTCAATGGCGTCGCAGCTTTGCATTCCGAGCTCCTAAAGAATGGATTGTTCAAGGACTTCTATGAGCTATGGCCCGAGAAGTTCAACAACAAGACCAACGGGGTAACACAACGTCGTTGGCTGGCAGCGTGCAATCCGACGCTAAGCGAGCTAATCGGTTCGCGGATCGGATCGGACTGGATTACCGACCTTCCGCAGTTGGCCAATCTCGCAAGTCACGCTGAAGACGCGGCATTCAGAAACACGTGGCGTGCAGCGAAGCAACACAACAAAGCGTTACTCTGCAGCATGATCGAACAACGCACGGGGATCGCGCTCTCACACGAGATGCTGTTTGACGTTCAAGTAAAACGTATTCATGAGTACAAGCGTCAACTGTTGAATGTCCTGCACGTGATCCACCGCTACGCTCGAATTTGTGCTGAGGACACGCAAGGCATGCAACCGCGCGCGATCATTTTCGGCGGAAAGGCTGCGCCGGGATATGTAATGGCGAAGGAAATCATCAAGCTGATTTGCAATGTGGCAAATGTCATCAACACCGATCCAAGAACCGAGGGTCTGTTGCGGGTAGTCTTCTATCCTGACTACAACGTCTCTGCGATGGAACGGATATGCCCGGCGGCGGATTTGTCCGAGCAGATCTCGACGGCAGGGAAAGAGGCCTCAGGTACCGGCAACATGAAGTTCATGATGAACGGTGCGCTGACGATCGGCACGCTCGACGGCGCGAATGTCGAGATTCGCGAAGCGGTCGGCGATGACGCGTTTTTTCTCTTTGGTTTGACGGTCGGCGAAATTCCGGCGGCGCGAGCCGATTACAACCCAAGTGCGATCATCGCATCAGACCCCGCGCTGAGTGTGGTGATGCATCTGTTAGAGACCGGCCATTTCAACCAGTATGAGCCTGGCGTCTTCGATCACGTTCTTGGTGCACTGCGCGACCCCAATGATCCATGGATGACCATCGCTGATTTTCGCAGCTTCATCGACGCGCAAGAGCGAGTCGACACAACCTTTGAGGATGACGAGCTGTGGACCAGACTCAGCATTCGAAACACGGCCGCCTCGGGGCGATTCTCCACTGACCGCACGATGCAGGACTATAACGACGACATCTGGCGACTCGAACCGATCAAAATCGCAACATGATCGATTCAGGTGATCCGACACTTCTCGGCGCGACCGTAGTCGATGGAGGCGTTAACTTTGCCCTGCACTCGAGCACAGCGGAGCGTGTCCAGCTGTGTCTGTTTGACGAGCAAGATCAAGAACGTCGGCTGGATATGTTGGGACCACATAACGATGTTTGGCATGGTTTCATCCCGAACTTGTCGGCCGGTACCCGTTACGGATACCGCGTCCATGGTCCATGGGATCCAGCACGTGGATTGCGCCATAACGCGAACAAGCTGCTCATCGACCCCTACGCGCGCGAACTCTCGGGCGAGCTGGTCTGGGATGATTCGATATTCGGCCACATGCTTGAGGATACCTATATTCCCAGCACATCAGACAGCGCCGCTTTTGTACCCCGCGGTGTCGTTGTTCCGACGCTGTCGCTCACAGCGAAAAGGCCGCTAACGTCGTGGTCAGACACGATCATCTACGAGGCGTCGGTGCGCGCACTCACCGCGCAAGATCATCGGCTCGAAGCGGATATTCGCGGCCGGTTTCTCGGTGCTGCCAGCAACGAAATTATTGAGCACCTGAAGTCTCTTGGTATCACGGCGCTGGAACTGCTACCGATTCATGCTTATGCCGATGAACACTTCCTCGTACAGCGCGGTCTCAGGAACGCCTGGGGTTACAACACGCTCGCCTTTTTTGCGCCGATGCCGCGGTTTGCGCGAAGTGCCGCTTGCGCCGAATTCGCGCACCTCATCAATCGTCTTCACGACGCCAACATCGAGGTAATCCTGGATGTGGTTTACAACCACACAGCCGAAGGTGATCTGCGAGGTCCAACCGTATCATGGCGTGGCATCGACAACCTCGCCTATTACCGCGTGCTGCCCGAAAATCCGGATCACTATGTAAACGATACCGGCACCGGGAACACCATCAACGCGGACCATCCGGCAACGCGCCAGATGATTCTGGATAGTTTGCGGTACTGGGCTGGAACATTTGGCGTGGACGGATTTCGGTTTGACCTCGCGCCGATCCTCGGCAGACACTTTTCCGGGTTCAATACGAACCACCCGCTGCTCGAGCAGATCACCAATGACTCAATCCTCAAACACTGCAAATTGATTGCAGAGCCGTGGGATATCGGCCCGGGAGGTTATCAGCTAGGTGCGTTCCCAAAGAGCTGGGGAGAGTGGAACGACCGGTACCGGGATACGGTGCGCCAGTTCTGGCGTGATGACGAACATCAGACGCCGGCAATGGCGCGGCGGTTACACGGCTCCGCTGATATCTTTGAACGGGCGCTTCGAACACCGGCGGCGAGCGTCAACTATGTAACCGCTCATGACGGGTTTACCCTAAGAGACCTTGCGAGCTACGAAAGAACGCACAACGAGGCCAACGGCGAGAACAACCTCGATGGGCACAGAGACAATCACTCGACCAATTACGGTGTCGAAGGCCCTACCGATAACGTTGAGATCCTCGCCCATCGACGCAAGCACCGCCTGAATTTGCTTGCGTCCCTGCTGGCCTCGCAAGGTACACCGATGATCCTGGGGGGCGACGAGCTCGGCCGCACCCAAGCGGGCAACAACAATGCGTACGCGCAGGACAACGAAATTACCTGGTTCGACTGGCAAGACGTTGATCAGGGATTCCTTGCCCGGGTCCGCGATCTGATCGCGTTGCGGAAAAATCTGCCCCTGTTACGTCAGCAAGCTTATCGCCACGGTCGTTCAACAAACGAAGCCGGGTTGAAGAATATCCAATGGCACGCGCCCGACGGCGAGCAACTGGAGGGACTGGACTGGCATCACGCCCGCGCAGTAACAATGCTGCTCGTCGCAACCGAAAACGATGCACCGCCTTCCCCGGATCAGGCAGCGGTTGCCGTCAGTTTCAATCCAACGAGCATGGCCGTCGATTTCACGTTGCCGCAGATTGCGAGCAGCGGTGCGTGGGTCCTCAGCGGCTATACAGACATCGAACCGCCTTTACTGCGCGGCTCCGTCGTAGCGCAGGCCGCCCGTAGCACTAGCGTGCTCGCTTGGCTGGGCGGAAGGCGCTGATCGCCAGCGCGCAAGCGCTAGGCAATTTTCGGCACAAATACCGACTTGGTTTCAAGAAATTCCTCGAATCCCAGCACGCCCCACTCGCGCCCATTGCCGGACTGCTTATAGCCACCGAATGGCGCCATGATCGAGCCACCATGCCCATTGATATGAATACTGCCCGCCCGAATTCTCGATGCAATACCGACCGCTCGCTCCGGGTTGGCCGACTGCACGTAGCCCGCCAGGCCGTAGGGTGTGTCGTTGGCGATCGCGATCGCCTCCTCCTCATCCGCATAACCGATAATACATAACACCGGTCCAAAAATTTCCTCGCGAGCGATCGTCATATCGTTCGTGACATTGGCGAAGACCGTCGGTCGAACAAAATACCCAGATGCAAGGCCGTCGGGACGACCTACCCCACCCGCTACCAGCGTGGCACCTTCATCAATGCCCTTCTGTATCAACGCCTGAATCTTGTTGAATTGCACTTCGCTGACAACTGGCCCCATCCGCGTTGTCTCGTCACGCGGGTCACCCACTACAATTGATTCCGCAACGCCAGCGGCAATCTGCGCGGCCTTCTCCATCTGCCCTGCAGGCACGAGCATGCGCGTTGGCGCGTTGCATGACTGACCGCTGTTGTTGAATACCTGCTTCGCGCCGGAGGCCACCGCAGACTCCAGATCCACATCATCCAAGAGGATATTCGGTGACTTGCCACCGAGCTCCTGCGACACGCGCTTCACCGACTCCGCCGCCGCCTGCGCTACCAAAACCCCCGCCCGAGTAGAACCGGTGAAACTCATCATGGCGATATCGGGATGTGATGAAAGGCGCGCACCCACGTCCGGGCCAGTACCGTTCACCAGATTAAAAACGCCGGGCGGGACTTTCGCTTCGTGCAAAATGTCGGCAAGTAGCATCGCATCGACAGGCGCGATCTCGCTCGGCTTCAGCACCATTGTGCAACCCGCCGCCAGTGCAGGTGCGACCTTGCAAGCGATCTGGTTCTGCGGCCAGTTCCACGGCGTGATCAACCCACAAACACCGATCGCTTCGCGGCTCAGCAGATAGTCGCCTTCATGCGACTGCCATTCAAAAGACTCAAGAATTTTTCGAATCGCCTTGAAGTGCGCAAGACCGCTACCGGCCTGTGCTCGTGTCGCGAACTTCAATGGCGCACCCATCTCGTCGCTGATCGCCGCTCCGAGTTCCGGCAACTTGGCCTTATAAATCTCAATGATGCGATCGATCACCGCCAGCCGGGTTTCAACCGCACTGTTAGACCAGCTATCAAATGCAGCGGTTGCAGCTGCGACCGCACGATCCACGTCCGCTTCGGAACCGTTGGTGATTCGTGCGTAAGCGACCTCTGTTGCCGGGTTGATAACCTCCAGAACGTTTTGTGAGGCTGGAGTGACCCACCGCCCGTTGATGTAGAAGTTCAGATAGTCACGCATCGTCAAGTTTCCGTTGTGTTCAATTACGCTGGGGTGGAATGGTAACGCGGGCGAACGCACCGTGCAGCCAGCCGACTCTACAGCGTTATTATGTTAATAATTCAATAGATTGATTGAATTAATTTCTCTGTTAACTACTGTTTTTATTATATTTCCCGATTTTTGGCACCATTCCCTTGCTATTCTTCAATAGCTCTATAGAATCCGCAGCCATTGAGCACCGAGTGAAACCCATGCCGGACAACACAGCGCCGCGATACGAGCAACAAAAGCTCGCCGCCACTCAGGCGGCTGCTCGCGTGTTTGCCGAGCACGGATACCACGGCTCGAGCACGAAGCTGATCGCTAACGAGATGGGTATTAAGCAGGGGAGCCTCTACTACTACTTCAAATCAAAGCAGGATGCGCTCGCCGAAGTCTGTCTGTACGGGCTTACGGACTACGTGGAACGGTTGCAGCTGATCTCCAGTGCAGAGCAACCATTGGCGGGCCAGATTGTCGCGGTGTTCTCCGCGCATCTGTCCGCGTATCGAGAGCGCAACGAAGCGCTCAAGGTCTACAACGATGAACGCCACTACCTGCCCGAAGACGCGCGAACAGAGATCAAGCGTCTGGGCTCGCTGTACAGACAAGAGCTCGAAGCGATGCTTGAGCGTGCCGTGACAGCAGGTGATCTGAGGGCTGAGGTGGATTGCCATTTCGCCGCGCAGGCGATCATCGGCATCGGCAACGCATGGGGTGATCTCATCGTGCGGGACCCCGAACTCGACATCGTGGCACTTACGCAGAAGTGCTCCGACATGATCATGAATGGTTTCGCGAATCGAAACCGCTGAATACAACAATACTCAAACGAGGATAACGACATGGGTGCATTCAAAGAACCACACGGCGGCAAGCTGGTAGAGCTCTACCTGCCGGAAGACAACGCCGAGGCAATGAAGACGGAAGCGAAAGACTTCCCATCATGGGATTTGTCGCCGCGCCAGATCTGCGACCTCGACCTGATGATGTGCGGCGCATTCTCGCCACTGGAAGGGTTCCTGACCGAAGCCGACTACAACGGCGTGGTTGAGGATATGCGCCTCGAAAACGGTGTGCTGTGGCCGATGCCAATCACACTGGACGTCAGCGAGACTTTCGCAGAGGGCGTCAGTGTCGGCGACACCATCGCGCTGCGTGACCAGGAAGGCGTTATTCTTGCTGTACTCGACGTCAGCGACATCTGGTCGCCAGACAAGCAGCGTGAGGCCGAAAAAGTTTTCGGCTCTACCGATGAAGCACACCCAGCTGTCGATTACCTTTTCAACAAAGCAGGCAGCGTTTACATCGGCGGTAAAGTGCGAGGACTTGAGCCACCGACGTTCTACGATTTCAAACTCCTGCGCGACACACCATCCGAGCTCCGCGGTCGATTCCGCAAGTTGGGTTGGCGCAAAGTCGTGGCGTTCCAAACACGCAACCCGTTACACCGTGCGCACCAGGAACTGACGTTCCGCGCAGCTCGCGAGGTAGACGCCAACCTTTTGATCCAACCGGTTGTAGGCCTGACGAAGCCCGGCGACATCGATCACTTCACTCGTGTGCGCTGCTATGAGCACGTACTCGAGCAGTATCCGGAACAAACAACCACCCTCAGCCTCTTGAACCTGGCCATGCGGATGGCTGGACCACGCGAAGCGGTCTGGCATGCGCTGATTCGCAAAAACTACGGCTGCACGCACTTTATCGTTGGTCGCGACCATGCAGGCCCGGGCAACGATTCGAATGGCAACGCATTTTACGGCCCGTACGATGCGCAGGACCTGTTCAAAGAGCACGAAGAAGAGATGGGTATCAGTATGGTGCCGTTCAAGATGATGGTGTATGTCGAGAACAAGGCGGAGTACATGCCGGCCGACGCTACCGCACCGCAGGATCGTGTACTGAACCTCTCCGGCACCGAGTTCCGGCGCCGACTTCGTGAAGGGCTGGATATTCCTGAGTGGTTCTCTTACCCGAAAGTGGTCGAAGAGCTGCGCCGCGCGTATCCGCCGAAAGACAAGCAGGGTTTCACCGTGTTTTTCACCGGTTTGTCCGGCAGTGGTAAATCCACTGTTGCGAACGCGCTGATGGTCAAGCTGATGGAACAGGGCAGTCGTCCGGTCACGCTGCTGGATGGCGACGTCGTTCGCAAGAACCTCTCCAGTGAGTTGACCTTCAGCAAGGAACACCGCGATTTGAACATTCAACGCATTGGGTATGTGGCAAGCGAAATCACGAAGAATGGTGGTATCGCGATCTGCGCCCCGATTGCACCCTACGCTGCGACACGCCGCGAAGTGCGAGAAGTCATTAGCGGGCTTGGTGGCTTTGTCGAAGTCCACGTATCAACACCGATCGAAGTGTGCGAAGCTCGAGACCGCAAAGGACTGTACGCAAAAGCCCGCGCGGGGCTCATCAAGGGCTTCACCGGCATCGATGATCCGTATGAAGTACCGGAGAACCCGGAACTCGATATCAATACCGCAGAACTCTCTGCTGATCTCGCTGCACACCGCGTGTTGCTGACGCTCGAGAAGATGGGGTACATCAAGTAATGAGTGACAAGACCACTTACGCCTATCACCGTCCGCATCCCTGGCATGGGCTGCGACCCGGTTCGGAGGCACCCAACAAGGTCAACGTATTTGTCGAAATGACACCGTTCGATCACGTGAAGTATGAAATCGATAAGGAAACCGGTTTCATTCATGTCGATCGCCCCCAACGTACGACAGCACAAATGCCTTGCCTATATGGGTTCGTTCCGCAGACCTATTGTGCAGAGCGTGTATGCGCGCTGAGCCCGCGCTCGGAGCGCGGCGACAGGGATCCTCTGGATATCTGCGTTTTGAGTGAACGGCCTGTGAATCGTGCTGAGATCACACTGCGTGCCTGGGTTGTGGGTGGCCTTCAAATGGTCGATAAGGGCGAGGCGGATGACAAGATCATCGCGATTCTCGAGGGTGATTTTATCCACGGTCACATTCGTGACATTGACGATCTGCCACAGATCGCAATCGAACGCATCCGCCACTACTTCCTTACCTACAAGATGAAGCCGGGAGAGACCCAACCGGTCGAGGGTGTCGAACCCTACGGGCGCGAGCACGCGTTCAAGGTGATCGAAGCAGCGCAGGAAGATTACATTCGCTACTTCGGCGATCATCCTATCGACTGATCGCAGGGGAATAGGCAGCCGGCTGATTTAGGTTGGCTGCCTTAACCCAACCGCCAGTAATTCTGCCGTGGACCACGTCCGATGGTATGCTCCCACCACCGTTTTTCAGGAGCGACGAGGATGCCCAAATCAATTCGACTCGGACTAGGACTTACAGCACTCACTCTGATGATGGGTACAGCATGGGCCATGCATCACGAAGGAGATGGACTCGCTAAAGCTATCGCAGCCGACTATCGCGAAGCGGACCGTGCACGCGACGAATACCGACACCCGATGGAGACGCTCAAGTTCTTTGGCATAAAGCCTGGTATGACTGTTGGGGAATACGGACCCGGCGGCGGCTGGTACACAAAAATACTCGCGCCATGGATCTCAGCATCGGGCACCTACGTCGCGATCAACGCCGACGTTGAAAAATATCACGCAGGTGCTTCGGCCGAACGCAATGCCGAGCGCAAGCAATTCCCGCAAACGTTCCCGAATCAGGTGGCAGAGTGGACAGGTCTTTCTGCAGACGCGATCGCAGCAGTTGAGATCGATGAGGCCCCGGATTGGGAAGGCAAACTGGACGCGTTCCTGATCTTTCGTAGCTTGCATGGCCTCTCACGCAAGAATCTCGCCGATGAGACCGCCAAACATGCGTACAACTTGTTGAAGCCTGGTGGCGTAGTCGGCGTGGTGCAACACCGTGCCAAGGAGTCTGCCGCATGGGACTACACGCGCGGCCACAACGGCTATCTAAAACAGTCCGAAGTCATCGCACTGTTCGAGAGCGCCGGATTTGACCTGGTGCTTGAAAGCGAAATCAACGCCAACGCGTCGGATACGGCTGACTATGATGGTGGTGTCTGGTCCCTGCCCCCCACCTATCGGCATGGGGACAAGGACCGCGCGAAGTATACGGCGGTCGGAGAGAGCGATCGGATGACGCTACTCTTCCGCAAGCCGGGTTAGACGAGGTCAGGTGACGAGGAAGCTCAGGCGCCCTTCGCCATAGGAGGGCACCTTGAGTTGAAATCCTATCGGCGTTCCGTTCGCCGCGAGCTCTCCGACAAATTCGCTGGCCTCACCGGGGCCCAGCGTTTTGTCGAGACGGAGATGCTGGTCGTCTTTTTCGGTCATGAGCAAGCGTGAGCAAATGTTCATGACTTCATAGAAATTGGCACTAATCGCCTCACTGATATCGTTGCTGTTGACCATGTCCTGTGCGGTGGCCGCAGGAATCATTGAGAGCGCAGCGCCGGCATAAGCGACAAATGCGGGATCGCCTCCACCTATTGCGACAAGCTTGTCGTTGTCATCGATATAGGTCGCCACATACTGGCCTGAGAAATCATCGGCGTCAGTGCCACTGACTCCAAGGTCCTCACCCAGAATGATACCCAGCAGCTCAGCTACCGCGGTGGTCTCGGGTAATACAAATGTCGTGCTCATGATCGGCCTCCTGCCGAGCGTTAGTTCAAAAACTTGCCGACCACTTTTTCAAATGAATCGACGGTAAAGGGTTTTGCGATCAGGAATTGTGCGCCGGCGTCCGTTGCCCGTTTGCGCATTTCGGTTCCTGCTTCGGTGGTCACGAACCCGAACGTGGTCTCGACACCTTCCGAGCGCAGCGTTTCCAACAATTCGATACCTGTCATGTTGGGCATGTTCCAATCACAAAAGATGAGGTCGGGTTCTGATTCCCGGATCATGCCTAACGCGACGGCGCCGTCCTCGGCCTGAACCACGTCTTTTGTGGCTACACCCGCCTGGCGGAGTGTGCGCAACATCATCATGCGCATCGCTGCGCTATCGTCGACCACGAGTATTTTCATTAATCACCCATTTCGGCTTTGCAATTAACAGTAGTGCTTTGAGCTGCGTGCACTAACGCGCCCGTAGCTCCAATAGCGCCCGCAGTTTCAATCGCTTTAGCAAATTCGCACTTCGAAAATCCCGTTCAATTAATCCCTATTGGTGCCGCTTGCTTGAATATTCTGCAAAAGCTATGGGAATCAGGGATATGACGCCCGAGACATTGGCAAGCGAAGTTAGCGATCTGGCCTCGATGCCGGATATCGCGATACAGATCAACAACCTGTTATCAGACCCAAACAGCAGTGCGTGGGACATTGGCCGCCTGATTGAACAAGACCCGGGGCTGAGTGCCGCGCTGCTGCGCATCGCGAACAGCGCCCTCTACAACAACGGTATCCCAGTGAACGCGATCGATCGGGCAGTGACTGTGGTCGGTACCCGAGAGGTCAGAGATCTCGCGTTCGGCGTTAGCGCCGTTGAAGCCTTTGAAGGGATTTCGAACCAGCTGATCACCATGGAAGACTTCTGGTATCACAGTCTTCGCACCGCGGCCGCGGCTCGAGCAATTGAAAAAATTGGTCGTAAACGCTCCGGTGGATCTATGTTCATCGCTGGCTTGCTACACGATATCGGACAACTGGTTATGTTCAGTCGACGTCCGGAACAGTCTGAGGAAGCGCTCAAGTTGTCGGTTGATCGTGATGATGGGCGATCGACGTTCCGTGCCGAGCGGGAGATCTTCGGCTTCGACCACACCGAAGTGGGCGCTGCACTCGCCAAGCAATGGGGCCTGCCCGCTTATGTCATCGATGCCATCCGGTTTCACCACCAGCCCTTTTCTCACGGTAAAGAAGACGACGAGGAAGCCAACCGCATAGAGGTAGTTGCATCGATCGTCCACCTTGCGAATACCGTGGCCGTGATCGGAGAGGTTGAAAGCACTCAGCTTGACGATGGTCCGTCTCTGCGCGAGGGCACGCTCGAGAAACTCAACCTGGTACTTGATGATCTTCCGGAGATCCTGTCGATCTCCAACGACACTGTAGACGAGTTGCTGCGGGTATTCGTGCCAGCGAACGCCGCCTGAGCGTTAACTCAAGCAGCGCGCAACTCGTTCGCTGACATGCGGATGAGCTCGCTCCCAATCTCATTCAGCGAAAGCACGTGTTGGATGGCATGCTCCTCAACCGCCGCTTTGGGCATGCCATAAATGACGCACGATGCCTCATCCTGCGCAATGGTCACCGCACCTGAGTCCTGCAGTTGCTTCATTCCCTCCGCGCCATCTCGTCCCATGCCTGTCAAAATTACAGCAACGACCGGCTGCACGCGCGCTTTCGCAACCGAGGCAAACAGCACATTGACCGAGGGTCGGTGAAAGCCCACACGCTCGCTGTCGTCGAGCGTGCACACGAGACCGCTTCGGTCTCGTGCGACACGCAGATGATGACTACCTGGTGCCACGTAGACACAACCGCGCTCGATCTTCTGCCCATGCTCAGCGTGGTACACCTTCATCTTGCTGAGCTCATCCAGCCGCTCTGCAAAAGATCGACTGAACGTATCGGGTATGTGCTGCGCGACGACGATCGGCGGTGCATTGCTCGGTAGTCGCGAAACGATATCCTTGATTGCCTCCGTACCGCCCGTCGACGCGCCAATTGCGATCAGCGGGTCACCAAGACCCGGGGCGAGTGATTTCGTCGGCTGGCGGAATACGCCCGTCATAACGGGCACGCTGTTGACCGATGACGTGCGCCCCTGCGGAGAAAGCGCATTCAGGTTCACGGCCGCGGCGTTTCGAACCTCGTCGATGATGATTTCCGCTGCGGCCTTCAGCTCCTCGCCACGCCCAACCGCAGGCTTCTCGATGAAACTGACGGCGCCAAGCTCCATTGCTTTTTGCACCAATGCCGAGTTGCGTTCAGCGAGCCTCGAAATCATGACAACTGGCATTGGTCGTAGCCGCATAAGGTTGGCAAGAAACGTGATCCCATCCATCTGCGGCATTTCGACGTCGAGCGTGATGACGTCCGGCTTGAGCAGTTTGATTTTCTCGCGTGCATCGTAGGCGTCCACTGCGACGCCAACGACTTCAATATCAGGCTCCGACTCAAGAATGCCGCGTAGCAGTTGACGCGCGCTCGGAGAATCGTCGACCACCAACACGCGGATGCTGTTAAACAGCGCAACGCCCACCCTCAGGCCACTCGCTTATAAATAGTTCGACCCAGGAGCCGGAAGTCTTCTGATACTCGATGCAAGGATTCCGAATGCCCCATGATCAAGAGCCCATCGGGATCCATAGTGGTGTGGAACCGACGAACCAGTTCAGCCTGTGTCGCCTTATCGAAATAGATCACGACGTTCCTGCAAAAGATAACATCGAATGGCTCAAGCCTCGGCCATTCTGCGAGCAGGTTCATCACACGGAAATCGATCATTTTCTGTAGCGCTGGTCTGACCCTGACCCTACCCGCCTGGGCGCCCCTGCCGCGCAGAAACCATTGCTTCAATCGCTCCTCAGCAAGCCCGTCGACTCGATCCATTGTGTAGACGCCACGTTTAGCGGTGGAGACAACCTGCGTATCTATGTCGGTCGCCAGGATGTCGATCTGCCAACTCCCGGGATTCGGCAGCGTCTCCGCAAGCGTCATCGCGATCGAGTACGGCTCCTCACCCGTAGAGCAGGCTGCCGACCAAATCCTGAGACGCTTCGAACCCCCCTTTATATGCTCCGGAAGAAAGGTGTTCTTCAGATAATCGAAGTGGTGGTTTTCTCGAAAGAAAGAAGTGAGGTTCGTGGTGACGGAATTCGTGAAATGCTCCACTTCGATCGCATCGCCACGACTGATGAGATCGAGATAGCGATCGATATCATTAATTTCGAGCGCACGCATTCGAGTGCCGAGCCTGCGAACCACCAGCCCCTTCTTGGCCTCGCTCATCTGAATCCCAGTGAGGTCCGCAATCATCTCCCGGCAGCGCTGGTACTGCGCATCACTCAATTGCACATTCATAAATACGGTGCGCTCCGGACCCTAATCATTGACTCTCCCTCCACCAGAATGACAGCGACCGCGATCCGTAGACCTTTATTAATCAGTCTCGATTAATTGGCCTAAAGATCGGAGGTGACAAGCCGATACCCTCGTTACGCATAAGGGCGAATGCGTGGCAAGAAAAGGGAGTGGCATGGGCGCCGGTACAAAAACGCAATCAGAGGGCCGTTCATGGCGACACCACGCCGTGGGCGTTGCGATGTTGTTGCTGACCGCAGGTTCACTGGCTCTGATCCCCTTGTTGCCAGCGAAGAGCGAGACGACGCTTGATTTACCGTTCCTGAGCGATATCGACGCCGATGTCGTCATCGCTTTCGCCGGGTTTCCGGGCTGCAGCACGAGCTGCCCCACCGCGATGCGTGCAATGGCGACTGCCTATGAGCAATCGCTGACACCCGATGCGCAACTGGTTTTCATAAATATCGAGCGCGGCGCTCGGGACGACTTAACGACGCAATACGCGCGTGCCTACCATAAGAGTTTTGCCGGGGTGACGCTCACGCGATCTACCGCGTCACTGTTCGCACGCGAACTCGGGTTACGCTCTTTTGATTCCACGAGGGCTGCGCTTGCACACAGCAACAACGTTTTTGTCCTAAGGCGTGAGAGCGACGGCTGGCACATAGCCGAAGTGCTTCGCTCAAGCCTGCAAACACAACCGTTGGTCACCAGTATTTCGCGACAGATCAGTTACGCCAATCAGTAGATTTACTATGAACAAGCAACAGATTTTGAGCGTGCTCCTGGGACGCTTCCCAGACGAGGTCAAACCCGCCCTCGACGCCGACTACGAAAAAGCGGACACGATGTTCTTCCGAATCCTGCTTGCGCACTGGTTTTTTTCTGCGACAGTCATGGGCGCCGTCAATGGCTTTTACTGGATGGGTTTCATCGGTGGCGGACTGATCGTCGGGCTCGGCTGGGCATGCCGACGCTCGCTTCCCGGCAGCGTGTACACCCGAATGGTGCTTGCTTCCTCGCTAATGCTGTTTTCGGCGTTGTTTATCCAGCAGGGACTCGGACGCATCGAATGGCACTTCCACGTTTTCGCAACGCTGGCATTCATCATCCGCTATAAGGACCTCCGGCCCCTGCTGGCAGCCGTCGTAACGATCGCTGTTCACCACATAACAATGAACTTCTGCCAGCAATTTGGCCTCAGCGTACTCGGTACGCCGCTAGTAATTTTTGACTACGGTACTGGCCTCGGTATCGTGTTCCTGCACGCTGCCTTCGTGATCGCAGAGGCTGCGGTCCTCGGCTACATCATCGTGGACCTCACCAACCAATTTTGCGAACGGGTTCAGGCAACCCATCAGAACCTCGAGGTTCTGGACACACTTAAGCATGTCATCAAGACCGGAGACCTCTCAGTTCGGGTTGCCGACGACAATCCACAGTCGGACATCGTCAATGACCTGCTTCGACTCATGCGGGAAAATGCGGCGGTGCACGTGGCATTCAATAATGCCACCTCACCGATGCTCTTGATCGATGAGCAGCAAAACACCAAAGAGGGTAATCTGGCGGCCAAGAATCTGATTGAGAAACTGGGTGCGGCCTACAGTCAGGCGGGCCACGACGTTAATGCACATCAGCTACGCGGTACGCCGCTTGGCCACCTAATCGGCGACTGCCAGATCGACAGGGACGGGTACAGCGAGTCCGAGTTCAGACTCGGTGGCAAGATCATCACCGTTCAGGCGAACCCCGTGGTCAATGAGCAAGGCGCGAATCTTGGCACCATTGTCGAGTTGGGTGACATATCCGCAGAGCGCGAGTTAGAACAACAAGTGTCCGAAATGGTCGCTGCTGCTGGACAAGGCGATCTCTCGCAACGCCTCGCCGTCACCAATGTCGATAGTTTCTTTGGAAAACTTGCTGCAGGTGTTAACACGCTCGTCGAAAAGTCTGAAATGCTGGTGCAGGATTGTTCGCGCGTACTCGAAGCTCTGGCCAAGGGCGACCTGACACAGTCCGTCGAAGGCAACTACTCAGGACAATTTGCGGTATTGACCGACAATCTCAATAAGACCGTAAACCGCCTGACCGAAACGGTCGTATCAATCCAGCACAACTCAAACGAAGTGGACCAAGGTGCCCAGCAATTGTTTGAAGACAGCTCAGAATTACGAAGCGCGATGCGCCAGCAGTCGGACAAGTTGCGTGTCACCGCCGAGAGCATGGAAGAAATCACAACGACCATCCAAAACAACGCCGAAAATGCCGCCGAAGCCAATCGCCTCACCGATCAGGCGCGTGACGACGCTGAGCATGGCGGTGCGGTTGTGGGCAAAGCAATCGCGGCCATGGGCGGCATTAAGGAAGCGAGCAATAAGGTCACTGAAATTACAACGGTCATTGATGAAATCGCCTTCCAGACAAACCTCCTGGCACTGAATGCATCCGTCGAAGCGGCAAGGGCTGGCGAGCATGGACGTGGATTTGCCGTGGTTGCCAGTGAGGTTCGCAGCCTTGCCGCACGCAGCGCCACAGCAGCACGTGAAATTAACGGCCTCATTGAAGACTCGGTGAATCGAATCGCCGAGGGCGCTGAGCTCGTTAACAACTCGGGCGGTACGCTTGAGGCGATCGTTGAATCTGTCCAGAAAGCGAATGCTGTCGTGGGCGAAATCGCAGCGGCTAGCCAACAGCAGTCGGAAGGGGTTCAACTAGCAAACAGCTCGCTGAGCGCGATGCGTGAACTCAACGAGCGCAACTTCGAACGGGTAAACCATAGCGCCGCGGCAACGGACGCGATGCGATCGCAGGCGCAGTCGCTGCGTGAGTTGGTCACCGAGTTTAACACCCAGAGGCATGACACAAGACGCCACCGTTCAATAGCGCTGAAAGTCGCGGAGGCAGGCTAGAGCTCCGTCAGTGCCACTGCGACTCATGGTCACCGCTTTGCGCAACACGCGCCTCAGAGGACCAAAGCGTTTCTCCATCGGTCGTACGGAATCGTATAAATGACGACGCGAGCGCTTGCGAGTGAACACGCAGCCCCGAGGCTCGCTCGTAGCCAACCAGCGATAAGAGACTTAGATACAGAGCGTTGGAATCCTCTTGGTTGCTCGCTTGAACGCAGTCGAGGACCAACTGTTCGTGCTCCGCCAGTGCCACATCACCCGGCTCCGGGATTGGCAAGGCTGTACCCCGGTAACCCACTAGCTCGTGCATCATTCGCTTGAAGGCCGTGCGGCCACGCTCACCAAAGCTGCCCCTCAACGCAACATCCAAGAGCTCCGGGGACTGTCTGCCTATGCTGACGTGGGCAAGGAACAAGCGGATAGACCAAACAGCGGCATCTGCCGGGTCGCTAAAACCCGGCACATGATCTACGCGGAGCCAAGACTGTTGCTGGTCAGTCATTTCTGAGATCGCCTTTTTGACGGTTACATAATAGGTCTCCAGGCCGTTCCGATCCAACAGATAAAACCTGTGGCGCTCCAAGGAATAGCCTGTTCGAAAAACAACGGCTTAGATTAGATCGAACCCTAAGCACGAAGCGAAAAAACCTATAAAAAATATAATGTTATAACGTTGCATAATAAAAACTTCCGCGCGTTTATCCTGTATTTCTCATATCGCAAGAATCGGCACGTCTGAGCCCGAGATGCCCTAACCCACTGTTCTACCGGCTTTACTCTGCAAACTGTCAATTTGGGCATATGTGGGCGATTAGACGCGCTTGCAAACCCGACGCTACTCTCGGCATGGGGTGACATAAGATTGCTTTCAGCAGCGTGTACCTCATCACAACAAAAGGAGATCTATAATGAGAGCGTTGAGACGCATTGCGACGTTTGTTGCGGTAGCGTTTGGCGCCTTCGGTGCGAGCGCACTGCAGGCGACAACCGTTGCGCAGATGAACCTTGAGCAAATGGTCAACAATTCCGATCGTGTCTTTGTAGGCACCGTTCTGGATGTGACCGAGTCGCGCAAGCAAATTGGGGGCGGCGAACTACCGGCGGTGACCTACCGAATCAAAGTGTCCGAATCCTTCAAGGGCGACTTCAATGAAATCAAGGGCGAGTTCTACACGGAAGTGACCACACTCGGCACTCTTAAGAACATCGCCGAAGGCCATCACCCAATCACGGATTTTCCGATGCTGCAGGTGGGCGAGGAATATCTCCTGATGGTAGCGCCGGTCGGTCCGATCGGTCTGACTGCGACCATGGGTCTGGGTCAGGGCTGCTTCACCATCACCGGTGACGAAAGCGACAAGGTCGCACTGAACGGTGCCGGCAACGTCGGCTTGTTCGCCGGCATGCAAGTGGGCATTGCTGACGGTGGACCGATCTCCTGGGGAACGCTGTCCAGCATGATCACCGATATCGTGGGAGGCGCTGAATAATGAAAACTATGAACACACTGCGCAGAGTATTAACGACGGCTGTTGCCGGCTGCCTAAGCGCCTCGGTGATTGCGGGTGGTCCTTTGAACACCAACGCGAACGACCCGGATGGTGTCGAGCGCTGGCCGAACGGCGGTACCGCGATTCCTTACAACATCGACCAGGGTGGCCTTGGCCCGCTGAACGCCGCTGAAGCAGTTGCTTTGGTAGAGAGCGCGCTGGGGACATGGGAAAGCATCCCGACGGCAACGAACGCTTACATCACAACCGGTCAACTGCCGTTTGATGTAGACGTGACGAATTTCGCGCCATTCGTCGACAACCTGTTCTTCGGTGGCAACACCGCAGATGGCCTTAGCCCGGTAGTCTTCGATGAAGACGGCTCCATCTTCGTTGCACTTTTCGGTGTCAGCGGCGTTCTCGGTTTCGCCAGCACCGACACTCGTGCTGCAGACGGCACCCCGCTTGAGGCTGTGAACTTCCTTAATGGCGGTGCAATCCTCGACGGTTTCCCGTTAGCCGATTTTGAAGGCGTAGTCTTTCACGAGTTCGGTCACTACTCAGGCCTCGGCCATACAGTAGTGAACGGCCAGAACATTGCTCTCGGTGATACCTCGGGCCCAACGCCTTCGAACACCTACGGCAACTCGCCTGGGGATCAGACGGAAACCATGTATCCGTTTGCGCTGCAGGGGGGTGGCCAGGTGACACCGCATGCGGATGACATCGCGTTCATGTCGTTCCTCTATCCGTCAGATACGTTCTTCTCGGGCAGCGGCACGATCACCGGTCAAATCCAAACGCCTCAGGGTGAAGGCATCACCGGTGTCAACGTCATCGCACGTAACGTCGTCGATCCATTTGTCGACGCCGTGTCGGCAATCTCGGGTGACCGCGAAGGCAACGGCATCTACACGATCAACGGGTTGACACCGGGTGCGGCGTACACGATCCATGTCGATCAGATCCTCCAGGGTGGATTCTCCACGACGCCGGTTCAGCTACCGGGTCCTGAGGAGTTCTTCAACAGCGCCGAATCGTCGGATTCGACCGCTGATGATCCTGCAGACGCGACACCAGTCGTGGTTGCGGCAGGTGCGCCGGTTGAAGGAGTGGACATCATCTTCAACGCGCCGCCTCCGGGCTCTGTTCCGCTGGACGACGATAACTTCGTTGAACTATTCCCGACCTTCACGATCGGGCTTTGCGGCCGGCAGTACGACTCTCTGTTCGTCAACTCGAACGGCAGCATCTCTTTCGGTGCTGGTGATGCTAGTTTCATCGACAGCATCGGCGGCATGCTGGCGGGTCCTCCGCGAATTGCCGGTCTCTGGGATGACCTCAGCCCGAACAACGGCGGCAGCGTTTCCTTTGAAGAGAAAGCAGATCGTTTCACCGTGACCTTCAGCAATGTGCCGGAATTCCCGGCGGCGGGTGGTAATACGTTTACCATCTCGATCTTCAAGACCCGGAACCAGCGTCGCGGAATCGAAAGCGATACCGTGTCAAATGCGTTCCGTATCGACTATGGCACGCTGACCGCGACCGACGGGTTGGCCGGCTTCAGCTGTGGCGGCCTGGACACGAGTGGCTTCGAAGAACCGTCAGATCTGTCGGCATTCACCCGTTCCATCAAGACGAATGGCAAAGCGGCGGTCTACGAGCAGTTCAACTTCCTCTCGACGAACGATTTGTCCGGCAGCACCTTGCGCTTCTTGGCAACGCGTCCGTTCAAAGACAGGTTTGAGTCGAATGACACGGCTGAAGATGCAGCGAAAGTCTCACTGCCATTCAACACGATTGATCGTTACAGCGGCATCACCGCCGGCGACGTAGACTTCTACAAGTTCTCAGCAGAAGCCGGCTCGACACTGTTCGCAGAGGTCATCAGCGGTAGCATCGATTCGGTGATGGGGCTGTTCCTGCTTGAGGATGGCGTCGCAACACCGGTCGCATTCGACGATGACGGCGGCGCAGGCGTACTCTCGGCGATTCAGATTCCGCTGGAGGTCACAGGCACCTACGCCATCGCTGTATCCACGTTCCCGGACTTCGACTTTGTCGGCGCTGGTTTCGGTGAAGGTCGTTACGTACTCAGCATCGAGGCGGTGGATGGCTTCATCCTATCGCTCGGTGATGACGATTCGGCAGAGGTCGACCTCGGCTTCAGCTTCCCGTTCAATGGCGAGACTTACACTAGCGTGTTCGTCAACTCGAACGGTAACCTGACGTTCGGTGAAGGCGACACCGACTTCTCTGAGTCCACCTTAGACTTCCTGAACGGCCCACCGCGTATCGCACCGCTGTTCGACGATCTGTCGCCGAACGCGGGTGGTCGCGTAGTCGTTGATGGTGATGGCACAACGTTCACGGTTGCCTTCGAGGGCGTACCGGAGTTCTTTGCCAGCACCACCAACACCTTCACAGTGACACTGTCTGCTGACGGCAGCATCAACATCGCCTACGGCGGCATTGCTGCGACCGACGGTCTGGTTGGTGTGACGGAAGGTAACGGTGCAGCCGATCCAGGTTCGACCGACCTTAGCGAAAGCTCAGGCCTGTCTGCTACAGGCACAACCTATGAGTTGTTTGACTTCATCAATACGAATGACGTTTCGGATTCTGAAGTCGACTTCGAGTAGTTGAGAATCACGCTGCGTCGCAAGGCGCAGTCGTTTCGGAAAGGGCAGCTTCGGCTGCCCTTTCTTTGTGGGAGTTAAATCAATGACAAGCCGTAGTAAATGGACTCAACAGACGACGCGACTGGTTTATGAGAATCCATGGATGTCGGTGCATGAGGACAGAGTCGTCGCACCCGGTGGCTCCGAGCACCTTTACGGGCATATCCATTTCAAGAATGTGGCCGTGGCGGTTCTGGCCGTTGACGAGGCCGACTCCATCTTGCTGGTTTCTCAGAGTCGCTACACGTTGGGCATCAAGACAATAGAGCTACCGATGGGCGGTGCACCGCTCCACGAGGATCCACTGTTGGCAGCCAAGCGTGAGTTGCGTGAGGAAACGGGTTACTTCGCAGACCACTGGACGCAACTGATGAGCGTGCATCCCAGCAACTCTATCACTGATGAAGTGGGGCTGGTTTTCCTCGCCACGGGGCTGACGCGTGGTAATACTGCGCTGGAAGCCACCGAGGATATCGAGTTGATGCAGGTTCCCGTCGACACCGCAATTCGCATGGCGACGGACGGTACGATCACGGACGCCATCAGCGTTTTGGCACTGCTGAGACTGGCGCTGATGCGAACGGATACTGGCAATAAGAGTGCATCTTAACGATCAAATATGCGACGACCGGCGTGAAGACCTACGACCAAAGGAGCGTCCCCATGCCCATCCAACGTAACCAGCACCTGCGCACCATCCTGGCGCTAGCGGGACTTTCAACGATCGTTGGTTGTGCGAGCTTGGAACGCACTGTGACCGAGGACGGATCAGAAGTCTTCGCAGTCATCTGCGATGGAAACAGTCGCGGCGCGAACTTTTGCCTCGAGAAAGCCGGGCGCACATGTGCAGCCCGAAACGGCTACAAAATTATGCGTGTCGAACGCGCTAGGTCAGGCGGCAGCGGTTGCGTTGGTCGCGGTCTACTTCAATTTCGCTACCTGGCCCCACTGGGTGACCCAAAGCACTGACGGCAGATGTCCTTATCTGCCGCCGAACTGATTCTTGGGGCTCTGGACTAAAGAGTTATTCGCCAGTCCAGTCCGGGATACGACCAGGCGTCCATGGCGCTCCCTGCACCTCCAATGCAGCCTCCATATCCGCGACCCGTCCAGAGACCGCTTTCAGCGTTCTTAGAACCTCACGAAACTCAGCGGCGGCAATCGCGTATGAGCGCTCAAAATTGCCGCCCTGTGGCGACTGTGAACTGACAAGCGTGCCGTAGATGGATCCCACACGAGATGAGATCGACATCGGCGTTGGCTCGTTCCTACTCGCAATGGTTGAATCGCCATTCAACTGCACACGAATATCCGCGAGCTGATTCGCAAGATTGGTCACACCAGCAAGCTGACCACGGTCTACGCTCGGGGTCTGCAGGATAGCTGCTCTGATGTAGGCAATCCGGTTTTCCAGCTCACCGATCGCACGCGTACTGCCGATTGTGGCGCGGTGCAGATCGGCCACTTTGATCTGGAAGGCCTGCAGCGCGGCGCGGTCCGCCGTAATCTCAGGGCTCAATTCGAGCGACTTCACCGTAAACGACTGTGGATCACCCACGCTCGTCATGACGCCATCTCGTACAACCGCGATTTCCGCCGAGTAAATGCCTGGCAACACCATCGGTCCCATCGGCTCACTCTGCCAGTAGGGTCGATCACCACCACCGGAAAGATCGATCGGATTCGGCGGTGGCAACCGCAAGTCCCATGCGGTTCTATGCAACCCTTCACCGGTCTTGCCCGCGACACGTCTAACGATCTTGCCTGCACTGTCGCGTACCACAAGGTACAGCTCAGGTGCCTGCTCCCGGTCTTCTTCACGCAGCGCATCCCATGATGGATACGGGGTATCGCCACCCGCCTTTTCGGTTTCGATCTCGGCCGCACGGCGCGTTGCTTTTCGCGACTTCAGGGGCTCACCGAGGTAATAAGTGAACACCGCACCGAACGGTGGGTTGTCAGCGACGTAGTACTCCTCACCGATAGCACCCTTTTTGCGCCCGCCCCAGAGGTCACCCTCAACATACAACCAGGGGTCACGCACGCCGAACAGTTCGAAAGCATCGATATCAGCTTTCTTCGTACGCAACGCGGAGTAGTCATCGAGGATGTAAATGCCGCGACCGAAGGTACCCACAACAAGATCGTTCTCTCGCTGCTGGATCTCGATGTCCCGCACCGCGA
Source organism: Pseudomonadota bacterium (assembly GCA_039821645.1). GTDB lineage: Bacteria > Pseudomonadota > Gammaproteobacteria > Steroidobacterales > Woeseiaceae > CALBPI01. Next base: position 90,902 of record JBCBNU010000003.1, read on the forward strand.
TCGTCGGGAAATTTGATTTCAGCGCATGCCAGGAAGCACCGCCATCCTGAGTGAAGAACAGGCCAAACTCTGTGCCGAGGAACAGCAGATTCGGATCGACATGATCCTCAACAATCGTATGCGCCGAACCACGCTCAGGCAGATTCGCGGCAATGGACTTCCAGGACTGACCACGGTCGTCCGAACGTAAAACATACGGCTTGTAGTCGCCACGCTTGTGGTTGTCGAGTACGACATACACCACATCGCTATCGTGAACAGAGGCAAGCACGTCATCGATGTAGGACATGTCGGGCACACCGGCAAAGCGGGTCGTCTGTTCCCAAGTCGCACCGCCATCTTGGGTGATGTTCATCACGCCGTCGTCGGTGCCAACGTAGATCAGCCCTTCCTCCAAAACACTCTCACTGATACCGATCGCAGATCCGTAGATGGACGTCGAATCATTCTTTGCGATCGTATCGACACCCCAGACGCGGCCCATCACATCCAGCGAGTTACGGTCGAGCTGACGCGTTAAATTGGGGCTAATCTTCTTCCAGCTGTCTCCCCGATCATCGGAGCGGAACAAGTACTCAGACGCGTAGTAAAGACTCTGCGGCGCATGCGGGCTAACGATCAATGGTGTATTCCAGTTCCACTTGTAGTCGTTCTCACCGCGTTCCGGGTGCGGTGTGATAAACACGCGCTCCTGCGTGCGCCGATCGATCCGCGCAAGGCCACCATACTGGTATTGGGCATACATGATGTCCGGATCTGTCGGATCGAATTGCGGCTCATAGCCGTCGCCACCCAGCACCAGATTCCAATCGCTGTTGGTAATCCCATGTACTACCGTCGTGCGAGAAGGCGCACAGAGCGAGTTGTTATCTTGTGTACCGCCGCAAACGTTGTAGAACGGTTCTGCGTAATCCGGCTGTATCCGGTAGAACTGTGTGATCGCAAGGTTACGCACATGACGCCAGGTCGAACCACGATCCCACGTCTCGTAAATACCGCCATCGCCACCGATGTACAGATGTGCTGTGTTTTCCGGATCAATCCACAGCGCGTGATCATCCACATGTCGCCATGTCGTCGATAGCGGCGAGAACGACTTGCCGCCGTCCTCCGACTTCATGGTGAACGTGTTCATGGCATAGACCCGCTCCGGATTCTTCGGATCGACCACAAGCTCGTTGTAGTACATGCCGCTGGTCGTCATGTAAGACGACTGCTTGGACCAGTTCGCGCCGAAGTCAGTTGAACGGTACACACCTTTTTCGTCATCGTTCGCTTCAATGATGGCGTAGATCATATTCGGAGCGCTCGGTGCCATCGCCATACCGATCTTGCCCATGTGATCCGAGGGCAGACCGGAGGTCACACGGGTCCAGGTCTTCCCGCGATCTGTGCTGCGTTGCAAACCACTGCCGGGGCCGCCATGAATCAGTGTCCAGACATGCCGACGACGCTGGTAGGTCGAGGCCAGAATGACATCATGGTTTGTCGGGTCGACGAGCACCTCGTTAACACCCGTGTGTTCGTCAATCTCGAGTATCCGCTCCCAACTCTCGCCGCCGTCGGTGGTTCGATACAGCCCTCGATCGCCGCCATCGCTCCAAAGTGGACCTTGTGCGGCAACCAGCACTTCATTGGAATCTTCCGGGTTGATCCAGATCATGCCGATATGGCCAGACTCCTTCAGACCAACATTGCTCCAGCTCTTGCCACCATCGATCGACTTATAGACGCCATCGCCATAGGCGACACTTCGCTGCGCCAGATTCTCGCCGGTGCCCACCCAAATGGTTTTGGAATCGTTCGGATCGATTTCCACAACACCTATAGCGTAGGAGGCCTCATTATCGAAAAGCGGCTCCCAGGTAATGCCGGCATTCTGCGTTCTCCACAGCCCGCCCGATGCCACGCCGACGAGAAACGCGTTGTCGCCACCCGGATAAAACGCGAAGTCTGAAATGCGACCGGACGTAATGGCAGGTCCGATATTTCGCAGCGGTAAGCTGGCGAGTGGATGCTTCTCCTGTTTGTCCTCTTGCGCCTTCCCGATGGAGGGAACCGCGAGGGCAAGCGCCGCAGAGAGTGCAATCGATAGGAGTCGTTTGAGCATGATGACTATCCCCACAAAAGTCATAAATTCACGGCGGGAGACGCCGCGAGAGTGCGCTGAGCATGACCAATCAGCCCCCAGACTGCAAGCGGCTCTCGGGCATCACCAGTGGCGGGCTCGCGTCTCGACTGCTAACGTTCTCGAATGAATATCAACAACCGGTCGTCCCTGGCAATGCTTGGGATTACAAGCCTCCTTGCGAGCCCCATTTCCTTTGCCCAAGCTGCGACAGAAGTGCCGGAGGTGGGAACATCGCCAGAGTGGGTGATTGCCATCCATGGAGGCGCAGGTGACGCGAAGCGGGCCTCATTGACCCCCGAGCAGGAAGCCAAATCACGCGCCGATCTGACCGCGGCACTGGAAGCCGGTGCGAAGCTACTGGACGCCGGCGCGACAGGGCCGGAAGCCATCGAAGCTGCCTTGAAGATTCTGGAGGACTCGCCTGACTTCAACGCGGGGCGAGGTGCGGCACTCGATGAACATGGTGACGCAAAACACGACGCATCGATCATGCGGGGCGAAGACCATGCGGCTGGCGGTATCGCCGGCAGCTCACGCATCAAGAACCCCATCGCAGCGGCACGCGCAGTGATGGAACAAACGCGGAATGTACTGCTGCATGGCGAAGGCGCCGATTGGTTCGCCGCCGACATTGGGCTGGACATGGCAAATCCACACTATTTCATTACTGAGGGGCGCGAAGCAGCATTGCGCAGGATGCGGGCTTTCGAGAATGGTGATATGGACCTAGGCGCACCTGGTAGTGCCTACTACGGCACCGTCGGCGCGGTGGTATTGGACCGACACGGCAACATCTCTGCTGGAACCACAACCGGTGGTCGCACCAACAAACGCTACGGTCGAATCGGCGACACGCCCATCATCGGCTCTGGCACCTACGCGTCGAACCAATCATGTGCGGTTTCGGCTACCGGACATGGCGAGTTCTTCATGCGTTGGACGGTCGCGAGAGACATCTGTGCGCGCGTCGAATTTGCGAACGAATCGCTGGCTCGTTCGGCGGAGACCATGCTCGCAGATACACTCCTACCCAAGGGTGGCACAGGTGGCATCATCGCGATGGAACCAGACGGATCCGTCGTATTCGTCGCTACCACCGCCAATATGCGACGGGGCGTGATGTCTTCGGAAACAGCGGCGCGCGTCGCGGTGTACACGGATGAGGAAGTCGAATAGAGGGCGGAATTAGCCCAGCATGACCCACATGAGACTCGCTCCCCCCGCGAGCGACACCGCCTTCGCGGTGGCTTACCTGCGCTGCGAAAAGTACCCAATCTACTGCGTTAACAAAACCACCACAGGATGCGCTGGCAGTGATGATCTACTTCGATATGGACGGTGTGATTGCCGACTTTGAGAAAGGCATTCAGGCAAAATACGGTGAGCCGTTTTCAAAGATGCATCCGGGTAAATTCTGGAACCAACAGGTTGGTAGGGACCAGGTATTTCTGGATTTGCCGTCCGTGCCCACCGGACTGGAGTTGCTTCGAGGCGTCATGGCGACCAAGGCGCCGGTTTCAATTCTGACCTCGACCGGCGGCGGCAAGTACCACTATACGATCGCGCAAGAGAAGCTCGCCTGGCTGGAGCGACACGAAATCAAAACTCCGGTTTGCTTTTGCCTGAATACAGCAAGCAAGGCGTCGTTCTCGCTGCCCGATACAGTTCTTCTGGATGATCGTGACAGTGTCGTTGCCAAATTTAATGAAGGTAGCGGCACAGCCTATCGATTCCCCAACGAAATTGAGCAGTTTCGGCAGACCGTCTTGGGAGACAACCAAGACCAGGGTGCAACATGATGATGCGAGACCGCCTGATTCGGCTGTGCAAGGTCCGTGAACAACTCGGGCGTTCCGATCCGAATGAATCCTCCATTTATGTAGTGGCTAGAGATGCGGCTATGTCGCGCTTTCACTTCGTGCGTCAATTCAAAGCGGTATTTGGTGAGGCCCCGGTTCAGTATCGGATGAGGGCCCGACTCAATAACGCTAAGCAGTTATTGCTGAACAGTGACCAGTCCGTTACCGACATTTGCATGGCGGTTGGTTTTTCGAGTCTTGGCAGCTTCAACAGTCTGTTTGCAAAACACTTCGGCCACGCGCCATCTGCCTATCGACAGAAATTCTCGGGCCAGGTTGAGGCGCACTCTCCCCATTGCATGACATTGCTGCGAGCCGCCTGGATACAACAATCGCAAAATTCAAGAAATCAGCGATTATCCGAATAGACTAATCTCCGGACCGTTAACCGACGACATACCGGTTGGCGAGTTCCGATGGCTTCAGCTCGCTTCCCCGGAAGGTGGGGACGCTGAACTTTCACTCGAGCCCAACGCGAACCCGGCAGCTAAGACTTTTCAGGAAGCGCTGTTCCAACACGGCATACCGATCACCGCTTTTGAAGTCGACGATTTTGAGTCGGAATTCAAGAGGCTTTCCGATCCTGGCGTCGCATTCACAACCGAACCTACCAACGCCGGCAGTGTGTCGATCGCCATAGTCTCAGACACCTGCGGCAATCTGCTTCAGATCTATCATCACGAATCAGAATAACTCGGGGATAAGCCCCACTCGCGGTCCAGCGTAGGAATGCCGACTTATTACCGGTTAGAACCAGCAAAAAAAAAGGGCCTGACAGGCCCTATTTATCGTGTGTGGTGGTGATGGGTGGAATTGAACCACCGACCTGCGGGTTATGAGTCCGCCGCTCTAACCATCTGAGCTACATCACCGGATTTTTTCGGGTCGCGCATTATCTGCGCTGGGTCCTAAGTCAGTCAAGCATCAAACATTGAAGCGGAAGTGCATGATATCGCCTTCCTTGACCAGATACTCCTTACCCTCGAGCCGTAGCTTGCCCGCCTCTTTGGCGCCCTGCTCGCCTTGGCCGGAAATATAGTCCTCGAAGCCGATGACCTCGGCTCGGATGAAACCCTTCTCGAAGTCGGTGTGAATTTCACCTGCCGCTTGCGGTGCGGTGGCGCCATCCGGGTAGGTCCACGCACGAACTTCTTTCGGTCCTGCTGTGAAATAGGTGTTCAGCCCCAACAGCGCATAGCCCGCACGAATCACACGATTCAGACCTGGCTCTTCGAAACCGAGGTCATCTAAAAACGCTTTCTGATCTTCTGCATCTAACACCGCAATCTCGGCCTCGATAGCCGCGCACACCGCCACCACGCTAGCACCCTCGGACTCCGCAACGGTCCGCAGCTTTTCGAGCAGCGGATTATTCTCGAATCCATCCTCGTTCACGTTGGCGATATACATCACCGGTTTCGCAGTGAGCAGTTGCAAGTCACGCAACTCCGCCACGGCATTGTCATCCAAATCCATGGTCCGCAGGGGCGCACCCTCAGCGAGATGATCACGCACCGATTGCAATACATCGCGTCGGTAGAGCGCTGACTTCTCATTCGTCTTCGCCTGCTTGAGCGCCTTCTGCAGCGCGCGCTCGACTTGTTCGAGATCCGACAGTGTCAACTCAGTGTTGATCGTGTCGGCGTCATCGACCGGATCGACTTTACCGGCGACGTGTGTCACGTCGTCGTTCTCAAAGCAGCGCACAACGTGCGCAATAGCGTGGGTCTCGCGAATGTTCGCAAGGAACTTGTTGCCGAGGCCTTCACCTTGTGAGGCACCCGCCACCAGACCGGCGATATCCACAAACTCCATCGTGGTCGGAATCACTTTCTCTGGACTCACGATCGCGGCGAGCTGATCCAGACGAAGATCCGGCACGGTGACCACACCCACGTTCGGCTCGATCGTGCAAAAAGGGTAGTTCTCCGCAGGAATTTCGGCAGCTGTCAATGCATTAAACAGCGTCGACTTGCCCACATTCGGCAACCCTACAATCCCGCACTTGATGCCCATTAGTTCGGTTCCCCTGCGCCGTCCGTCGGCGTTGGTTTCGGCTGCTTCGGTTTCCGATTGAGTTCGTTCATCACAATTCCGGGTCCCTTGCGCACCATTTTCGGCAATGCCTTGCAGGCGCGCTCGATCGCATCGTCAAGCAACTCCTGCTCTTTGGCAGAGGCCCGCTTCAATACATGTCCAAGCACCTGCTCGCTGCGACCTGGGTGACCGATGCCGATTCTCATTCGATAGTAGTGGGCACTGTTGTGCGCAATGATGTCCCGCAGGCCGTTATGGCCACCGTGCCCGCCCGACCTCTTAAGCCGAAGCGTGCCCACCGGCAGATCGAGTTCGTCATGCGCCACGAGCGTTTCGCGGATGTCCAGGCGGTAGTAATCGAGCACTGCGCGAAGCGGGCCACCACTGCAGTTCATGAAGGTCATCGGCTTAACGAGCCAAATCTCTTGGCCCGCGAGTTCAAACTTGCCCACGTCAGCGTCGAGGCGCCGCTGAAACTTCAACGGCGCCTCGTGTCTTTGCGCTAAAGCGTCTACGAACCAGAACCCGGCATTATGACGCGTCTGCTCATACTCCGATCCTGGATTGCCCAGACCGGCAATGACTCTGATCTGGTCCGCCATCGGCGTCAGACGCTATTCGCCGCCCTCGGCAGCGTCATCTGCGCCCTCAGCCGCGCCCGCATCTTCCTCATCGGCGGAAGCTTCAACGGCAGCACGCGGCTTGCTGATCGAGACCACTGGCTGATCGTAGTCCGAGCCCTGCGCGAGCTGAGGTACTTCGACCCCTTTCGGCAGCTTGATCTCGGACAAATGGACGATGCTGTCGATATCTAGCTCTGAAACATCAACTTCGATGTACTCAGGCAAGTCTTTCGGCAAGCAGACCACTTCAACTTCGTTGATAAGGTGAGCAACGACCCCGCCTTGCAGCTTGACGCCCGGTGCGACGTCTTCACCCGTGAAGTGCAGCGGTACGCTCATGCGAATCGTTTCGCCAGCGACAATGCGCTGCAGATCGACGTGCAGGATCTGACTCTTTGCAGGATGGCGCTGAAGATCCTTGAGGATTGCTTCCTGGCTCTTGTCGCCCACCATGATGTTCAGGACGCTCGAGTAGAACGACTCATCTTCGAGGGCACGTTGCAGTTTGTTGTGCTGCAATGAAATTGAGCGCGGCTGGCGGCCGGCCCCGTACAGGATTGCGGGTACTTTTCCTTCTTTACGCAGGCGGCGGCTCGCACCTTTGCCCTGGTCTTCCCGGAATTCCGCAACCAGATCGATTTTGTCAGCCATGACATGCTCCGGTTGAGTTGGGGTAGTTGTCTCGGTGGGCCTGAATGTCTGCTTGCGACCAGCAGTCCCGGCTTGCTTCACCGGGCGCGGAGTCTACGGGATTAGCGAGATCGGGTCAATCGACTGCGTCAGTCGACGTAGAGGCTAGAGACGGACTCTTCGTCGGCGATCCGGCGGATGGTCTCAGCCAGCAGCTCTGCTGTGCTCAGCTGGCGAATGCGAGTGCACGCAGCCGCCTCCTCGGACAGGGGAATCGTGTCAGTAACGACCATCTCATCGATAACGGAATTGCTAACGCGCTCGACCGCGGGGCCAGATAACACCGGGTGTGTGATGTAAGCAACAACGCTCTCCGCACCGTGCTCTTTCAGCGCCGCTGCTGCCTGACACAAGGTTCCAGCGGTATCGACCAGATCATCGATCAGGATGCACTGCTTGCCCTCGACAGTACCGATGATGTTCATGACCTCGGAGACGTTCGCACGCGGGCGGCGCTTATCGATGATGGCGAGCTCGGCATCATCGAGTCGCTTGGCCAGTGCCCGGGCGCGCACCACACCGCCGACGTCGGGAGACACGACCACCATGTCCGGGTACTTCTTCTTCCAGGCGTCACCAAGCAAGATCGGCGATGCGTAAACGTTGTCGACCGGAATGTCGAAAAAACCCTGGATTTGGTCGGCATGCAAATCGACAGTCAGCACGCGATCAACACCTGCTGCCGCGATCAGCTCAGCAACAAGCTTCGCCGTGATCGGCACTCGAGATGCGCGCGGTCGACGATCCTGCCGGGCATACCCGTAATAAGGAATCACAGCGGTAATTCGCGAAGCGGAAGCGCGACGACAAGCATCCACCATAACCAACAGCTCCATGAGGTGGTCATTGGCTGGCGGGCAGGTCGACTGCACGATAAATGTCTCGCGACCGCGTACATTCTCGAGGATTTCTACCGTCGTTTCGCCGTCGGAGAATTTGCCGACGTGGGCTTTGGCCAGGGGAACGTGCAAACTGCGAGCGATATTGGCCGCCAGCTTTGGATGGGCGCTACCGGTAAACAGCGCAAGACTTGCGATTTCCAAACCCACCCCCCTCAGGTGCATGGTGCCCGGAATGGCTGGGGTGGCAGGACTCGAACCTGCGCATCACGGGATCAAAACCCGTTGCCTTACCAACTTGGCTACACCCCAGTAGAACCTGGTTTGCCGGACGCCTGAGCGCGCTAGTGTGGTCATCCACACCCTTCATGTCAATTTGATGAAGCGACGGGATTATTGGCCTCACGTATATCCCAGTCTCGCACCACAATTGTGAGTCGGGTTTCAGCGGATGTAGCTACGATTCGTCTCGGCAGAGGATTTAGCGACCATGTCCGATATTCCCTGAACTCAATGCGCCAGCGACCTTGCTCGATGCGCTCTGCGAGGCCGTTTTCGCCTCTCATGATCTCGGCGGGCACATCCGGAATAGGCACACCAAGAAGCCAATAGCGCAGCCCCTCAATCGGCACCTCCAGACCGGTCTGTCGATACAGCTCGGTACCAGGGTTTCGCACGGTCGTCGTATCGATTCGACTGCCCTCGAGCGTTACCGCTTCCGGACTGCCAAACGCATGCACCGCGCCGATACCGAGCGGCCCATCAATCTGTGCATCGAATGTGACGCCTTCCTGAACCCAGCGCAGGTTGCCGCTCGACGCTTCCACGGGCGTTTTGATACCGAGCCGCCCTCGCAGAGACCAGTTTTCCAACGCGCCTAACGTCTGCCGTCGCTGCTCCCAACTCTCGAGCAACGGCAACTCCTGCACGCCGGTGGTGACGCAGCCGGTAAGCAGCAGCGTCAGGACAAGGGCGGCTCTAGCTGCGTGTCGCAGGACCAGACTCCATCAGGCGGCGCACCGTCTCACGCAGCGTCTCGTCCTGCGGATCACGTCGGTACGCCTCCTCCAGCAACTCGCGGGCTTCCTCTTCGTCGCCCATGCGCCACATCACCTCACCGAGGTGGGCGGCGACCTCAGCATCGGGGAACTGCTCATACGCCTTTTCGAGATACTCGCGGGACTGTTTCAGCTTGCCGCGTCGAAACAGAACCCAACCCTTGCTGTCGATAATGGCGGGATTCTCCGGGTCGAGCTCGAGCGCTTTGTCAATCAGCCGCTCAGCCTCGCGCAGCTTGCGCGTACGATCCGCGAGCGTGTACCCCAGCGAGTTCAGCGCATTCGCGGATTCCGGATACATATCGACGACACCCCGGAACACCGCGATCGCGGTGTCGAGGTCACCACTTCGCAAGTAGGTGTCGGCTTGGCCAAGCTGAGCGAATTCAGCACGTGGCTTAACCTCGAGGTACGAGGCATAGAGCTCGAGTGCCTGATCGTAGAATTCGTTCTGCGCGTACAAAGACGCGCGCATAAGGCTTAGATCCAACCCGTAGCGCGGGTTACGATTACTAAAGCCTTCGAGATGATCGATTGCGCTGACAAAGCCCTCACGACCATTCAGCAGGAAGGCGGCGCGCTGCTGTGCGTCAAGCACGAACTCACCAAAATCGATTTGCGTGTATAGACGCAGTGCCTGATCGGTGCGTCGCTGACCTTCTGCGAAGCGAGCGAGGTAATACATTGCACTGCCGGTTTTCTCGCCGGACTCGAGGAGGGACATGAATGCCGACCGCGAGCCTTCAAGATCACCATCCTGCAGCTTGACCAACGCGATAGCCTCCTGGACAGCCGGATCGTCGGGGCTTTGCATCGACAGAAAATCGAGCATGTTCACCGCATTTTCGATGTCCTCAGCACGCGCGTTCAGGAGCGCAAGCTGAACCTGCTGCTCGATGCTCGCCTCGCCGGAAAGAAACAGCGCCTCATCGGTGAACGCATCCTCAGCCTTTTCGTCATCGATCAGTAGCGCAATGCGCAGCAGTCTCGCGTCATCATCGAACGCGTCCATTGTCTGCAGACGATCGAGCCACTCATTCGCCGCATCCGCGTCATTTGCACTAGCTGCAGCACTAGCCGCTCGATAACCGAGGCACGCTGAGTCGCGAAACCGCGCAGCGAGCTTGTCAAACAACCACGCCGCATCATCTGCGCGGACATCCGCAGCCGTGACTTCACTGAAAAAATTGCAGACAGACTCAGCGTTGCCAGCGCGCTCGACGGCCGCTCGCCACAACTTGAGCGAAGCATCGCGATCGCCGGAACGAAGCACTGCCATCGCCTCGTAGAGCCCCGGTTCGCTTGTATTGGCGTCGAGCGTCGCCCAGCGTTGTGCCGCCTGTGTCGTCAAACTGTCGAAGCCGAACTCGTAAGCGGTGAGTGTTGCTTGCCGGGCTGTCTCGATATTGTCGCTGTTTTGCGCAGCTTCAACGTAGGCAACCACGCCTTTTGCGTAATCCCCATCGGTGAGTGCACGCTCGGCCGTGGCGAGCATTTCACCCCGCGCGGCATGCCCGTCGACAGCAAAAACTGCGAGACAGATCAGTAATGTATAACGATAACCATTCCGGATTTTCATGCGATTCACTCCACTGACGGTGCGGCGCTCGGGCGGCACTTCGCATATCATATGAGCTTGGAGAGTGTCGGATCGCAATAGTTCGCGCAATGTCGATCAATATTCTGGGGATCAACCACAAGACTGCGCCGGTCGAAATCCGCGAGCAGGTTGTGATCGATGAGTCGGCTCAGCCAGACGCGCTGAGAGATATTCGAAGCCTGCCCGGCGTCACCGAGGCCTTGGTCCTCTCTACATGCAACCGCACCGAAATTTACTGGGCCGGGTCACCCGACCCCTCTGCCGAGATCGCCGCATTGCTGGAATCAACGGCGGCCACCAGTGGCAAGTTACGCGAAGTTCTGTTTACCCGCACAGACACGGCGGCGGCTGAGCATCTTTTTCGCGTTGCCTGCGGTCTGGATTCGATGGTGCTCGGTGAAACACAGATCACCGGTCAGCTGAAAAACGCGTATCGACTCGCACAGGAACACAAAGCGGTCGGCTCACACCTCAGCCGCGTGTTTGAGCAGGCCTTCTCGATCGCGAAAAAAGTGCGCACCGACACAGGTATCGGTGCGAGTCCGGTATCGGTGGCGTACGCTGCCGTCCACTTGGCGAAGCGCCTCTTCGCCGGCTTTGAGCAACACACAGCACTGCTCGTCGGCGCCGGCGAAACGATCGAGCTCGCCGCACGCCACCTGCGCGGCAATGGCATCGGTCGCATCTTCATCGCTAATCGCAGTGAAGATCGCGCACAGCGTCTGGCCGACGCCGTCGACGGTTTTGCTATGCCGCTGTCTCGCATCGAACGGGCCTTGCCCGATGCCGACATCCTGATCAGTTCGACCGGAGCACCGAACGCCGTCGTCACTGCTGACATGATGAAAGCCGCGATCCGGAGCCGAAAGCGCAAACCGTTGTTCGCGGTCGACATTGCGGTCCCACGTGATATCGAGCCGAAGGTCGGCAAGCTACCCGACGTCTACCTCTACACCATCGACGATCTGCACAACGTCATCACCGACGGCCAGGAGGCCCGGAAACAAGCGTCGACCGAAGCGGAACAGATTGTTGTCGACGAGCTGGAGCGATTCGAACGTATCGAGCGCCAGCGCATTGCTACGCCGACGATCCTCTCGGTTCGCGAAGCGGTCATGCAAGTGCGCGACGAAGCACTCGACAATGCTCGGCGAAGAATTGCCGCCGGCCATGATGTTGATGAAGTCATGCAACACTTGGTGCACGCGTTGACACAGAGAATCCTGCACCAGCCAACCGAGCGTTTGCGTGAAGCGGCGGCAGAGTCGGACGCAGAGTTTCTGCGTACTGCACAGGAACTCTTCCTCGGCAAACGACCCGATGCCGAGTCACACGACGAACGGGCGCCGACAGTCGTCCAAAAGTCCGCTCGAAGTCAGCGCTAGCCACCGGCCATGAAAACGTCGATTAAACACAAGCTGCAGACGCTTGCGGAACGCTTTGAGGAAATCGAGGCACTGCTCGCCGATCAGGAGACGCTGGCGGATGCTGATCGCTTCCGTGAGCTATCGATGGAATACAGCAAATTGGAACCCGCTGTGCAGCGTTTCCGCGGCTTCATGACCCACGAGGAAGAGCTTGTCGAGGCGCAATTGCTCGCTGAGGACAGCGACGCCGAGATGCGCAAGATGGGCATCGAGGAAGTAGAACGCCTGAAGGCGTCGCTCGCCGAAGATGAAGTTGAACTCCAGAAGGCGTTGATTCCCGAGGACCCACACGATAACGCGAATCTCTTTCTGGAAATTCGCGCTGGCACGGGCGGCGACGAAGCGGCGATTTTTGCCGGCGATTTGTTCAAGATGTACAACCGCTACGCCGAGCGGCAGCGCTGGCAGGTAACGGTGTTGTCAGCCAGCGAGGGCGAGCACGGTGGCTACAAGGAAATCATCAGCCAGGTAAAAGGCCCGCGCGCTTATGCACAGCTGAAGTTCGAGTCGGGCGCACATCGCGTACAACGCGTCCCCGAGACCGAATCTCAGGGCCGAATCCACACCTCTGCTTGCACCGTAGCGGTCCTCCCCGAAGTCGAGCTGGTGGAAGACATCGAGATCAATACCGCTGATCTGCGCGTGGACACCTACCGCGCGTCGGGGGCCGGCGGCCAGCACGTCAACAAAACCGACTCTGCAGTACGGATCACCCACCTGCCCACCGGTGTCGTGGTCGAGTGTCAAGACGAACGGTCCCAACACAAGAACCGGGCACGAGCGATGTCACTGTTGAAAGCTCGTCTGCTCGACGCCCAGCGCAACGAACAGAGCTCTGCGCAAGCCGAACAGCGGCGCCAGCTCGTCGGCAGCGGCGATCGATCGGAACGTATTCGCACCTACAACTACCCGCAGGGCAGGGTCACCGATCACCGAATCAACTTGACGCTCTACAAGCTCGGCGACGTCATGGAAGGCGGCCTGGATTCCGTGATCGACCCGTTGACGCATGAATACCAAGCCGACCAACTCGCCGCGCTGGAGGCGCAGGACACCTGATGCCCGCATCGACCCTGATTGATTGCATTGGCAACACACCCCTGCTCCGTTTGAACAAGCTGTCGGACCTCACGGGATGCGAGATTCTGGGTAAGGCGGAATTCATGAATCCCGGCGGTTCGGTCAAGGATAGAGCAGCGCTCGGAATGATCCAGACGGCCCAAGCCCGTGATGAACTGCGTCCCGGCGCGACCATCGTTGAGGGCACTGCCGGCAACACAGGCATAGGATTGGCCATGGTCGGCAATGCACTCGGTCACGGCTCGATCATCGTCATGCCGAATACGCAGAGTGCGGAAAAAGTGGCAACCCTCGCGGCTTACGGTCCGGAGATTCGCCAGATTCCAGCTGTACCCTTCCGCGACCCCGCACACTTTGTTCATGAGTCGCAGCGCATCGCCGATCGTATGAACGACCAAGAACCCGGCAGTGCTTTTTGGGCGAACCAGTTTGACAATACCGCCAATCGCGATGCGCACGAGTCAACGACGGCGCAGGAAATCTGGCGGCAAACCGGCGGTGGCGTGGATGCCTTTATATGCGCGGTAGGCACGGGTGGCACGCTGGCTGGTGTCGCTCGCGGCCTGCGCCGCGAGATACCCGACGTCGTTATTGGTCTCAGCGATCCCGAAGGCTCAGGTCTGCATCACTACTTCGAGCACGGCGAAATCAAGATCACCGGGAGCTCCATGAGCGAAGGCATCGGCAACTCGCGCATCACCGAAAACCTGGCAGATACTGTGATCGACTGGAGCTGTCAGGTGCCGGACAGCGAAGCACTACCCATCGTATTCAACCTGATTTGTGACGAAGGTTTGGTGCTCGGCGGCTCCAGCGGCATTAACCTCGCGGGTGCGCTGCGCCTCGCGCGACACCTTGGACCAGGCCACACCATCGTGACGATTCTGTGCGACGGTGGTCTGCGCTACCGAGAGCGATTGTTCAATCGTGACTTCCTGGCGGGGCGCGGGCTCACGATGCCGGATTGGCTATCGCTCTGATCACTACGCCGGGGCGAGCGCACGCTCCAAATCGGTAATCTGATCGGAGAGGTCCTCGATACCCACTGACAATCGGATTAAGTCGTCGGTGAGCCCAATCTCCGCTCGCTGTTCGGAGGGCACGGATGCGTGCGTCATGATCGCCGGATGATCGACGAGACTCTCGACACCGCCCAGACTCTCTGCAAGCGCGAATACGTGGCAACGTTCCAGGAATCGCCGTGCGGCATCCAGACCACCCTCGATGAAAAACGTCACGATGCCGCCAGCGCCGTCCATTTGCTCGCTTGCCAGCGCATGCTGCGGATGACTCGTCAGTCCGGGATATAACACCTTCGTGACGCGCTCATGCTGCTCCAGCCACTCGGCGATCGCGGTCGCGTTCTTCGTGTGCTGTTGCATGCGGATATTCAGCGTTTTCAAACCACGCAATGCGAGGAAACTATCAAACGGACCGAGCACTGAACCGATGGAGTTCTGCAGGAACGTCAACTGCTCTGCAATTTCAGAATCCGCGGTAACCGCAACACCACCGACCATGTCCGAGTGACCGTTCAGGAATTTGGTGACCGAATGCATGACGATGTCCGCGCCGAGTTCGAGCGGACGCTGTGCCCACGGCGTTGCGAAGGTGTTGTCAGCAACCAGCAGTGCACCCGCAGACTTTGCGATCTCCGCAACGGCGCGGATGTCTACAAGCTTCAACAGCGGATTACTCGGCGTCTCAATCCACAGCATTTTCGTCTTTGGTGTAATCGCCGCTCTAACCGCGTCGAGATCAGTAAAGTCGATGTAGTCGAATTCAAGACCCGACGAGCGCGTGCGCACTTTGCTGAATAAGCGATTGGTACCACCGTAAAGGTCGTCCATGGCGATGACGTGATCACCCGAATCCAGCAACTCAAGAATCGTTCCGATGGCGGCTAGACCGGATGCGAACGCATAACCATGCGTCCCTGCTTCAAGGTCTGCAATACAACGCTCAAACGCAAACCGAGTGGGATTGTGTGAACGGGAATACTCAAAACCCTGATGCACACCCGGACTGGATTGGACGTAGGTCGAGGTGGCATAGATCGGCGGCATGATCGCACCGGTCGATGGATCGGGCGCCTGACCCGCATGGATTACCCGGGTTCCGAAACCCTGTTTCTTCTCGGTCATTGATTAAGGTCCCATTTGCTTGCGCAGATGATTCAGCACATCAGCGCGTGTGATCAGCCCGAAGAACTCATCGTTCTCGGTCACGGCAGCGAACGGTTGCACCTGCAGGAGGGCAACCAGATTATTCACCGTTGTTTGTGGGTCGAGCTGTACGAAGTGCTCTTGCATGGCCGTGGCCACCGGATCGTGCAAACACTCCGGGCAGCCGAATGCTTTGCGAATAATGTCGTCTTCGGTCAGCACACCTACGAGGCGACCCTCGTCCATCACCGGCAGCTGCGAAACACCAGCGTTGCGCAATCGATTGTGCGCGGTCGTCAGCACATCGTTCGGCCCTACTGTGATGGTTGCTCGTTCACCGTGCAACCGCCCGATCAGATCGCGAAGATCACCGAACTGTGGCCGCTCGATAAAGCCCTGATCTTCCATCCAGAAGTCGTTGTAGAGTTTGGAAAGATATTTGTTGCCGGTATCACAGGCGAACGCGACTACATTTTGCGGCTCGGTTTGCTCACGGCAATACTTCAGTGCCGCATTGAGGAGTGTCCCCGAGGATGAGCCTGCCAACAGACCCTCTCGACGCAACAACTCACGCGCGGCATCAAACGACTCGGCGTCACTGACCGAATAAGCTTTGTGGACCATCGAGAAATCGGCGATGTCCGGGATGAAGTCCTCACCGATACCTTCCACCAACCAGCCGCCGCTCTCACCCATCGTGCCTTTGTTGATGTAGTCCGCGAGGATGGATCCCTCTGGGTCCGCCAGAATGATGCGAAGATTTGGGGCATGCTCGGAGAAGTAGCGACTCATCCCGCTAACCGTGCCACTGGAGCCTACCCCCACGACCACCGCATCGACGTTTCCATCCAGTTGATCGAGTATCTCCGGAGCCGTCGTGCGCTCGTGGGCAAGCGGATTATCCGGGTTGTTGAACTGATTGATGAAGTAAGCGCCTCGCTCCTCGGCAATGGCCTTGCCGAGGTCCTGGTAATACTCCGGATGGCCGCGACCGACATCTGAGCGCGTCAGCACCACCTCTGCACCCATGGCGCGCAGGTTGAAGATTTTTTCCTGGCTCATTTTGTCGGGCAGCACCAAGACGAGATGGTAGCCTTTGCGAGCCGCCGCTAAAGCCAGACCGAGGCCGGTGTTGCCGGCCGTCGCCTCTACCAGCGTATCGCCCGGTTTTATGTCACCACGACGTTCAGCCTCTTCGATCATGGAAACGCCGATGCGGTCCTTGATCGACCCGCCCGGATTCTGCAGCTCCAGCTTCAGAAACAGTCTGCAGGGACCCGTGTCGAATTGTGAGAGCTCGAGCATGGGGGTATTCCCCACCATATCGAGCACACTTGTGTAGACTTTCATCGCTGTCTCTCCCCACGCGGCGCCAGTGTAAACCAACCATGAGTGAATGTACCGAGCCCACAACGATCGAAATCTGGCGAACTCGGGCCCGGCAAAAACTGGATGCAGAACGTCATGCAGAACTCGATTGGCTTATCCAGGAAATGCTAGAGATCAGTCGCGGTGCCTTGTTATCAAGACCTGACCAGGTTCTGACACCACAAATTACACAGACTCTCGATACACACCTCAACGCGCTGTGCGACGACGTCCCGCTGGCGTATTTGTTGGGCAGCCAGCCGTTCTGGTCGATGGACTTAACCGTAACCCGCGACACATTAGTGCCACGCGCGGACACCGAAATTCTTGTCCACGCCGCGCTCGCACGAATCGCCGAACTTAGCGCACCCACTATCGCAGATCTCGGCACCGGCTCGGGCGCAATTGCAATCGCCCTTGGCGTTGAGCGACCAGACGCACACATTCACGCGGTTGATTGCAGCGAGGCCGCGCTTACGGTTGCTCGCCATAACGCTGCGAACCATGCCGCAACCAATATCGAATTCTTCGAAGGCGACTGGACGAGCGCGCTTCCGGACGGCAGATACGAGGCAGTGGTCTCCAACCCGCCCTACGTAGAAACCAACGATGGCGCACTACCGAGCTCGCTGAAACATGAGCCTGCAATCGCATTGGCCGGTGGCGTCGAAGGGTTGTCCGAGATTCACCGTTTGGTGCCTGAAGCTGTCGAACGTCTCAAACCTGAAGGCTGGCTAATGATCGAGCACGGCAACATGCAGGCTGCAGGCGTGTCCGGTATTCTCCTCGCTGCGGGGTTAGTCGATGTGGAGACCGTACCGGATATCGCGGGACGGGATCGCGTCACCCTCGGAAGACGACCGAACTCACGGGAGGCAGAGTACTCAGATGGTCAAAATTGAAACAAGTATGGGCGACATCACGCTGACACTCGACAGCGAGAAGGCGCCGATCACTGTCGAGAATTTCCTGCAATATGTTGATGACGGTTTCTATGACGGACTCGTGTTCCACCGCGTCATCCCGAATTTCATGATTCAGGGTGGCGGTATGGACGCGACTTTACAGAGCAAGGCGACGCGTGACCCGATCAAAAATGAGGCGAATAACGGTTTGGGGAACAGCCGCGGCACGGTCGCCATGGCGCGCACCAATGTGGTGGACAGCGCTACGGCACAGTTCTTTATCAACCTGCGTGATAACGATTTTCTGAATCACGGCGGGCGCGACTTCGGCTACGCCGTGTTTGCCGAAGTCACCGATGGCATGGACACTGTCGATGCCATTGCAGGCGTGAAGACCGGTAATCAAGGCCCCCATGGGGATGTGCCTGTTGAGCCGATCACCATTGTGAAGGTCAGCCGGACTGACTGACGAGCGCGACGCGCGGCACCTCAGTCTCGAGGACTTCGGTAGCACCGGTGTCGAGAGACTCAGGGTCGCCACGGTTGTGGTCATTGGTGCCGGTGGCATTGGCGGCCACGTCACTTTAGCGCTCGCTGCAGCAGGCGTCGGCACGATCCGACTCTTCGATCACGACCGAATCGACGCCACGAATCTCGCTCGCCAGACACTGTTCACAGCGTCAGATATCGGTGCCAGCAAAGCGCAAATCACAGCAAGACGCGTGCTTGCGCAAAATCCGGACTGCGAAATCCAGGCGATCGAGGCGCGCGCAGATGAGACATCGCTCGCCGAGTTTGCGGCTGACGTCGACTGCATAATCGACGCCAGCGACAACTTTGCCACGCGCTTTGCCGTCAATCGCGTGGCCGTTGCTCACGCGGTGGCGCTAGTCACCGGAAGCGCCATTCGATGGGAAGGTCAATTCGCGGCGTTCGGGCCAGACTACGAAACCTCGCCCTGCTATGCATGTATGTACTCACCCGACGATGAGTCGTTGGAGGACTGCCAGGGAGCCGGCGTGCTCGCGAGCCTTCCCGGTACCATCGGTCAGTGCCTCGCGACCGAAACCATCGCATTGCTGACCGGAAAATCCCGACCGCACCAGTTGACAATTTGGGATGCGAGACATGCCTCTGTGGCACAGCTCAAGGTTTCCAAACGCAGCTCATGCGGCGTATGCTCGCCTCGCCACACACCGCAGAAGTAGTCCATGAGTACTAAATCGATCACCGTTTATGCTTGGAGCCACGCCTCGCGCGCCGAGCGTTGTCTGTGGACACTGAATGAAGCTGGTATTGAGCACGAAGTGATCAGACTGAAACCCCGGCCTGACACGCCAGAGTTCGCTCAGCTGAAATCCATCAATCCGACAGCCAAGATTCCGACCGCAACCCACGGGGACAAGGTGCTCACCGAATCCGTTCCGATGTGTGAGTATTTCGCCCGTCTCGCGCCCGAGGTGAAGCTGATGCCGGTCACGGATGAGGAACACTTCGAATACTCGCGCCTGATGCACTACCTGCTGACCGAAGTCGAGGCCTATGTCTGGACCGCCACGCAAGCCTCAACCTTGTCAGCCATGTATCCATGGCCTGACGGCACGACCAAATTCGCACTGAAAATGGCGCAAAAAGGCTTCCGTAATCTGGAGCATGTCCTGGGACAAGACTTCGCGTGCTGCGGCCGATTTACCGTCGCCGACGTCGTGTTGGGTCAAGTCTGCAGTTGGGGTCATGCATTTAAATTGCAGCTCCCGGAAAAAGCCGAGCATCTGTTCCAACAGGCCTTCAGCAGACCGACACTACCCGAGACGATGAAGCGGTCTTAGGCTGCGTCCTGCTGCGACCGATCGCCTGGTTCGTATCCAAGAACAGGTGCTAACCAGCGCTCCACGTCCACGACATCGAGGCCACGCCGCAGTGCGTAGTCTTCGACCTGATCGATGTCAATTGGCCCCAAAGCGAAGTAGCGCGACTCAGGGTGCGAGAAGTACCACCCGCTCACTGAGGCCGCTGGCGCCATCGCACAACTCTCGGTCAGCGTCACGCCGGTTCGCCGAGGCGCTTCGAGCAACTCGAACAGCGTGTGCTTGATCGTGTGATCCGGACAGGCTGGATAGCCCGGCGCCGGTCGGATACCCGAATAAGCTTCATCGATAAGCTGATCGTTAGAGAACGCCTCGTCGGCCGCGTAACCCCACCATTCGCGACGCACACGTTGGTGTAGGTACTCCGCCCCTGCCTCGGCGAAACGATCGGCGAGCGCCTTGAGCAGAATCGCTGAATAGTCGTCGTTGTCGGCCTCAAATGCCTGTGCACGCGACTCGACACCGCCGCCCGCGGTCACAACAAAACCACCCACGTAATCCTCAATCTGGTTCGTCGCCGGCGCTACAAAGTCCGCAAGACATTCCTGCGGCAAGTCCGCACGCCGACGCTTCTGTTGGCGAAGGCAATGAATCGTCGCGTGCTCTGCGTGACGGGTCGTATCCTCGAAGACAACAATATCGTCGCCTCTTGAATTGGCCGGGAAAAAGCCAACGCACGCCCGGATTTCAATCCAGTCCTCAGCGAGCATCTGATCGAGCATGCGCTGCGCATCTTGATAGAGTGACGTGGCCGCTTCGCCGACCACATCATCATCGAGAATGTCGGGGAACTTCCCGTGAAACTCCCATGCATTAAAGAATGGCATCCAATCGATGTAGGGCACGAGATCACGCGCACTGACATCCTCAACGGTATGGATACCGAGACGAGCGGGGACTGGCGGTGTGTACCCCTGCCAATCGAGTCGGCGCGCGGCATCACGCGCTTCTCCGAGCGTCAATGCCGGTGCGCGACGCTTCGGCCGCGCATGACTGATTCGGCGGCGCTCGCAGTCGGCTTTGATGCCGCATTTGTAACTATCGGCTTCTCGACCCACCAATTGCTGGGCCACTCCGACGGCACGCGAGGCGTCTTTAACGTAGATCACAGCGCCTTCGAAACACGGATCAATTTTGACCGAGGTGTGCGCTGGAGATGTTGTCGCACCGCCAATGAGCAGTGGTTGTTCGAAACCAAGTCGCTGCATTTCGCTTGCGACATGCACCATTTCGTCCAGCGACGGTGTGATCAAGCCAGACAGGCCGATGATGTCAGCCTGTTCGCGTTGGGCCGCGTCCAGAATGTCCTGGCAAGGCACCATCACACCAAGATCCACCACTTCGAAGTTGTTGCACTGGAGCACAACACCAACGATATTCTTGCCGATGTCGTGTACATCGCCCTTCACCGTCGCGAGCACGATTTTGCCGTTGCTCTTGCGCGGACCATCATCCTCCTGCTCTATAAAGGGGATCAGGTGTGCCACGGCCTTCTTCATCACTCGCGCCGATTTCACAACCTGCGGCAGAAACATTTTGCCCTCGCCGAACAAATCGCCAACAACGTTCATGCCGTCCATCAAAGGACCTTCGATCACATCCAAGGGTCGGTCGGCTGATTGTCTCGCGGATTCGGCATCCTCGACGATGAACTCATCGATGCCTTTGACCAGCGCGTGTTCCAACCGTTTCTCAACCGGCTGCTCACGCCAGCTAAGATCAACCGCTCTGCCAGCGCTGCCGCCTTGATGCCGATAGGACTGCGCGAGCTCCAGGAGGTTCTCGGTGGCGTTGCTATCCGTGTTGAGGATCACAGCCTCGACCGCGTCCCGAAGCTCCGTTGGCAAATCCTCATAAATCGCCAACTGCCCGGCGTTGACGATTCCCATGTTCATGCCCGCGCGGATCGCGTAGTAGAGGAACACTGAATGAATAGCTTCGCGAACCAGATTGTTGCCACGGAACGAAAAAGACACATTGGATACACCACCGCTGACCATCGCGTGTGGGAGGCGGTCGCGAATCTCACGGGTAGCGTCGATGAATGCGATGCCGTACTCGGCATGCTCTTCGATACCGGTAGCAACGGCGAAAATGTTTGGGTCGAAGATGATGTCTTCCGCAGGGAAGCCCACCTCATCGACAAGTACCCGGTAGGCGCGCTCACAAACCTCGACCTTACGCTCGAGCGTATCCGCCTGACCGTTTTCGTCGAACGCCATCACGATCACCGCCGCACCGTGCGCTTTCACGATACGCGCGTGTTCGACAAACTCGTCGTGCCCTTCTTTCAGACTGATCGAGTTGACGATCGCCTTGCCCTGCACACACTTCAGTCCCGCCTCGATGACCGAAAACTTGGATGAGTCGATCATGATCGGCACGCGCGCGATCTCGGGTTCGGCGGCGATCAAATTAAGGAAGCTCACCATCGCCGCCTCGGAATCGAGCATGCCCTCATCCATGTTGACATCGATGATCTGGGCGCCGTTCTCGACCTGCTGCAACGCTACGCTGACTGCAGTCGGATAGTCGTCGGCTTCGATCAGTTTCCGGAACTTCGCCGAACCCGTTACGTTCGTTCGCTCACCCACGTTGACGAACAGACTCTCGCCCGAGATGTTGAGTGGCTCCAGCCCAGACAGACGACAGGCCTTCGGCGGTTCAGGCACGACGCGGCGTGTAAGGCCTTCGCAGGCCTCTCGAATTGCCGCGATATGCGCGGGGGTCGTGCCGCAACAGCCGCCAACGAGATTTAGAAACCCGCTTTCCGCAAACTCCTTGACCACTGCAGCCATATCCTCGGGCGACTCGTCGTACTCGCCAAACTCATTCGGCAAACCGGCGTTTGGATGGGCGCTGACCCCGGTATCGGCGACACGAGATAACTCGGCCACATAGGGACGCATATCGGCAGCGCCTAGCGCACAGTTCAAACCAAACATGAAGGGTTGCGCATGTCGCAGCGAGTTCCAGAACGCTTCTGTCGTTTGTCCCGACAGCGTTCTGCCAGACGCATCTGTAATGGTGCCCGAAATCATGACCGGCACCTGCGCGCCCCCCTGCCTGCCGACCTCATTGATCGCGTACACGGCGGCTTTCGCATTCAAGGTATCGAAGATCGTTTCAACCATCAGGAAGTCGGCGCCACCGTCCAGCAACGCGACCGCTGCCTCGGTGTAGGTCTCCACCAACGCATCGAAGGTGATGTTACGAAACCCGGGGTCGTTAACGTCGGGCGACAGCGAAGCCGTTCGATTGGTTGGGCCAAGCACGCCCGCAACGAATCGCGGCGCGCCTGTCTTAGCGGCGATTTCGTCTGCCACCTGCCGCGCGATGATCGCCGCACTCCGATTTAACTCGCCCACCAGCGCTTCCATGCCGTAATCGCCCTGCGAAGGCGCGTTGGCATTGAAGGTGTTGGTCTCAATGATATCCGCGCCTGCGCGCAGAAACTGTCGGTGGATATCCGCAACGATATCCGGGCGGGTCAGCGTCAATAAGTCGTTATTGCCTTTCAGATCCGACGGCCAGTCCGAAAAACGTTGTCCACGATAGTCAGCCTCGGTCAACCCGAAGCCCTGGATCATCGTTCCCATCGCGCCATCGAGAAAAACGATGCGTTCCTCAAGCAGCGCCGTGAGCGCTTCAAAACGAGCGCTGGTCATGAAGCAACTCGCAACGGACGCACGCCAAGGTTGTGGCAGATCGCGTAGGTGAGTTCCGCACGGTTCAAGGTGTAGAAATGAAAATCGCGTACGCCCTCGCGTCGCAGCGCATTCACCTGTTCTATCGCGAAGCTGGCCGCGATCAGATTGCGTGTGTCTGGCTGATCGTCCAGTCCATCAAAACGTTGGTGAAGCGATTCCGGCACCTCAGTACCGCACATGCCTGCGAACTTGAGCATCTGTGAGAATCGCGTGATCGGCAGAATCCCGGGCACGATCGGTGCGTCGATGCCGTGACGAACACACGCGTCGCGGAAGCGCAGAAAGTGTGCTGTATCGAAAAAGAACTGGGTGATCGCTCGGCTCGCGCCGGCGTCCATCTTGCGCTTCAGATTATCGAGATCCGCGGCGGCAGACCGCGCCTCCGGGTGAACCTCGGGATAGGCGGCAACCGAAATGTCAAAGTCGCCTACGCGACGCAGGCCAGCGACCAGGTCGGCGGCAAACGCATAGCCATCCGGATGCGGATCGTATTGCTCGCAGCCTTTGGGCGGATCACCTCGCAGCGCAACGATATGACGCACACCCGCGCGCAGATACTCACGGGCGATCTCGTCCACTTCTGTGCACGATGCACCAACGCAGGTCAGGTGCGGCGCTGGGGTAAGCGCTGTTTCCTTCAAGACACGTTGTACGGTGTCGTGCGTGCGTTCGCGTGTCGATCCGTCCGCACCATAAGTGACAGAAACAAATTCAGGCTCCAGCGGTGCCAGCTTTTGCAGTGAGCGCCATAACGTCTTCGCCATGCTCTCGGTGCCGGGCGGAAAAAACTCGAAGGACACTCGAATGGGGCTATGTTGATTCATGCGGGTCTCCGACCCTGTTGAGCGGACCCGCGCAGGCCTTCTGCAACTAGATATTCAAGATGGTTATCGGCAGATCGACGAAAAGATCCAATTGGGAGCCGGGCTTGCTGTGCCAGCGTTTTAATAAGGTCAATGGCGGAGGCCACCTGCTCGCGGGCTTGGTGCTCGACGATCAGCAATCGCCCGGAACCTCGCAAAACGCGCATCGCCTCTCGCAGGACGTTCGCTGGTTGATCGGACTGCATCAACACCTCGTCCAGAATCACAGTGTCGAAGGTGTCATCATCGAACTCGAGCGCATGCATATCGCCGGATCGAATGCTGCAGTGTTGCAAGCCACTGCGCAGTAGCTCCCGTCGCGCCGCTTGGCGTGACGCCGAATCCACATCGATGCCGACCGCCTGGGTCGCACGCTGAGCAAGCAGTTTCAGTACCGCACCCGAACCCACGCCGATGTCGAGCAGCTCGCCGACTGGCTGGGTCAGGAAATAGCTGAGCAACAGCCGGTTAAAGCGCCTAAGCATTGGGTCCACTGCCGCAGGTTGTTGCTCACCAAGCAAAACCTCTAGCCGGCGCTTGTCCGGAGCAAGTTGCGGGTCGTTCGAATCGAGCGGATCCAGCAAACGGTGCACCAGATCTGCACCTGGCCCAACCAGTGGCACCCGGAACAGAACCCAATGGCCATCCCGGTAGCGCTCCAGCAGGCCGGCGTCGCAGAGGACTTTGAGGTGTCGTGACACTCTCGGCTGGGACTGGCCGAGTACCGCTACCAAATCGCTCACGGAGAGCTCTCCGCGTGCGCACAAGACGAGCAATCGCAGGCGCGTCGGCTCTGCCGCTGCTTTCAAGGCTTGTGTGTAGCCGTCAAAGTTCATCATTGGATAACATAATATAAAGATATCTTTATGTTCGTTATTCTAGCCGAAGCGACCTGAAGACTCAAAACGGTCGGTTTTGGGAACTGCGCTTAGGTCCCAGCTGGCACCGGCGACCAGGCGCTAGCCGAACTGCGGGCCAGACAGCGCGTCGGCCAGTCGAATGAGTCGGCTGGAAGCCACGGCCGCCTGTCGGTGAATTACCGCCGCCTGATACTCAGCGTCGGTGACCATCTCTAGAAACGCTGCCGCATTCGGATATCGTGCAATAAACGCCAAGTCCCACTGCTCATCAGTCGGTCCGATGAGAACGAGCTGCGGTTCACCACGCCAGACGATCGTGCCGCCAACGCGCGAGAATACAGGCTGGCTGGACTCACCGTAGCGCTGGTATGCCTCCCGGCCGGTACAAGTCTCGCCATCTGGATACCGCGCCGTCTCGCTCAGCTGTATCAGGTTAAGCATATTGATCGGCTCGTCCCGCGGAAGGGATTTGAACGCTTCGAACTGGTCCCTGCCTGGATCAATGTAGCTGGTCATTGCTCACTCCTTGAGAGAACTCATCCGCGAACAATCGCTCGACGTCGACCGCATCGAGCACCCGATGACGGTTACAGAACTCGCAAGTGATATCGATCTGGCCGTCCCGCTCCTTCAATAGAGCGCGCGCATCCGTCTCTCCGAGCATGCGTACAGCACGCTCCGCGCGGGCGCTGGTACAACGACAATGGAATCCGCTGCTTCTCGCAGGGTAGACAACGACATCATCCTCGGAGAACAACTTGTGGATCAGGCCAGGATCGACACCAACACGCATTTCGTCCAGCGTCAGCGTATCCGCCATAAGACACAGTCGGTGCCAGTGGTCAGCTTCCATCGGATTGGCGTCCGGCATTTTTTGCAGCATTAACCCGGCGGCGTGCTCATCATCGCTGAGCAGCGCAAAGTACGCATCCAACTGCGCGGAGTTTTTGTAGTAGTCCACCAGCGTGTCAGCGAGCGAGCGTCCGGTGACCGGCACAATGCCCTGGTAGCGATCTTGCGCACGTCGCGCCTCGACCGTCACCGACAATCTGCCGCCACCCAGCAAGCCCTCGAACCCCGATACATTCTCGCTCTCGGGTTCCCCGCTCATGCCGCGGTAGCGCAACTGCGCATCACACTGGGCGATCAACATGCCAAGCCCCGCGCCGGCTTGGAGCTGAAGCGTCAGCATCCCTGTCAGCTTCATGGTGCTGGCCATCATGGTAGTCGCGGCCAAGCTTTGGCCTAACAAATCGCGCACTTCCGGGATGTGATGGTGAAGCCCAACGACGGTTTTCCAGGAGCGGTCGAATTGGAGCAGGACGCCTCTGACTGGCAATTGATCGAACATGAAGTTGATCAGTGCGTCAGATTGGATTCCATCTGACTGAGTCATACTCAATCCCGTTTTAGTCGCTCGCGAAGCAGCGTGTTGACCTGCGCGGGATCCGCCTTACCACGACTCGCCTTCATGACCTGCCCGACCAGATAGCCGATCACCTTTTCCTTACCGTCACGGAACTGCTGCACCTGCTCGGGACTGCTGGCGAGGACCTCATCCACCATGGAGCCAAGCGCGCTGGAATCAGTGATCTGCTTGAGACCGAGCTGATCGATCACCTGATCGACGTTGCCACCTTCTCGCCACAAGACTTCAAACACTTGCTTTGCCGCGGAGCCAGAAATGGTCTTATCGGAGATTCGCGACAACAGCGTCGCCAATGTGGCAGCCGCTACGGGTACGTCGACAAGATCACTGTCATCACGGTTGAGTGCTGCCGTCAGCTCGCC
The DNA here is from genome assembly GCA_039821645.1 of Pseudomonadota bacterium. Lineage (GTDB taxonomy): Bacteria > Pseudomonadota > Gammaproteobacteria > Steroidobacterales > Woeseiaceae > CALBPI01. Next base: position 117,776 of record JBCBNU010000003.1, read on the forward strand.
GAGCACCCAGTTTGCCGCCAGTCGAGGATCTGCCTGTTCAACCACTGCATCAAAATAATCCGCTAATGCCCGTTGCGAAACCAGCGTGTCCGCCTCATCTGCCTTGAGACCCATAGACTCGAGACGCGTTCGACGCTGATCCGGCAACTCCGGTAGCGCAGCACGAATCGCGGTAATGGTGCTCTCCTCCACGACAACCGGCAGCAAATCCGGATCCGGGAAATAGCGATAGTCGTTCGCCTCTTCTTTGCCACGCATGGAACGCGTTTCGTCAAGGTCGGCGTCGTAGAGCCGGGTTTCCTGCACAACCACACCGCCCGACTCGATCAAATCGATCTGACGCTCCACTTCGAAGTTGATCGCCTTCTCGATAAAACGAAACGAATTCAGGTTCTTGATCTCGGCACGCGTGCCGAGCGTCTCGCTGCCTGCTCGGCGCACAGATACGTTGGCATCGCAGCGGAACGAACCCTCCTGCATATTGCCGTCCGAGACACCGAGATAACGGACGAGCTCATGAACCTTGCGCATGTACCGAGCGGCCTCACCTGCGGTGCGCATATCGGGCTCGGAGACAATCTCCAGCAGCGGTGTACCGGCGCGGTTCAGGTCAATCCCCGACTGCGTCGGGAACTGATCGTGCACCGACTTGCCGGCATCCTCTTCGAGATGCGCACGCGTCAGCTGGATCGTCTTTGGAGCACCATGATCGTCGACAATATCGATGTGGCCCCCAGCCACGATCGGTAACTCGTACTGGCTGATCTGATAGCCCTTGGGCAAATCGGGATAAAAGTAGTTCTTGCGCGCAAACACAGAACGACCTGCGATCTCGGCATCAACAGCCAGCCCAAAGCGCACTGCGAGTTTCACGGCTTTCTCGTTGAGCACGGGGAGCACGCCGGGAAATCCGAGATCAACCACGTTTGCCTGGGTGTTCGGCGCAGCGCCATAGGCGGTTGGCGACGACGAGAAGATTTTGCTCTTGGTGGCCAGCTGGACGTGGATCTCGAGACCGATGACAGTTTCCCAACTCATGCGAATGCCTCCGGTGCATGCGTATGCCAGTCGGTCGCCAACTGATATTGATGAGCGAGATTGAGTAGTTGAGATTCGCCAAACGCCGGTGCGACCAACTGCAGGCCAACCGGCAGACCTTGGGCATACCCGCAAGGCACACTGATTGCTGGCAGCCCCGCGAGGTTGGCACCGATCGTGTAGATGTCATTGAGATACATCGTGATCGGATCGTCGGTTTTTTCACCGAGACGAAACGCGCAGGTCGGCGTCGTCGGTCCGGCCAGCAAATCCACCTGCTCGAACGCGGTCTGGAAGTCTGCACTGATCAGACGACGCACCTGCTGCGCTTTGAGGTAATAAGCATCGTAGTAACCTGCCGACAAGACATAGGTGCCCGTCATGATGCGACGCTTAACCTCATCACCGAACCCTTCCGCCCGCGATCGGGTATAGAGGTCCTGCAAATCCTCGGGGTCGCTCACTCGATGCCCGAATCGCACGCCATCAAAACGCGACAGGTTTGACGAGCACTCGGCTGGAGCAACCACGTAGTAAGTCGGCACCGAGAGCCCGATATTCGGCAATGAAATCTCGACAACTTCGGCCCCGAGGCTTCTCAGCACGTCGAATGCCGCTTTGAGCGCTGCGGAATTTTCAGGGTCATTGCCGTCGACCATGAATTCGCGCACAACCCCAATACGTTTACCTTTGACCGACGCGGCAAGCTCGGCCTCGTAGTCCTCCACAGGCACGTCGACACTCGTGGAATCGTGCGGGTCCGCACCGGCCATCACACTGAGTAGCATCGCCGCATCAGCGGCGCTGCGCGTGAGGGTGCCGGCCTGATCGAGGCTCGACGCGAAGGCGATCATCCCGTAGCGACTGACCCGTCCATAAGTCGGTTTCAATCCCGTAAGGCCGCAGAGTGCTGCGGGCTGGCGAATCGATCCACCCGTATCTGTGCCGGTTGCCGCCGCAACCAGGCGAGCCGCAACTGCAGCCGCGGATCCACCGGATGAACCTCCGGGCGAACACGCTGTGCTCCACGGATTTCGCACATCACCGAAGTAACTGGTCTCGTTGGATGACCCCATTGCGAATTCGTCCATGTTGGTCTTGCCAATCACGACGGCGCCAGCCGCCTCCAGATTAGAGACCACTGTCGCATCGTAGGGCGGCACGAAGTTTTCCAGCATCTTCGAACCGCAGGTCGTGCGAACGCCACGCGTGCAGAAAATATCTTTGTGCGCGATCGGCAGACCTTCCAAAGATCTGGCCGCCCCGGTGCGACGTCGCTCATCCGAGGCAGCTGCGCGCTCCAGCGCCCGCTCCACATCAACGGTAATGAATGCGTTGAGCGCCTCACCTGCACCCTGTACACGATCCAGCAAATGACGGACCAACTCAGTGCTGGTCGTCATGCCATCCGCCAGCGCCGCGCGTGTCTCGGTCAGCGTCCATGCGTGCATGCGATCGTTCATTCGATCACCTTCGGCACAAGGTACAGCCCGTCAGCGACCGCGTCGGTTGTCGACTGCAGCGCATCACGGTCGATGTTCGGGTTGGCGGTGTCAGGGCGCAGTCGTTGCACGAGATCCAGCGGATGCGCCATCGGCAAAACGCCATCGGTCTCAGCCGCTTGCAACTGATCAACAAACTCGACAATGGATCCGAGCTTGCTGACAAAGTCAGCATGTTCGGACTCGGCAAACTCCAGTCTCGACAACTGCGCGAGCTTGTCGATATCAGACTGATCTATGGACACGGGTGATTCTCCTCGACAACGCCTGTTGCGGACCCGGAGGTGTCGCAAATTCAACACACCGGAACGAGGTCAAAAACCAGCAAAATCAGGCGTAAACATAACGCCGAAAGGATACACGGCGCCTTGCCGATTGTCCCCCCCGTTGCTAGAGTTGCAGGAATTTTTTCGGGGCAAATTTCCGCATCATGCTCAAGAACCTGCTGGGTTATTTTTCACACGATCTCTCTATCGATCTCGGCACCGCCAATACGTTGATTTTCGCGCGCGACGAGGGCATCGTTCTCAACGAGCCTTCCGTGGTTGCGATTCGCGAGGAATACGGAGGCGGTGGGCGGCGTGTCGAGGCCGTTGGGCAAGACGCCAAGAACATGCTTGGCCGTACGCCCGGCAATATCACAGCGATTCGTCCCCTAAAGGATGGTGTTATCGCAGATTTCACGGTCACCGAAAAAATGCTCCAGACCTTCATCAAGAAAGTCCACGGCAACCGTTTTTTCACCCCCCGCTCGCGCGTTTTGATCTGCGTCCCCTATGGATCGACGCAGGTTGAGCGGCGCGCGATTCAGGAGTCTGCGGAGGGCGCAGGTGCCAGCAAGGTGATATTGATCGCCGAACCCATGGCGGCGGCGATTGGCGCAGGAATGCCGGTTCACGAGGCGCGTGGATCGATGGTTCTGGATATTGGTGGCGGTACCTCGGAGGTCGCCGTTATCAGCCTGAACGGCATCGTGTATGCCGCATCGGTTCGTGTCGGTGGCGACCGATTCGATGAGGCGATCACCAACTACGTGCGCCGGAACTACGGAATTCTGATCGGCGAAGCGACCGCCGAGCGCGTCAAGCATGAGATTGGCTCCGCGTTCCCGGGAGCAGAAGTGCGAGAGATTTCGGTCAAGGGTCGCAACCTTTCAGAAGGCGTACCTCGCAGTTTCACGCTCAATTCGAATGAGATCCTCGAGGCATTGCAGGAACCCCTGCAGGGCATCGTGGGTGCTGTCAAGGAAGCGCTGGAACAGACACCACCCGAACTGGGCGCGGACGTGGCGGAGCGCGGCATCGTGTTGACCGGTGGCGGCGCGATGCTTCGAGATCTTGACAAGTTGTTGATGGAGGAAACGGGCCTACCGGTAGTCATCGCCGACGATCCGCTGACCTGCGTTGCGCGCGGCGGTGGCCGAGCGCTGGAACTTATGGATGAGTACGGGCCGTCCGTATTCGGGTTGAACTGAGGGACTCCCGATTCCGCGCACAGGCGTCGATTCTCCCGTAGGATTGCGAGTCTTTTTGACCGCACTCGGCTGCATCATCCTCATGCTGACCGACCTCAGAACCGACCTCGGCGAGGCACCTCGCGGCTGGCTGATGGCGACGCTGCATCCACTTCAGGTCACCGTTGCGACTCCCACGCGCTTGCTGGACTGGAGCGAGGATGCGACCGTCAGCCGAGCCGATTTGGCGCGCGAAAATGCTCGGCTGAAACGCGAGCGTCTTCTTGCCGATGCTCGGCTACAGCAACTAGCGTCTCTTCGAGCGGAGAATGATCGCTTGCGCACAATGCTCGATGCCACACCCAGCCCTGACATGTCCGTGCAGGTGGCGCGACTGCTTGAGGTGGATAGTGAGCCATTCCGTCACCGCATCACACTCGACAAAGGCGCGACCGATGGGGTGTATGAACGTCAGGCGATCATCGACGCGCAGGGCGTAGTGGGCCAAATCACCCAGGTTGGACCCACCACGTCAAATGCGGTGCTGATCAGCGATCCTGGACACGCGATTCAGGTTGAGGTGATTCGCAACGGTCTGCGCACCGTCGCTTTCGGTGCTGGCGACGTCGGGTTGCTGGAACTGAGATTTCTGCCGAATAACACGGATATCAAGGTCGGTGATTTGCTCGTCACCACCAGTCTCGCTGGCGATTACCCGGCCGGTTATCCAGTCGGCGAAGTGTTGAGTGTGGAGCTCGAACCGCGCGCGGCGTTCGCCCGTGTGACAGCCACACCCAGCGCATCGCTGGCAACGCTTCGCGAGGTCCTCCTATTGAATCCCGAAACCCTCGCGAGCGAACCGGATGAGTAGGCGTTGGTGGCCATTGCTGCTCGCGGGCATCATCGGCCTCGGGGTTGCGTCTGCGCCGTTGCCCACCGCGTTGTCCGCGTGGCGACCGGACCTCGCGCTGCTGGTCGTCATTTACGTCGCCATCCATCAACACCGGCACTATGTGATTGCGTGGGCGGTAATCACGGGTGTATTGCTGGACGCGCAGCACGCGACGCCACTCGGCCAGTATGCGCTGGCTCACGTCGTTGCCGTCTATTTGCCGCTGCGATTGCACCAACGCCTCATTTTGCTGCCTGTGTGGCAATCGACCTTGTCTGTCATACTCTTTACAGCGCTGGCACAGTTCGTATTGTTCTGGTGCAACGGCGCAACGGGCAACAACGTAGCGGCGGCCGCCTACATCAAACCGATGCTGGCGAACGCAATCTGCTGGCCTCCGTTAATGCTGGCGCTCGACACCCTGCGCCTCGGCCAACCACAGCGAACCTGATAGCGAGCGGCCCGCATGGCAAATCTGCAGGCGATCAAGGACACAGCGAGTGAGCAGCGGCTGTTTTTCAATCGGCTGCTGCTGGCGACCGTGTGTGTCGTGCTCGGGATTGGTGCGGTCCTGGCGCGCATCGCGCAGCTGCAAATCTTCGAGTTCGAGACCTACAGCGATCTCGCCCAGGGCAATCGAATTCGCCTGGAGGCCGCGCCACCCACTCGCGGGCTGATTCTGGATCGCAACGGTGTAGTGCTGGCACAGAACCTTCCCGCCTATCAGCTGGAAATGATCCCCGAGCAGGTTCCGGATATCGACGATGCGCTGGAGCAACTCTTCGAAATCGGTTTACTGGACCGCGAACGGGAAACACGAATCCGGGACCGTATTGCCCGCACACCCTCGTTCAATCCCGTCACGCTTAGAGCGAGGATGGATGACGCCGCGATCGCCGAGTTCGCGTTACTGCGACCGTATTTTCAGGGTATCGACATTCGGGCTCGACTCGTGCGCGATTATCCCCACGGCAACTCAGCAGCCCATATTCTCGGTTACGTCGGTGGGCTGAGCGAAAGCGATCTGCAATCGGTGGACGCCTCGAATTACGTCGGCACAACGCAAATCGGCAAGACCGGCATTGAAGCGACCTACGAGAAAGTACTGCACGGCCATGTCGGACACTTGGAGGTAACAACGAATGCCGACGGGCGCGCCGTCGACTTTCAAACCCGCGATGAACCGCAGCCAGGCCAGCACGTCTATTTGACCATCGACCTTGAGCTGCAACGCATCGCCGAACAGGCTCTGGTCGGCAAGCGCGGCGCGGTCGTCGCGATTGAACCCAGCAGCGGCGAAATCCTCGCCCTTGTGAGTGCGCCAGCATTCGATCCGAATGCCTTTGCACAAGGTATGGATTCCGCTACGTTCGGGGCACTCCAGGACGACCTCGATCGACCGTTGTTCAACCGGGCAATTGCAGGCGGTTATCCGCCGGGTTCCACGATCAAGCCGATCCTCGGTCTCGGCGCACTCGATGCGGGACGCACCAGCATCAACCGGGTCACCAATTGCGAAGGCCACTTCAGTCTGCCGGGCAGCACGCACCGCTATCGCGACTGGAAACCTGAAGGTCACGGCCTCGTCGACCTCACTCAGGCAATCGCACAATCCTGCGACGTTTACTTCTATCAGCTTGCCCAGGACATGGACATTGATCTCATGCACGACTACCTCGTCCAGTTTGGACTCGGCAGCTTGCTGGGGATCGAGATTCCAGGCGAGAAGCCCGGGTTAGTGCCATCGCGCGATTGGAAACGCGGACGCTTTAGCCGGCGGGCCGACCAGGTATGGTTCCCAGGCGAAACGGTCATCGCATCTATCGGGCAAGGGTATATGACCGCAACCCCGTTGCAGCTCGCGCATGTGGCGGCGACCCTCGCCAACTTTGGAATGCGAGTACAACCGAGGCTCACGCTACAAATCGAAGATCCACTGAACGCGGAGACCCTACTTGAGGAACCGGTCATGCTGGATCGGGTCGAAGATATCGACAGTCACGCGTGGCAGCACATTGTCGATGCGATGCTCGCCGTGCTGCAGACCCCACAGGGATCTGCGTATGCCACTGGCCGCGATATCGACTACCGCATCGCGGGCAAGAGCGGCACTGCGCAGGTGTTTTCGGTGGCCCAGGAAGACGAGTATGACGAGCTGGAATTGGATGAGCGCTTGAAGGACCACGCACTGTTTATTGCGTTCGCACCGATCGAGGCCCCGGAGATTGCTGTTGCGGTCGTCATTGAAAACGCTGAAAGCGGGAGCAGTGTCGCTGCTCCGGTGGCACGACAGCTCGCCGATTTCTGGTTAAAAAGATAGTGTTCCAGCACACCACGGCAATGGGTCGTGAGTCGACCCCAAACACGCAGCTCTGGTTGCAGCGTTTGCATATAGACGGACCCTTGCTCGCGGGCGTTCTTGTCATCGCAGCATTTGGATTGGTGGTGTTGTACAGCGCAACGGGTCAGAGCGAGCGCCAGACGCTGTCGCAAGGGATTCGCCTTTGCGTGGCGTTGGTTGCCATGCTCGTGGTCGCACAAGTACCGCCCAATTTCATGCGTCGCTACTCAGGCGCAGCCTACGCGCTCGGGCTCATGTTGTTGCTGGTCGTCCTCATCGCGGGGGTCACGGGCAAAGGCGCTCAGCGATGGATCGATATTGGTTTCCGTTTCCAGCCTTCAGAGATCATGAAGATTGCGGTACCGATGGCGTGTGCGGCTTACCTCCATAACCGACCGCTGCCACCGCAGTTCATGCCACTCGTGGTTCTGCTGCTGATGATCGCAACGCCCGCTGCACTGATTGCGCGCCAGCCCGATCTCGGCACCGCGATCCTGATCGGTGCGTCCGGCGTTATCGTGATTCTCCTGGCAGGCCTTAAGTTCCGCGTCATATTTACAGGGCTCGCGCTGATCGGTGCAGGGTTACCGTTGCTCTGGCAAAACATGCATGAGTACCAACGCCAACGGGTCATCACACTAATCGATCCACAGAGCGACCCGCTAGGCGCGGGCTACAACATCATCCAGTCGAAGATCGCGATTGGCTCGGGCGGGCTTTTTGGTAAGGGCTGGACCAATGGTAGCCAGGGCCAACTGGAATACCTCCCGGAGCGCAGCACGGATTTCATTTTCGCCGTGATTGGAGAGGAATTCGGCCTGCTGGGTCTCGTGAGCCTGCTGCTTGCTTATCTGTTTGTGATCGGACGAGGTTTGTTTATTGCCAGCCAGGCGACCGACACGTTCTCAAGGCTGCTCGCCGGCAGCATCAGCCTGACGTTCTTCATGTACGTACTCGTCAACACGGCGATGGTCACCGGCTTATTGCCTGTGGTCGGCGTGCCGCTGCCGCTCATCAGTTACGGAGGTACCTCGATGGTGACCCTGATGGGGGCTTTCGGTATTCTGATGGCGATACATACCAATCGACGATTATTGCCACGCTGAGCCCTGGGGACCTTGCATGCTCAACTTTCGCTGGATATTCGCCTTCGTCATCGCGTTAACGCCTTTCATTGGCGGCGCAGCTTTCGCACTGGACACCGATCGACCTGACGTCGCTGAGTTCATCGACGAAATGGTCGAGCAGGAAGGATTCTCACGCGCCGAACTGACATCGCTTCTCGCTGGCGCGAAGTCGCAAACCAAAATTCTCGAAGCGATGCGTCGTCCCGCAGAGAAGAGCAAGCCCTGGCACGAATACCGGGACATTTTCATCCAGGACAAACGTATCGATGCCGGCGTTGCGTTCTGGGACGAGCATGCCGACACCATCGCACGCATCAGCGAGGAAACCGGCGTACCCGGTGAAATTCTAGTGGGCATCATCGGTGTGGAAACCTATTACGGCCGGATCACCGGCAGTTACCGCGTGCTTGATGCACTCGCGACACTGGGGTTTGACTACCCACCGCGCGCCAAATTCTTTCGCAAGGAATTGAAAGAGTTTCTCCTGCTCGCGCGTGAAGAGTCAGTCCCCGTGGATGCCGCACTCGGCTCGTATGCGGGCGCCATGGGGTCACCACAATTTATTCCATCGAGTTACCGAGCCTATTCGGTCGATGCAGATGCTGATGGCAGGCGCGATCTGTTCAACAGCTGGACCGACATCATCGGCAGTGTCGCAAATTACTTCGTGCGGCACCGGTGGGAATCGGGCGCACCGGTCATCGCAAAGGCGACTCTCGACGAAGCGTTCTCGGGCCAGGTTCCAGAGAAAAACACGCTCAAGGCGGACAGCAGCATAGAAGCCCTTCGCGCGCAGGGCGTCACAATCCATACGACCGATGAGCTCGCCGGTCAGATGCCTGCGAGGCTGATTGCTATGCAGGGTGAAGAAGGGCCGATCTACCATGTCGGACTGCACAACTTCTATGTCATCACGCGCTACAACCGCAGCGCTATGTATGCAATGGCAGTGTGGGAGCTCGGCACCACGATCGCGGCTCGCCGGGATGATCAGCGTCGTGCGATGCTGGTTGATTGATTCCACACGGAAAGCGCGCCGCGCACGCCGAGGGCTGGCCACAGCACTGCTATTGATCCTGTCCGGATGTGTCGCGTTTCCAGAGCGCGACGGTCCGCCGAACCAAAGTGGCGAGATCGCCAGACCCGTTCCAGGCATCCCAGGTCCGGAGCCGCGCAGCCGCTACGGGAATCCCGAGTTTTATGAAGTTGCCGGTCAACGCTATTTCGTTATGGACAGTGCCAAAGGGTATCGCGAGCGCGGCGTCGCGAGCTGGTATGGCAGCAAGTTCCACGGCAAGCGCACCTCGTCGGGTGAACCCTATGACATGTATGCGCTGAGTGCAGCGCACAAATCGCTTCCATTACCGACATGGGTTCGAGTGACGCACCTTGGCAACGGACGTTCGTTGGTCATACGCGTCAATGACCGCGGTCCTTTTGTCGACGACCGCATCATTGACCTGTCCTTTGCCGCAGCCCTCGAGCTGGACATGGTTGCGGCCGGAACAGCGTTGGTCGAAATCGAAGTGCTCGATTTCACGTCGAATCAACAAGCGGGGAAGGTCGCGGAGGCACCAGCACAGGACTCAGCTCAGGGCACGCCTCAAAAGCAGCGACCGCTGTTTCTTCAAACCGGCGCCTTTTCCGAAGCCATCAACGCCAATCGGCAACGCGAACGACTGGAGTCCGCCGGAATCGAGCGCGTTACCGTCAATCCGGGGACCAGCGGCGACCGGTCAGCAACGCTCTATCGTGTTCAGATTGGCCCGATCGCTGATGTAGCCCAATTCGACCGGATTCACCAGCAACTCAGACAGATGGGTATCGACAGCGCCAGACTGGTTTCTGTGGAATAATTGCGCGCTGTTTTTCACAACCGCCGACAGGTTGTTTCCGTATGCTTCTGAGCCGCTCGAATTCGATTTTTGTCCTGCTTTTGTCGCTGTTTTTGTCAGCGCCGTCCCTCGCTGCGTTACCGGTTCCGCCGCCACCCGATCTCGGCGCCTCCAGCTACATACTCATCGATGCCAAAACAGGGCAAGCGATCGCCGCCGATGCGCCCGATCTCCCGGTCGAGCCGGCGAGCCTCACCAAACTCATGACGGCGTACGTGGTGTTCCAGGCACTCGGTGCCGATCAGATTCGCCTCGATGACATGGTCACTATCAGCGAGGCGGCGCGCGCTGCAGGGGATGCCGGATCGGACATGTTCGCCAATCTCGGCAGCCAGGTAAGTGTCGAAAACCTGTTGCAAGGGATGATTGTGCAATCGGGCAATGACGCGAGCGTTGCGCTTGCTGAGCACGTGGCCGGCTCGGAGTCAGTGTTCACCGGGCTAATGAATGCCTACGCTGATGAGCTTGGCATGCGCAGTAGCAACTTCGTGAACTCGCACGGTTTACCCGCGGACAACCACATCACCAGCGCGCGAGATATGGCCATTCTTGCACGCGCGATCATTACAGAGTTCCCCGACTACTACCGGTGGTACGGTCAACAGGAATTCACCTGGAACGGCATCACCCAACCAAATCGGAACGGCCTTCTGAAACGCGACAAGAGCGTCGATGGCATGAAGACAGGCTACACGGAAGCGGCTGGATACTGCCTGGTGTCGTCGGCAGCACGCGATGACATGCGGCTGGTCTCCGCGGTAATGGGTACCAGCAGCGCACGAGCGCGGGAGACCGGCAGCCAGGCGCTCCTGAATTACGGCTTCCGGTTTTTTGAATCACGACAAGCGTATGCCGCGAACAGCAAAGTCGACAGCGAACGTGTCTGGTA
>JBCBNU010000004.1:0-114056 GCA_039821645.1 Pseudomonadota bacterium
AGCGACACCCTCAGGGTGTCGCTAGCATTGGACCATTGAACAGACTGCTGCTACCGACTCGAATGGATTCAGTGCAGTCACTGCGTGAAGCCGCCGCCAAACTGCGTGCGGATATGCTGTTGCTTTACACCTTTGATACCGGTTTTTAAGTGGGCGACCGTCGCTTTCGACCACTAAACACCGTGGCACTCGGGTTTCTGAACAACAAAAAGATCACAGTGACGACTACCGCATCAGCGGTGATCTATGACGTACGCACCGAATATATCTTTGGACTCCAGAGGCCACCAACGCAGACACCAGCGAAGCTCGTGTGTGGGGCAACCAAAGAATCGTCGATGCGTTGCGGATTGAAACCGAGCGCACCGCTCTGCTGATGCTAGGCGATGAGATCGAACGGACTTGGGCTGGCATCCGTGCCGAACATGTTTTCGTAACCTCCGGTCTAGAGCGCTAGCGTGGTCCCAGCAGCCAGCACTGCTCCATGCCACTGCACCGTCCCGCCAGCCGCCCGGTGATCTCGGACTCCGCAAGCAGCGTTTTTCTATAGTACTGGCCGTACATAGCTTCGATGGCAGTCCGATCGACAGAGAATGGCGGACCGGATGTTTGGGATTGGTCATAATCGAACGACACCAGAAGCTGCGGGGCACAATTGGTCAGCGAACGAAGGTGAGTTGCATAGCGAAGCCGCATCGACTCGGGCAAAGCGACCAGTGCGGCGCGATCATAGATCGCATCAACGGTGCCAAGGACGTCCTGGCCCAGGTCAAAGAAATCGCCGGCGTAGAATTCGATATTTCCGGATTGGTAGCGCGCCAGGGCACCCACCTTAGTCACTAGCGTCGTGACATCGATCTCATTGAAGAATGCTCGGACCGCAGTTTCATCCAACTCGATGGCAACCACCCGATAGCCCTGCTCTTCGAGCCACGTTAAATCGACAGACTTTCCCGCCAGTGGCACGAATACTCGGCTACCGCGCGGCAACGCAAGCTGTGAAAAGTGCGCCGACAGATAGGCGTTAGGTTCGCCCTCATGGAAACCGATATTGTTCTCGCGCCAACGCTCATGCCAAAACTCTGGCTGCATTATCGACTCCCCAACCTTTCCAAAACAGGGAGTCTACCGTCTCGTGACTTCGCAAAGCTCACGTTTCCACCTATGCTGCGCTATCGCTCGCCATAGGACTCAGCCATGCAAGGACATCCCGTCAGCTTCTCGTCGACCACCATCACAGAGTTGATGGTGCCCGCGCACACGAACTTCGGCGGCAAGGTACACGGCGGCTATGTCCTGTCGCTCATGGACAAGGTTGCCTACACCTGCGCCAGCCGCCATGCAGGAACCTATTGCGTTACCGTTTCGGTCGATACCGTGAACTTCCTCCAACCGGTAGATGTTGGCGAGCTTCTGGTGTTTCAGGCTTCGGTAAACTTCGTCGGCGGGAGCTCCATTGTGGTCGGGATGCGGGTCACGTCAGAGAACGTTCAAACACGCGTGACCCGGCACACGAACACGAGCTACTTCACAATGGTGGCAAAAGGCGAGGATGACCGACTGGTGAAAGTGCCACCGCTCATTCTTGAGACCCAAGACGATGTTCGCCGATATGCTGCGGCGCTGAAACGACGCGAACTACGTCAGCAGGCCGCCGTCAGCATGAAGGCGTTTGATCCGGATCATTTCACTGTGGATGACGAGATCACAGCGCGCCTCGGCAAGGAGCGCTGCATCATTAAGCTGACTACACCGTGAATCCCGATTGACCTCGACCGTACTCAAGGCGAGGATATCGGCAAACGGGGAGGAGCCGAGGAATGAGTGACTCAGCAAACGCACAATTCCATGAAATGCTGACCCATCTTGTGACGCACATGTCCGGTGCACTTGCCGATGGCGAATCGCTGCCGCCCATGGCGCTGACGCTTGATGCCGAGGGAAAGGTTGCGACCATCGTGGGTGCATCGGATGAGCGCGATGCGCTGCGGGACACACTGAAAGCGATGAAGAAAACGCTGTCGGCACAAGCCGAACTCGGCCAGATCATCGCGTGCTGCATGTCTTATGCCGATTTTGCCGATCAATGCATTGTGGCGTTCATGGAGAATGCGTCAAACGACTGCACCGAGATTCGCATGCCCGTGGTGCGTCAGGGTCAAAGTCTGTCTTTGGACCTAGAGAACTTATCGGTCGCCGATGGCAGTGTTTTTGTGTTTCCTGTCATCGACTGACGTACTGTGCAAGGGCGTGCACAGAATGCGGCCAGACTCTGTGGATTGCTTGCGGTCGGAACGTTTGCCGCGTCCTTTCTTACCTTTGCCTCGTTAACACCGGATTTCGACTGGCTAAACGAGTACATCAGCATGCTCGGCGCGCGCGGCGCGCCGTACGCGACAGCGTGGAACCTCTCAGGTTTCGTGGTTCCCGGTCTGCTGCTAGCCGTTTTCGGCGCAACACTCGGCCTTAGTCTTAAGGATCGCGTTAGCGGTGTTTGTCTGGTAACAGCCGGCCTCGGCTTTGCGGTTGCGGCGGCGCCTCCAGATCCGATGGATGCAAATGCCGCACTGTCCAAGGCCCATTTTGCGTCGATCTGTATTTCCCTCGCCGGCTGGTGTGGCGCCCTCGCACGAGTCAGCAGCATGGATCGAATCGATGTACGGATTCGCTACTGGACGAGCCGCACAAGTTTGATGGTTTTTCTTCCTGTGATGCTTGTAGCCGCAGAGCTCGTTTCCCCGCCGCTGGCACATCGATTGATTCTCTTGATCATCTTTGGGTGGATCAGTGCAGTCGCCGTGCTACAGAGCGACGAGACCCTGACAGGGTCAACGGTATCGCGACAGCACAGCGTCGATCAGTAGCTCATGTTGGCGCCCAAACTGTTCTGTTATGGCGCGATACCCTTCCTCTCCGCCAAGCCCAATGAGTGTCGGTCCGGAGATCGCAAAGTAAGAAGCGGCGCCCACCAGTTGGTAAACCGCGCAAAACGCCTCAGCGTCTGTCGCCTCATGCCAGCCATAACACGTCTTGAGTACCTGGGTGAGTGCGTCGAGAAAATCGCGCATGTACCAGGCACCGGCTTCTGCCGCCCGCTCCCTGTTGTCGAGCAGCTCGCGCACTAGCAGTTGGTCTCGAGATGCATCCCTTGAGGATCGACCGAGCAGATCACGAAGGAACGAGCGTAACTGTTCTTCAGGCTCCAGTGTCTGCATCTGCTGTGTATGCAGCGCATTCAGAAAGTCTTTCGATATGCGATCGAGAACCGATCCGTAGAGACGCTCTTTGGTGCCAAAGTGGTGCAACAGCGCCTGCTTGGTGACGCCGAGAGTCTCGGCGATGTTGGCCAGGCTGACACCGTAAAAACCACGGTCAGCGAACTGTTGCTCCGCAGCGTCCAGAATCTGATCTCTCGTGCCGCTCACGCGATCACCAATCTTGACTTACCAACGGGTAAGGTATCGAGGGTGTTGCGTTCACACAACCGCGACAAACGCCTTGCGCATAATTCACAGACAAGCCAATCTGAACGTCCGCACTCGCCGGAGATACGCACTGATGCGACAACTGATTCTCGCCTTGATTCTGCTTTTCCCGCATACCCTCCTGGCGCAAGGCAACGACCCTGAATACAACGCGCTAGTCGATGAAATGCTCGAAATCACTGGTGCGCTAGCAGTCTCCGAGCAAATGAGTGCCCTGATGATTGAACAGATGGGGAATGTGCTTCGAGCTCAGGGCAACGACTTGCCCAAACGAGCGTTTGACATCATGGCTGACGAGGTTAGTGCGTCCGTCTCAGAGAGTATCGCCTCCGGCGAGTTCCAAAAAATGATGTATCCGATCTACGCCAAATACCTCAGCAAGGCGGACCTTGAGGCGGCCATTGCGTTCTACCGAACGCCTGCGGGTAAACGCATCGCCAGAGCGACGCCACTGATGGCACAGGAAGGGATGCTGGTGGGCCAGCAGTGGGGACAAACGCTTGGCGCAGAGATCGGTAGGCGTGTTATGAAGCGGCTGGAAGCAGCTGGTTACAGTTTATAGACGCATTCGAGGGGACAACCAAATGCACGTAATCATAGGATTTCTGGGCTCCGTCGTTACTATCCTGTGGCTACTTCACCGGCTTGCCGAAATGGGGATCGATATGGGCGGATTGAACCCTTGGACATGGCGTCGGCGTCGCAATTTCCGGCAAAAGTATTAGGCCAACCCCATCTTTGCTATCAACAGACCCTTGGAAGCAACCGCTTTATTGGCCACCGCTGTTGCCAAGGCTGAAGGTGATATGACCGGTGCCGAAAAGCAGGCCGTATTGAAGGCGTTCGAGGAGGAGTTTTCGCTCAGCGAGCCCGACGCTTCCGCGCTACTCACTTCGAGCGTCGATCTGCTTGGCAACGGTCATGACTTGCGCACAGCTCTGGACAAGGTACTAAAGCCCAGTATCGAGCAGTTTTCTCAAGCGCAGGCAGAGTCCGCTCTACAACTGATCACTCGAATCGCTGACGCAGATGGCACCCGTTACGCCGGGCAAAACCAGCTGATCACTCAGGTCGAATCGGCGTTTGCAAGGAAACTGGCACCCGCCACAAAGTGGGACTAGATTGACCGCCCCGCGGACGACCCGAAACCGCAGATTCTGGCTACACAGATGGGCTTGAGGAATCCGTCGCCGTGACTGCTGCCATCGACTTCCTAAAGTTGAAAATGCCTAAGATACCCACCGTCATTATTGGCAGTTCACTGGGTGGTGCGGCGGCACTGTTGAGCGACCCCCTCCACCGGATGTAGCCGCGATGGTCCTCGAGGCTGTTTACGACGACATCGACAACGCCTTTGAGAATCGTGTTCGGCTGCGGGTGGGAGACACAGGCGCATCGCTCGTGCGCCCAGTGCTTCCCTTGCTAGGTTCGATACTCGGTCTCGATCGGAGCGCGCTACGGCCTGTTGAGGCTGCGGCGTCGATCAACACTCCTGTGCTAGTTATGGCCGGTACACTGGACCAGCGCACGACCGTTGACGATACGCAGCGTTTATTCGCGGCTTTCAAGGGCCCAAAGCAGTTGTGGCTCGTCAAAGGCGCTAGACATCAAAACCTGTTTCGGTTCAACGAATCCGAGTATCGCAGAATCGTGGGTGCCTTTCTTGAAGGCGCAATCGCCGATCTGGAACAAAAAAAGGCGGCTACCTGAGGCAGCCGCCAACGAGAGATGTGGTTATTCTTGTTTACTCTAGAAGCGCCAACCCAGTGACACCGAGTAAACCAGCGGATCTATCTCTACTTCTGTCGTGAGCTGATTCGCTGCAAAGTTGAACTCGGCATCCGTGTCGATATCAACCCACCAGACCCCTACGTTCAGCGCGAGCTTGTCGGTCAACGCCTAGTCAAAGCCCGCCTGTAATGCCAACCCCAGAGACGCATCCAGCGACAGGTCACCAGGACCGAGAACCCCCTCCAACTGCGCGTTTACATCTTCGTCGAAGAAGAGCGTGTAGTTCAGACCCGCACCGACATAGGGCTGGAAAGTGCTCGACGAATCAGCAAACCAGTACTGGAGTGAAACCGTAGGCGGCAGATGAGTCGTCTCGCCCGCATCGATAGTGCCTAGTTCCAATGCCCCGGTGTCGGCAGTGATCTCGTGCGTGAACGGTGTCGATGCCAGCACCTCTATCGCCCAGTGGTCACTCAGCATATAACCGAAGGTCAGGCCGAGCTGTGTGTTGTCTTTAACATCTGCCGATGACGCTCCGATCGCTGTACCGTCGAGAACCAAAGCGGAGCTGCTCGCATCCGGTGATACGTTGGCGACGCCACCTCGAATGAACCACGTGCCCGGTTCGTAAGCGACGGCTGTGCTGCCCAGCGCCAGCATGACGCCAGCCGCGATTGCTCTCATACCGTCTCGGGTTGTCTTCTGCATGATGATGTCCTCCAAGTCATCGTTTTCTTAATGCCAGATTATTTTCTTGGACACACATTGTTCGCCTAGGCACTGGCTCTCGCATTGACAAGCGTCATTGACAACGCGACGAATTTCTGTCCGAAAAGGTTGACATTACAAAAAGACAGCGCTGTCAATTGAGTTCAGGTTTTTCTACACTTTCGCGAGGGGATTCAAGATCTGGACTATTAGAACGAGTGGCGGAACGGCCGCCAGATCTCGTCGGGGGGCGCTATTCCCATGGCAACCGAAAGACCACTGCAGGTCTCCTACATCAATCGGGAGATCACAGGCGAATTCGAGGGAAACCAAACGGAGAACGCGGTCATGTTGATGCGGCTTTCCGACGCGGCGATCCCGGCCGCAGCGTCGCTCATCGCTATCTGGGCGGTTGCGTCATTCTCAATTACCGAGGAGCGCGCGCACGAGATTCGAGCAGAGCTTGAGTCACGACGTGGCACTTTGGGCGGCAACGACCTGGATGGCGACGCAGAGCCCGCGCCCGCTTAAGGGTCAAACGATTTCGCGTTTCAACCAGCGGATACCGCGGCGCAGGAGTTCATAAAACTCCGGATATTTCCAAGCGCCGCGGTCTTCGGTCCGCCACCAATCTATCAGTGGCTTCATGTCGTGGTGGCCACGAGCATGGCCAATCGCGAGATACAGCACAGCGCCTTCACCGTGCGACTTGATGTAGCAAATCGGGTGCTTGCCGGGTGCGTCTTTGCCCTCCACGAAACCGGGGCTCTCAACCGTGCATTCTGTTTCCATTAGAACATCGAGCGGCCCGTGCAGCTCAAGATGGTAGAGCTCATCATCGGTTTCGAAATTTCCGATCCCGGCGACCAATGGATGCTCGGGCTTGACCACCGTTACAGGATACGGCGCGATAGGCGGATGGCTTACGAACTGCGAGCCGACGAGATTCATGAACAAGGGCGCACAGCGCGGTGCATCCCATAACCGGTCTTCGCGCAATTGCAGAATCGAGTTGGTGCCGTGCAGCGCGTACCAACGCCCGCCAGCGATCAACCAGTCGCGCAGCACCTCTTGTGCGCCCTGCGAGGGCATAACATCGGAGGTGTAGGTGACCAGGCAGTCAGACTTTTGGATCGCGTCCAGCTGCTCGTAGTCCTCAAAGACACGGACACGAATATTCGGGTCCTCCGCGAGCAGTTTCATGATTTCCAGTCTTGCGAAATCAATGTCGTGATAACTGCCAGCGGCGATGAGGACACAGTCGATCTGCGTGGGGTGCTCTGTCTCAGCCATGCGGGTGAGCTTGTGCCACCGGCCGATCCGGGTCAACTCAAAAAAAAGAGGGACACAACGCCGAAACGTTGTGCCCCGCTCCTCCCCCTAAGAAGGAAACGCTTTCTAAGGCGACCACTGTGCTGAGAGGTCAACTCCCGAGAACGTCTGATAAGCGCGAATGCCAATATGCCACGTTCCTGCCTGCGGATTGGTGATCGTGCACACCTCGTTGTTGCCGTTCAGGTATGGACGACAGTCGTAGCGCGAGGTCAAGGGCTGATTACCGAAGCGCAGATACAAGTCCGCATCACCACTGCCACCAGAGATTTGCACCTGGAACGTTGACATGCCCGGGGGAATATCCACGGTATAACGAAGCCAATTTCGACGCGATGCCGACAGATTGTTCAAACCGGCTGACCCGCCCTCGGCACCACCACCACTGCTCGGCTCGTCGAAGCTTGCGGTCAACGTCACGCCGGAGAACGTACTCCAGGCACGCACCAGCACATGGTAGGTGCCTTCCTGGACATTCGAGATATCACAGGTTTCGTTGTTGCCATTCAAATACGGGCGACAATCATAAGTCGATGTCGTTGGCGCCGCGCCGAATCGGACATACAGGTCTGCATCTCCAGAGCCGCCTGCGATCTGGAACGATAGATTACTCGCACCGGCGGGCACTTCGATCGTGAAGCGAAGCTCGCTACCGGTGCTCGCAGCCAGACCCGTCTCAGGAACACCGTTCTCGAGTACAGGCTCGCTACCGCCCCCACCACCACCGCCGCCTGTCAGCGTAGCTACCGCGGCAGCCGCGTCGGCTATGCCAGCGCCACACTGAGAGCAGGTCGCAGGAAACGCGCGCGCCGTCGAGGTGATCGTCGACTCGATTTGATCAGGCGTCAGACTCGAGTCAAGCGCCTTCAACATCGCAGCAAGGCCGGCCACATGCGGCGCTGCCATGCTGGTGCCCTGGTAGAAAGCGTAGTTGTTGCTGCCTGGCGTCGTACCGCCGCTGTTCAGTGTGGATAAGACACCATTCGCGGCGCTCGCGCGGACATCACCGCCCGGTGCTGCCACATCGACATCCGCTCCGAAGTTCGAGTAATACGCACGACCACCGTTGCGATTGGTCGAGGCGACCGTAATAACGCCGGAACAGTTCGCCGGGTTAAATGCCGATGCGTTCTGGTTGGAGTTGCCGGCCGCAACCACGATTGTAGCCCCGTTAGCACGTGCAATATTGATCGCGGATTGCGTCGTCGTCGAGCAGGCGCCGCCGCCGCCCAGGCTCATGTTGATAACGTCCGCCGGGTTTGCGTTGGTCGGCGTACCCGCCACACTGCCACCCGAAGCCCAGATGATGCTGTCTGCGATATCCGACGTGTAACCGCCGCAGCGACCCAGGGCGCGCAACGGGACGACCTTGGCACCGTAGGCAACTCCAGCGACACCGGTGCCGTTATTGGTCACGGCGGCGACAGTGCCAGCGACGTGGGTGCCATGCCAACTGGAACTTCGAGCCGGTTGACCTGGACCACATTGGCCCGGTGTGGAGAAGTCGCCCGGATCAGTTGCGTCACTGTCTCGGCCATCTCCGTCGACGGAGACAAACGTATCGCTGATCATGTCGTAACCGGGCAGAAGGTTGCCCGCGAGATCGGGGTGCGCACGGTAACCGGTGTCGATCACCGCAACCACCGTTCCGGCGCCGGTCGTGCTATCCCAAGCCAATGGCAGATTCAGACCACCGGTCGGCTCGAAGTAGTGCCATTGCTCGTTGTAACGCGCGTCGTTTGGAGTTGCCATCGGCTGCAGCAGCAAATCCGGCTCCGCGTACTCGACATTCGGGTCCGCCTGAATCTTCGCCAGCATGAGCTTCAACTCGGCGGGCTTGCGCCACTGTGCGATCCGGTAGACCGCAGCGCCACTGGCAGCACGTCGCTTCAGTGTCACCTGCATGCCCATTGCCTGTGAGAGCACTCTGGCCTGATCGCCAGTATTGCCCGATGCGATCGTGGCACCGATCGGTGACTGACTCACCGCGAGCGATTTGTATTTCACGATGAACTGGTTGGTCGGTGGCGACTCAGCCAGTGTGGTGGAAGTGGTGGCAGGATCGGACCCACCCGCCATGGATACCGGCGATGCCAGCAAAGTCCCCAAAATGAGCGCCGTCGCGAGACGGCCCCGAGCAAAGATGCCCTTCGTCTTCATGATCACTCCTAACCGAATTCGGAGTCGAAGGTCTTGCGCCAACTTGGCTCCGGTTAACACCGCATTCGACGCTACGCTAGCTGTCGAAACTCGATCAACTGCACATCTATTGCTATTTGGCGCCCATTTATGACATTTCGGAAGAATTCCCTACCGTATCTGGGCGTTACGTTATGCAAAACAAAAGTTATGCTCCGATGATTTTGTTTGTAACCAATGCGTTGTCCTGACCAAATGCGCAAAAACGGCCCCTTATTGGACGGTACTGGAAGCGAAAATGAACCAGAAAGGGGAACATTGCGCGCTACAATCTCGGCGCACAAATCGGCAATCGCGCGCTTAGCGATACCAGCGACGATGGGCTAATGCTTCCCGAGCAAATGGCTGAGACCTATTTCCATCTGGCCCACCAGCACCGATCAGCGTGGACGCACAAACTCGACTTACGCGCCCACGCCGATTTGGCCGGGTGGAACCACAATCCCCACTAATAGCTAGCAGCCGTCACCGCGTTGTCTGCCGTTTCAGCGACGGTTTCAGAACCATCATGCGTATGGGTGTTGAGCACGTCATTGATCGCGATCAGCTGTTCCTCACTGCTGGTCGTGTCTGACCGTTCGGCGTGTCCAAACATCGCAGCGATGATGGGCATACCACTCACATCAGTCGTCAGTTTCAATGTGCCGGTTGTGGACAGGCGCGCTTGCCACTCATCACGCACCAGTGACCAGAATTCTGCCGTCTTCGACCAGTACTCATCAGCAGGAGTGAAGTCATATCCCTCAATATTGCGGTAGTGATTGAACCCGAACTCGCGCACGATCGTACCCGTCGTCTCCTCACCATGGCGAATGGTTTTGGTGTTGTCCTGCTCGTGCGTCCAACCCTGGGGCGTGATGGTGTGACGGTTCTCCGCATTCATGGCGTTGTAGTCGCTACGCACGGTGTATTCGCGCCTTGGGAGGGGACGCCAGGTACGATCGCTGGTCCATGTGGAAACGCCATACTTGTGATTCCAACGACCGGTTCCACAGTATCGCGGTGCGTCGGACACCTCGAAGACGCATTGCGTCCATGCGCCGGCTGTTTTTTCCGGCGCAAGGTCGCGAACAGTCCAGGTCTGATCGCTGGAGAACTCGAAGCGTTCGCTGGCTTCATACGTCCAGTCCTGTCGCCAGTGCTTGATCACATGTCCGGACGGAGCGACCAGCAGATGCTGCAGAACGATATGCTCGGGAGACTCTGAGACCACGACAACGGTCTCGTAACCCCCCGATGTCTTCTCCGTGAAATCAGAGTAGTCACTGACTAGTGGCACGGTTTCCATGAACTCGAAACTCACACGGTAGTCGCCGCTCATAGCGAGGATCGCCAGACGATCCTGCTCTTGAGCGGTCTTCCCGTTCGCGATGCTCGCAAAACCAGAATTCGCGACGTATCGGTACTCCGGTGTCGATGCTGCTTCCGCCACCGGCGCCGGCGCTGTCTCGGAAGGGATACTGGCACAGCCGCTCAACACGAGCGCCGCACTGATCATTGCCCCCATTTTTTTCAAATCCATTTCGTCCTCCGTTGTCTTTTCTGGGTTCAGAAGCGCCAGTCGAGCGCCACATTGAATTCGCGGCCTGGCCGCAGGAAACGCCTGGGGTCCGCCGGGCCATCGACCAGTACACCCTGCACATCGAGGTAGGGCGTGAACGCGCGATCGGTCAGATTGAAAACGCCGAATCGCAAACGCGTTGCATCGGTCGGCTTCCAAAAACCGGTCAGGTCGTAGATCACGTATCCGGCGGGACTAAGCAGATCGCCTTGCGTCTCATCCAACTGGGTCTGCCGTGCCGCGCCGCGAGCAATAGCCGACACCCCGAAGCGATCGCTGGATGCGAGATAGTCAAGGCCAAGCACACCATTTAGCGGTGCGATGGAATTGATCGGCTTGCCGGTATTCCGGTTTTCACCGTCGGCGTATGCGGCGGCAAAACGAACCTGCCAACCCTCAAATCGCCGCGGTTGGAAGCTGCCGCTGAACTCGGCGCCCCTGATGCGAACGTTATCGAGATTGATCGATTGGAATTGCAGGACCTGCAAAATCGGATCGAACCCAACGACAGAGAGCGATTCGATGAAATCATCGTAGCGCGTCTCGAATACCGCCAACTCGTAGCTGGCCGCATCTGTGGCGAGCCTCATGCCGGCCTCGACGCCCCGACTCGATTCGGATTCGAGGTCGGGATTGGGGAGTGCGGTGTAACCAAACTGAAGGTTCGTGAAGCCGATGTTCACGTCATTGACAGGCGGGGCGCGAAATCCCTCGGCGTACTGGGCATACAACTGCATCGTGTCTGTCGCTTGCCACGTCGCACCGAATTTTGGTGAGAATCGTGCATCGTCGATTTCCACAGATTCAACGCCCGGATTGTCCGCAAGAAATATCGCGTCTGGCCGAGGGTCGAGCGTGAAGCGGTCATAACGAATGCCGGGAAGCAGAGTAACGTCACCGATCGCAATGGCATCTTGAAGATAGACGCCCGTTCGAGTTGTGCGTGAGACCGGAAAATCCCGAACGGGGAACGTATCCGGGCCTACCGTATTTCCGGTCTCACCGGTGAGCACGTTAGTCTCTGTTCCCGTCCGTATCTGTTCGGTGTCGGCGCGTTCATATTCGAGGCCGTACGAGAGACTGTGTTCTAAACCAAAAAAATTGTGCTTGCTTGCGAGATTGAGTTCGAGCCCCTGTAGCTTTTGGTCGAATACAAATCCGCGTTCACGAGCGATCTCGCCGGGCGCACCAAGAATCAGGGTAGATCGATCCTCAAACGTGGTTTGTGTCGTTTCGCTTTCCTGATGAAAAGCGCGCCAGCGAATGTAGTCAAGGGGGCCAGCACCTGCCCGCCACTCCTGACTGACCGTGGCACGAAGTCGGGAACGGGCGTCATCACCAGCAACGCGTGTGGTGTCGACCAGATAGGGAAACCCGAACAGTGGCGAAAGATCATTGCTACCTTCAAGCGAGTTGACTGCAGTGAGGTTGTTGGCTTCGAAACGCTCGAGCGTGAACAGAACACCGCCAGCATCGGTATCACCCACGCCGACTTTAGCCAGCAGATTCAAACTGTCCGACTGCAGTGGATCTACCAGCGGCGTATTGCGCTCGGTGCCATCGCGGCCCGTTACCTGCAGCATAGTGGTGATAGCACCGAATCTTTGAGCACCGGTAGCGGAGATCACTTGGCTCGAGTCGACGCTGTTATAGCCAACGGATCCGTCGAGGTGTGAGGCGTCCTCACCCAAAAGCCCCTGAGGTGTTTGCGTCACAAAGCTCACCACACCACCGAGCGCGTCCGATCCAAATAAAGCGGACGCCGGACCACGGCTGATCTCCACCTGTTGGATGTTATTGATGTCGATGAAATCCCTGCCGGCGTTCGAGAAACTGCCGATCGAAAAAGCATCGGAAGCGGGTACACCGTCGATTTCCACCTGTACGCGGTTGCCGCCGATCCCGCGAATACTGATTCCCGAGAATCCAAATCGGCTGCCTTGATCGACGACGTCGACACCGGGCTCAAATCGCACCAAATCGCTGATGTTCTGTGCCAGTTCACGATCGATTTGCTCGGCGTCCACAACTGTGATTCGCGCCGCGATCTCTGCTTGTGTGACCGGCGCTTTTGCCGCTTCTACGATGATGTTGTCCACAACCTCACGTTCCTCATCGGCGACTACCGAGAGAGGCGAGGCGAGACAGACACAACTTGCCAGCATCCTTTTCATTGCAACAAATCCCCTGCTTTGTCCGGAGGTTTTGCTGGCTGGCGGCGAGCGATACCGCGGGCTGGCTACTCGAGTTACTTGGTGAGGATGAGCTTGTCGTTCCGGGTAACACGCAAAGAGTAGTGCTCGCCACGGAACTCAATGCGGACCTCGCGATCCTCGCCGAACAGATCCCTTGCTTTGATCAACGGGATGCGGGCGGGTCGAGAACTTCTTTTTTGGTGTTCAGGCTCATCCATAAATACAAATGATAATGATTCGCGTTTGCATTGCAAGCATTTTCGTGGCTTTTTCCTCATCTCGGTTTACGCTCGCGCAATATGTCTGAGCGGATCCTCCAATGACCACCTATAGGCTCGCCGGAGTTGACCTCGCGTGGCAGCCAGAGCGCAATCCGTCCGCCGTGGCGCTCGGTGCCCTGCACGGTCAGCGCCTTTCGGTTGACGCCGTCACAGGATCACTCGTCTCGCTCGATGAGGTCATGTCCGCGATTGATCGGGAAGGTCAACCACACGGGGTTGCTGTAGATGCTGCACTCATCATCCGCAATCAGGCGGGTCAAAGACCGTGCGAGCGGGATCTCAACAAGGACTACCGTTCGCGCAGTGCGGGCTGCCATCCGTCTAACCTAACGCTCTATCCGGATGCGGCGAGCGTGAAGCTCGGGGAGAGCCTCAGCGCCCGGGGACTCAAACACTATGGCGAACCAGCGGGGCCCTGGCAGATCGAGTGTTACCCGCACCCGGCAATCATTGAGTTGTTTTCGCTGCCGGAACGATTGCGATACAAAAAGGGCAGCGTCAACGAGAAGCGAGGTGGGCAAATCCGATTGGCAGAGCTGATTCAGGAACGGGCTTCGGATACCGGACTGTCGGTGGTGTTCTCGGAGTCCGTAGCGCCCATTTTTGATCCGCAGCTTATCGCCGCATTGCGTGGCAAGGCGCTGAAAGCGAACGAAGACCAGCTGGACGCCATCGTCTGCCTGCTGATCGCTGCGCACTATCAAGCAGGTAGCGCAGTCGAAGCCTACGGCGATACGGCGTCGGGCTACATCGTAGTCCCGACACCGTTCGCCTAATTCGGCCTACCCTGGCAAGTTATTGGAAACCTGCAGGGGTTTGCGTTCGCCGGGTGAATTGAATCCGGACTCGATCTCTGCGACGGCCGCCGTAAATACCGGATCGCCGGTTTGCGGCACTAATGCCAATGGATCAGGGTTCAACAGATTTTCAGGTGAACCGACCGCGCGATACTCCGTACGCCAACGCGTGGCCGAAACATCACACAGACTGTAACCACGGAACCGGCCGTCGAAGTATTTGATATGCGGATTATCAGGAATGCCAGCCCTGACGATAGCATCGATAGGGCGAGGATCGGCCCCCGCAAATGTCGACGCAATCGATGTGCACACGAACTCAGCTGCCAGAACATCTGAGTTTTCAGGGTCGCCAAAATCCTTGAGCAGCTCCGCACCCCAGCCCGAGTGAATGTCACCGGTGAGCACGACCGGGTTTCCTGGCCTCGCTCGATCAAGCACTTCGAACAATCGGTCGCGAGAAGCGCCATAGCCATCCCATGCGTCCATGCTGATGAGGTCCTCCAGCGAGTCGATTGCCGTCAGCACCTCATCTTTACCGGGGAAGTCAGGCCCGAACTGCACGTTCAAACGCCCCGTCGTTCTGAGGTCCCAAGGCATGACCATCACTTGTTGCGCCAAAACGTTCCATTGCGCCTTGGAGCTCGCGAGGTTCCTGCCGAGCCAATACTCCTGATCAAATCCGAGAAGCGTGCGTTCCTGAGCCTGAATACCAGCCGCATCAAAAATCACCTCGCCGAAAACGCTCTCCAACAATGCAGCAACTTGAGGATCGATACTCGTATCGTTGGATCCGAACCCGTCCGCAGCCGCCTGATCGTCGCGGAACTGGCGTGAATCCAATACGTGGATATCGGCAAGCCTGCCGAATTGCAGGCGACGTGCCAGTGGGAAACTGCCATCGCGGCTGCGCGTGCGCCGCACTGGCATGGTCTCTCCGTAGACCTCATAAGCATTTTTTCTGCGCTCCAGGAAGTCCGCATCGATAAACGGCGCGCCCTCTTCGGCGATCGTGCCGGCGTAGTTGTTGTCGACCTCGTGATCATCCCAAGTCACGATGAAAGGCGCGTGCGCGTGGGCATCCTGCAGGTCCTGGTCCAGGCGGTAGAGCGCGTATCGGTTGCGATAGTCATCCAGCGTGAAAGTCTCGCCGCCCGTATGGTTGCGTGTGGGCAAAAGCGGATTGGAAGACGCGCCGCTCTCGTACATGTAGTCGCCCGTGTGTACCACAAAGTCGATGTCTTGCTGGGCGATGTCGCGCCAAGCGGGATAGAACCCCTGCGTGTAATTCTGGCAAGACACGAACGCGAATCGCATCGAATCTGTTCGCGCTGCATATGGGCCCTGCGCCGGGATACCCGTTTGCGACGGGCTCGGGAAGGTTCGTGTCCGGCCAATTCGCGACTGATGCCCGCTGTATTTGCCCAGCGTGTAAAAACGATAGTAAAGCCATGCATTGGCAGGTAGGCGACGTGCAATCACGCGCACCGCATGACCGTTTCGCGCTCGGGCAGTCACTCGACCCGCCTGCACGATGTTGCGCATGCCTGGGTCTGTTGCGACCTCCCAACCTAGCGGGACATTCTTGTTGCCGAGTCCCTGCCCGGTGATGGGGTCTTCTACGACCCGAGTCCAGAGCACTACGGAATCCGATTTCGGATCACCGGATGCGACGCCAAGAGGGAATAGCGATGTCGCCCTCAAATCGCCTCTGGCGGTTTGCATGAAAGCAGGCGCAATGACTATCCCGCCGGCCGCGGCCAGACTCTTCACGAACCCACGACGTGTCGGGGTCCAGATACGTAACTCTTCCTCTCGATCGTGATCGCTCATTGTGTTCTCCAAAGTCATTCGGCACTCCATGGGAGTGACCCATCAAACTAGCTATTGCGCATGACGCCACGGTGTCGGAAATGTGACGCCAAGTTCATGGCGG
The DNA here is from genome assembly GCA_039821645.1 of Pseudomonadota bacterium. Taxonomy (GTDB): domain Bacteria; phylum Pseudomonadota; class Gammaproteobacteria; order Steroidobacterales; family Woeseiaceae; genus CALBPI01. The sequence goes on from JBCBNU010000004.1 coordinate 16,226, forward strand.
TGTAGCCTGAGGATGGGAATGGAGCGTAAATTGATGAGAGCCGTAGGACTGCAACGTTATCTGCCGATTGAGGACCCGGAATCGTTGATCGATGTCGAGCTCCCGACGCCTGGGCTTGAGCCTCATGATTTGCTGGTCCGCATTGAAGCAATTGCCGTAAACCCAGTGGACACGAAGGTTCGCGCGCCTAAAGACGGCGTCGAGGATCCACCCAAGGTACTGGGGTGGGATGCATCCGGCATTGTTGAGGCGATCGGTGATTCGGTCGTTCACTACAAAGTCGGTGATGCGGTTTTTTACGCGGGCGATATCACGCGCCAAGGCGCTTATGCCGAGCTGCAAGCCGTCGATGAACGGATTGTGGGTCGCAAACCCGCAACGCTCGACTTTGTCGACGCCGCAGCGCTGCCACTGACATCGATCACGGCGTTTGAGGCGTTCTTCGATCGGCTGGAGATCGATGTTGAGAGCGCTAACACAGGCGAGACCATCCTGATCATCGGCGGTGCCGGTGGCGTCGGATCTATCGGGATTCAGCTGGCAAAAGCTGCCGGTCTCACCGTCATTGCCACTGCATCACGAGAGCAGACAACTCGCTGGGTGAACGAGCTAGGTGCAGATCATGTCATCAATCACCACCAACCTATGCGTGCCCAGATCGAAGCACTGGGATTGAATTACGTCGACTACATCGCAGTGTTCAACGACACCGACAGCCACTGGGACACGGTGTGCGACCTGATCAAGCCACAAGGCCGGATTGTCAGCATTGTTGAGAACACCCGCCCGCTCAATATGTCGGTGCTGAAAATGAAGTCAGCGACATTTTGCTGGGAGTTCATGTACACACGCTCCATGTTTCAAACCTCCGACATGATTCGCCAGCAGGAGCTCTTGAATTACATCGCCGGGGAAATTGACGCTGGTCGCCTCAAAACCACCCGATCGGAGACGATGAACGGCATCACAGCGGCGAATCTTCGCGAAGCGCACCGTCGACTGGAGCAAGGCGACACCATCGGCAAGATCACGCTCTTACGCTGATCAAACGATCTGTTCGTTCCAGGCAAAAACCGCAGTGGGTAGACTCATGCACGCGAAGAACATGCAAAACCCCATATCGTGTAATTGATCCGCGGTCATCGGCACGGCAGAGCCAAATTTTGCCCACAACTGGTTGATCATGTAGATCGATATGTACCCGCTAATCACGACTATTGAACCCATGAAGGCGTGGCGATACGTGAGCCCTCGCACTTGTCGCATGCGCTCGTCGACGATTTCGTCGGGATAATCGGTGATGCCTCGCGTGGACATTCGCAAGAGCCACATACAGATGCCCCACAGGATCAATATCGGCAATACAAACTCCGGATAATCGTAATAGTTCAGTACGCCGTAACCGAGTAGCAGGATAAAGGTAGTCACCACCAGCGCCCGACGGCGACCCAGCGGTCGCACGAAGTCGTAGCGTGTGTCGTAAAAATCTCGGTCCGCCTTTTTGCGTACCTCATCGACCACCTCTCGACGCAGTTCGCGTGCCTTGTCGTTGGTCATGATCCGTTGCTCCTCTCAAACAGTTGTTCGCTCATCGCACTCATTGGCTCGAGCGAGAAGATGGCTTCCACAGGCAGCTTGAACAGCGCAGAAATCTGCAATGCCAACAAAAGGCTGGGTCGGTACTCGCCACGCTCCAGGTAGCCAATGGTCTGGTAGTGCACCCCCACCGCCTCCGCCACTTGCTGCCGAGACAACCCGTGGTCCGCGCGAAGTGCGGCAAGACGATTGAATACCGGTGGTTCTTCACTACGTTTCTTCCTAACCATGGAACAATTAATAGTATTAATACTATAATTTGTCAACATTGGTTTTACCATAAAACGTGGACTAGTCCCTGACTCATCACGGTTGCCTGAGGCAGACTGCTTCGCATGCAACTTGACGTCGACTATCTGTGCTTCACCCTCACACTCGCTTGCGCGATGTACACGGGAATCGCTTTCACCGCCTGGCGGCTCTTTATTCGAGAGGCATACACGTTGTGCTGGACGATCGGATTCGTAGCGTCAACGTTGCGATGGGGCGTTGAGTGCCTCGGCCCGGAAACCATGGGTGCGACCAACTATTACTTTTTCGTGGAGCTGTTCGCACTTCTCCTCATCGTATTCGCATCGTTTGGCCACTGTCTTCGTGTACGCGATCCCCGAACCCTGATGCAATTGATGGTGGCCGCCGGCTTGGGGTTTGCAGTACTGATTGCTGCAACGCTCGTCCGTCCGCACACCGGTCTGAGAGAAGCGGCCGTTCCATCTGTCGCGGCGATTTCGGCGTTCCTGCTCGCCGCCATGGTGTTCAGGAAACGGCGCGGCACTCAGATCGCGGAATACGCACTCGCAGGCACACTCGGACTGTTTTCACTGATCCAGGCGGTCTCGGCGGTCATCGCATTTGATCTTGGACGCAACCCGCCACCCGATGTCCTGCAGACGCACACGGACTTCGGCATGCTCACTTTGCCGATCGCGTACATCGGCATCGGGACCGTCGTGTTGTTCGTGTTTTCTTCGGATCTGTCGGTGAAACTCCGAGGTATGGCCATTCGCGATCAGTTAACGGGGCTGCTCAATCGCCATGGGTCGGTTGAATCTGGGCGTCGCGCTTTTGAGCAGGCGCGACAGCTTGGTCAGCCTTTGTCGGTACTGGTCGCCGACATCGATCATTTCAAACAGGTCAACGACAGTTTCGGGCATGCCGGTGGCGACCGCGTACTGGTGCATATCGCGGAGCTTTTGTCCGATCAGAAAGGCGGGCGGAATGTGGTCGCCCGTCTTGGCGGCGAGGAGTTTCTCCTCATCTTGCCGAACAAACCTGAACCGACTGCCGAAGAGATCGCCGAGCGTCTGCGAGCGCAGATCGAGAGCTCGCCCGCTCAGGTTGGCGAGCGGACGTTATCGATCACCGCCAGCATCGGCGTTGCCAGTTTGCTGACGGATGATCGCAACATCGAATCTCTGATCGCTCGCGCCGACCGAGCGATGTATCGCGCCAAATACCAAGGGCGCAACCAAGTGAGTGTCGCGCAGTCGAGCGACGATACGCTGAGCCCACTGACCTCGTCGCCCGCGATCGGTCGCGGGGCGCCCAATTAGAAGCTGAAGACCGCCGTTAAGCGTGCGTTTAGCGGCTCGCCCGTGGTGATGTTGTCATTACTGTGCGCGTCCGGGAAGTACTCTTCGTCCAAGAGGTTCTCGACATTCAGCTGGATGCGAAGTGAATCGTTCACTGTGTAGAACGCACCGGCATCGACTCTCACAAAGCTGGGCACTTCGGTCGCGTTGTCTTCGCGAACGAAGAAACTGTCCTGATAAGTCGCACCGAACGCGAGACTCAACTTCTCGGATACTCGGATATTGTTCCAGACCGAGAACATGTTCTCAGGTGTCTGACGGGTGACATTTCCATCGGTACCGCTACCGTCTGCACGCTCTACCTCTCCATCGAGATAGGAGTAACCCGCTGTCACGGACCAGAAGTCGGTGACGTTACCGATGGCCTGCAATTCAACGCCTCGGGTTCGCGAGCCTTCGATCAGGATAACCTGTTCGGGATCCTCAGGATCGATGGAGGTAAAACTCTCGCGTTCGAGCTCGAACACCGCAGCTGTCAGACTCAGGCCGTCGGCAGCATCCCACTTGAATCCAAGCTCGCGATTCTCAAAGAACTGGGCACGTGTGCTTTCCGAGTCGAGATTCAGTGTCAGGAACTGGTCGCCCGAGCGCGGCAAGAATGTCTCGCTGTAGCTGGCGTAAGCCGAAACATTCTCGACCGGCTTATAGATGAAACCAAGTCGTGGTGTCACCTCGGTATCTGTGCGGGTGAACGACGCATCGCGACCAGCATCCGCTTCGATCAGATCAAGCACCTCGATCTCAAACTCGTCGTAGCGCAGACCGACAACCAGTTTGAAACGATCGGTCAGGTCAATCTGGTCCTGCAGATACAGCGAGGTGAATCTCACTTCGGACTCGCGGTCACGAGAACGATTAGTGAAACCAAATGCGGGAATCACCAACGGATCCGTGAAGTCGATGACGCGCTGGTCATCCATAACGTCGGGAAAGACATTGTCGAGGCGCGCATTGGCCGTTTCCTGGTCGCCGAACTCAAACCCTGCAAGCACTGTGTGTCCGATATCGCGCGTCTGGAATTCGCCCACGAGATTACCCTGAATAATCAGATTCTGACGATCGGTGGTATCTCGATAGCCGTCGAGTTCGACGCCTGGAAACGTTCCATTCGTGACAACAACAGAATCGCTGGGGTAGAGGTTTTGATAACCCTTATCGTAGTCAGCGAACTGCGCCGTAAGGTTGCCGCGCAGCGCGTCGGAGAACCGGTGCTCCAGTCGGGTTCGGAATAGCTGCGCTTCGAGCGTCGTGAAGTTCTGATCCGGAGAACCAAAGAAGGTGTCTTCAAAGCCTTCGAGCGGTGCATTCGGACCATTGGCATTGACCACAGACGGCACACCTCTGTCGACGACGCGATCGTCGTCAAGATACTCATAAGAGAGAATCAGCGTCGTACTATCCCCGAGCTCGGCGGTAAACGTGGGATTGATGCCAAATCCATCCCCATCAAAGAAATCACGATGGTTGTCGAGACCGGTAAAGAACGCGTTGAGTCGCAGCGCCGAACTTTCGCCCGTCGTGAGGTTCGTATCCAGCATGCCAGTGTAGGCACTAAACGTATCAAGCCCCGTGGTCAGTGTTGTGAACTGCTCGCCGATTTCCGCGCGCTTCTGCACGCGGTTGATGACACCGCCACCGCCCCCGCGACCGAATAGCAGTGCATTGGAGCCGCGCAGGATTTCGACTTGCTGGACGTTGTACAACGGACGGTAGTACTGAACATCGTCACGCACGCCATCGACAAAGAAATCGGCCGTCGACTGTACGCCTCGAATAATGATCGCATCGCGATGACCCTCACCCTGGCTGATCGAAACGCCCGGCGTATAGCGAAGCACGTCGCCGATGTTCTGGAATGCCTGCTCTTCGATCTGTGCGGCGGTCAGAATCGACAGACTCTGGGGAACATCCAGCACCGGGGTTGGCGTCTTGACCGAATTCAACTCATCAAACGAGAGGTACCGGCCCTCGATTATGATTTCTTCAACGTCATCATCCTGAGCTGACGCATTGATGGATAAAGCTGCAAGTACGGCTGCAGGTAGCAGGCGCAAACCGCGCCCTGGATGGAAGACCAGCATCGGATTTCTCGTGGTTATTGTTCGGAGAACGTAAATTAAAGTAAATGAGAGTCATTCTCAATACTATTTACGATCTTTTTAGCGATGGGACCCAGCGCTCACCTCGGCGCGGGCGATGCCGTTGAATGCGTTATTCGACAGTAACGGTGATTACTTCGGAATACACCGGCGGGTTATGAGGAATGTGAAGGTAATCGCCGAACAATAGCTGCAGAGAGTAGGTGCCGGGCTCGAGCTCCAGATCGGTTTCCGTTTGGCCGCCACCAAAGTGGCGATACTGATCGGATGCCGGAATCGGCATGCCAAAGTCGGGTAGCGGCGCATTCACCAACAAGTGATGATGTCCCGAGCCATCCTTTTGCTCACCCGCCTTTAGCACCTCAATGTTCTCCGAACCGAACACAACCTTGAAAGGTGAGCTGACGGTTGCCCCATCGGCGGGTTCAACAATGAAGGCTCGTGCACCCTCGGGTGCATCGCTTCTCGGCAACGCGATTTCGGCGACAGGTGCCTCCGCCTCAACGGCACCCTCTGGTGCGGCGACTTCGGTACTGGCTGGTTCTTCGCCGCCGCAGGCTGTCAAAGCCAAGGCGCCTAAAAGTACAGGAATGGTGCGGTTCGACATGACGGACTCCAGCAAGCGCGTAAGGAATTCAGAGTGTAGTCGAGGCCCGACGCGACCGAAAGAGAGACTCAGATGCCCGCGTTTCGGATTACCGTCGTGAGGGTCACCATATTGTCGAGCGGCTCAGGCCGATGCACACCGAAACCCTGCGCGTAGTCACTGCCAAGCGCCTGTACCTCACTCAGAATCCGGTCGTCTTCAACAAACTCGGAGACGATTCGCATGCCCAGCGTGTGTGCGATATCGATGATCGATTTCACGAAAATCCGGTCGGTCGGATCGGTTGCGATGTCGCGAACAAACTGGCCGTCGATCTTGAGACAATCCACGTTCAGTCGTTTCAGATACCCAAAGGAAGAGAGGCCACTACCGAAGTCATCCAGTGCGAAACGACAGCCCATCGCTCGCAGTGCTGCGATCAATCGGATCGCTTCATCAATCCGCCTGATAACCGCCGTCTCGGTGATTTCAAAGTTGAGACTCCCCGGAGGAAGATCCGCCGCTTCGACCTGACGAATCAGATCTTTGGAGAGCTTTGCATCTCCGACCGTACCGCCAGAGAGGTTGACCCAGATTTCCTGACGCTCAACCTCTCGGGTCTCTTGTTGCGCCAGAACGCCGATTACCTGACGCACAACCCACTGATCGAGTTTACCCTGCAATCCATACCGTTCTGCGGCTGGCAGGAATGCGCCCGGCGGTATCAGTCTGTCGTTGACGCGATCGCGCATGCGCAACAAAACCTCGATCCGTTCAGGCTGATCAGGCCCGCTATCCAACGCGACGATTCGTTGTCCGAACAGCACGAAATTATCTGTGTCGATGGCGTGGTTCAAACGTTGGACCCATCGCATTTCACCCCGGTGCTCGTAGACCGCGTCGCTTTCACTGTCCACCATGTGGACACGGTTACGCCCTGCCTCTTTTGCAGCGTAGCAAGCAGCATCGGCAACCTGCTGCAGCTCGTTAAGGTCTGTATCGCCCGTGCCAACCGGTACAACACCAATGCTGACGCCGATACGGAATATCTCAGCGCCCCAGAGGAACTCCAGATCCTGGATGCGCTGACGGATATTCTCGGCGCGTTGTTTAGCGACATCGTGGGTGCAGCCTCGTAGTATCAAACCGAACTCGTCGCCACCCAGACGCGCCACAACATCGTGGCTACGAACGCCCTCTCGAATCAGCACCGCAACCTGTCTCAACAGCTCGTCGCCAGCGGCATGCCCAGAGGTATCGTTCACGACCTTGAACTGATCGAGGTCGAGGAACATGAGAAACGCATCGCCCTCCGATTCGTCGGTACTAGTGACCAGCTCTAGCTGCTCTGCGAATGCGCGGCGATTGTACAAACCGGTGAGTTCATCGAAGCGAGCCTGGTAAGCCAGCTGATCGGTCATCGCGCGACTCTCGGTCACGTCATTCGCGAGCAATACGATGTACTTGAGCAGTCCGTCGTTATCGCGTACCGCGGAAGGATGGAAATCGATGCGACGAATATTGCCGTCCGCACTGACACAATCGACCTCCATGCTCGAGACTTTCGAAGAATCCGCAAGTGCCGCGAATCGTTCGAAGTAGTCCGAGAACATCGGTCGGTCATGCTCTGCAATGATTTCGATCAACGGTTCCTGTCGATCCACACTCGAGTTAGGCCAGAACAATCGCTTCATGCTCGGATTGGAATCGTAGACGCGACCCTCGGTATTGACGAGGGCCATGCCCACCGGTGAGTTCTGGTAGGCCTGGTGGAATCTCGCTTCAACATCGGCACGCAGTTCGTCGGCACGTTGCCGCTCACTGATTTCACTGCTGAGCTGTTCGTTGATCTTCTCCAGTTCCCTGCGACCGTCTTCCAGCGAGCGCGTTCGTTCCGCAACTTCGTCTCGTAGGCGACGGTTGATGTTAGCGACCGCGCGCAGCCTCAGCTGTATCCCGGACCAGGTAACGGCAAAGGCCAGAGCGATCATGGCCGCGATAAACAATGGCGTGCGCCAGAGCGGTGTCGGGACGGTGAACTTCCATGTGGCTGGCTCGCTCCAGGCGCCGCCCGCAAGGCGGGATCGTACTTCAAATGTATATTTGCGCGGGGCAAGGTTCGAGTAGCTGATCGACGCATTGGCAGTAGGTGCACTCCACGCATCGTCGCTGCCGATCAGTCGATAGCTGAATTGTACGCCCTGTGAGTTGCGCATCGAAATTGAACCGAACTCGATTAGCACCCGATCGAAGCTCGCATCTTCGGGCGGCTCCATCGTGGGATCGATAGCGAACTCATCGACAAACCGATGGGAAATCACAGTTCTTGGTGTCGAGACCCCAGCCATGGGCTGTTCAACATTCATCGCCGTCACACCGCTCGTTGTGCCGATCCAGAGCGTACCGGGATCGCTGAAATACATGGCATGCGCTTTCGACTCGATGGAAGTGAACCCATCTTCTGCGCTGTACTGCTCTATCGCATTTCGCGCCTCATCGTAGCGATAGACGCCTCGGCTCGTTGCGATCACCACGGTATTGTCCGGCAGCGGTTGCACACCGTAGATCGTGTTGTTCTGTAATTCCTCCTGCGGAATAACACGGTCTGTCCTGCCGTCGCGCCAGCGATATACCCCGCCCTGAGTACTGGTAAACCACACAGCGGTATCGTCGCCGGAACCCTCGGCGACAACGTGCGTGAAAAATTCCTCAGAAAGATCCTCAGCGTTGAGTACCTGCTCCGGCTTCGCGTTCGGATCTCGAGTGTCCAGTCGATACAGTCCACGATAATTGGCGGCGAACCAAAGTGTTCCGTCCGCCGCGAGATCAAGTCCGTAGATCGCCGCCCCATTGCCGATTTCATACGTTTTCAGGGTGTCCGTCTCAGCATCATATTCAGTGAGGTTACCGAGATAGGAACCTGCCCAAAGATGGCCCTCCTCATCCATTTCGAGACTGACGGTCAGGGTGTTCTGATCACCGATCGTCTTCACGATTTCCATGGAGTCGAGGTCAACACCGTACAGAGGACTCGGCACGTGACCGATCCAGAGTGTTTTGCCATCGTTCGAGAATCGGAGATCACGAACCTCACGGCGAATAATCCCCAGGCGGTCGGAGACGTTTTCGATCACGCCATCGGCTGTCACATGCAGCAGGCCGTTGTTGGTGCCAAACCAGGCATCGTCATCTCGACCTGGAAGGATAGAGAATACCTCTGGGCTTATGCCCTCAAACTCGAGCGAGTAGTGGCGAAACCGCTCACCCAGATAACGTAGCAACCCTAAGCGAGTTGGCAACCAAAGAACGCCATCCGAGTCGTACTTGGGTGTCGCTGCGCTCGATGCGGATGCCCACCGATTTTGGTTGTCGCCGTCGAACCGAACCATGCCGGCACCTTCGAGAAACACCCAGTCAACTTTGCCATCGCGCACCGTCAATCCGCTGATCGACTCTGGATACTGTCGGTCAAACCACTCGATCTGATCGCGGCTGACTCGACCTACCTGACCCGAGCGGTTGCCAACGTAGATTGGTCCGCTCTGTGATTCGCCGATTGCCGTAATATCAGGGTCGATAAGTTCGAAAGCACCATCTCGGTCGGGAAAGTACCGATGCAAACCGTCGGTGCTGACCACGAGTAACGTTCCGGCGACCTCTTCCACGAGCACGAGCGTTTCCTCGGGGGCACCGGGAATGGCCACAAACGCGGCGTCTGGGTCGGCGAGATCGAGCTTGCGCATGCCCCCCGGTTGCGTACCCAGGTAGAGTGTTTCGCCAACTTGAAGGAGCGCTCGAGCGACACCTCGAGACTCTGCCATTGGTTCATAAGTCCGGGTGACGACACCCTGTTCTATGATGGTCAGCCCCCCTGCCGCGTCGCCAGCCCACAAGCGGTTCTGGTCGTCAACGAGCAAGGCTTGAATCAGATTCTGACGCAGCCCCTGTAGCGTGGTGTATGCCTCGAACGTGCGGCCATCGTAGCGATTCAAGCCGCCAAATGTCGCGATCCAGAGATATCCATCCTGATCCTGCTCGATCGCCAGCACCGTACGCTGGTTCAGGCCATCGGCCACCGTATAAACACGAAACGGCGGCTCGGGTTGCAAAGGCAGTTCAAAGGCGTTGGCTGGCAACGTAAGCGCAGCCAATGCGCTAAGAAATAACCACGTCAGTTGTCGCACGAATCTCGATCTCGTTACGGGCCTTAAGGGTTAGCGGCGCCGAAATCAGAGACTTAAGTCGAACTCATCAGGCGAGCGGGCGCTCCAGCGATCAAATCTGACCGAACAGGTATAGACCGACCATGATCAGTGCAAAAAACACCAGCAGCCCATAGCTGGAGGGGTCTACCTTGCCTGGAACCCGATACCAACCGTCGACGCGCTCGGCGTCGCCCGACTCCCGGAAGCGGCGAATCTGACCAGGCACACTGTACTCGTGCCACTCGGGCTGAAAGCCATCTAGGAGTACGCTGCTTATCCAGGCGATGATGATGTTGCCGACACCACCGATCACGACAAACCAGGGCCACGCAATATCTGGCGGTGTAAAGCCGATGATCGGAATGGATTCGGGGATCCCGAACTTGAAGAGGTAGATCGCAATAAAACCGCCAACAACGCCCACGAGAAGCCCACGCTCGCTCGTGTGCTTCGAGTAAAAGCCCATCCCGAACATCGCGAGCTTCGCACCCACAAAATACGAGCCGACGGCGCTCAGGGTCTCGAGTATCGAGCCCTTGCTCTCGATAAACGCGATGGCCATCGGCACAATCAGGATCGCCCAAAGGATCGTCGCGTACCGCGAAGCCCTGAGGAAGTGACCATGCCCACTCTCAACCTTGCTCATCGGTTTGTAGAAATCTGAAACCGTAATCGTCGCCAGTGAGTTCAGCGCAGAGGACAAACTCGACATCGATGCTGACAGCACAGCCGCCGCCAAAACCCCCATCAACCCTGGGATCGCGAGCGATTTGGCGAAAATCAGAATGATCTCGTTAGGTTGATCGAACGGCTCGCCATCGTAGTGCACATAGAGCAACGCGCCGATCAGGAAGAACAGGAAGTAGATAAAGAACGCGGCATACCCCATCAACAGGTACGACTTTTTCGCATCGCCGATGGTGCGTGCAGCCAGCGTTCGCTGGACCATCATCTGATTTGCTCCGTACACGGTAATGTGGAACAGCGTCATCGCGAACACACCCGCCCACACGGTCGGTGCAATCGAGAAATCGAGATCAAAATTGAGCGGATTCAATTTATCCGCTGCGGCTAGTGTCTCCAGTGCGCCGGATACAGGGTCGAAGATGCTCGGCAAATTGGCGTACACGACGCCAGCGCCAATAAACAAAATCACGCCCTGAAACACGTCGGTCCAGATCACTGCCGTCATGCCGCCCAGCATGGTGTAAACGACGACAACCACGCTCATGATTGCAATCGCAAGTTTGGCGTCGATCCCGGTTGCAAACGTTATGACAACGGCCGTGGCCGTAAGGATGGTCGCCGCAGTGATCGACTGACTGACGAGGAACAGCATCGCCATTACGCTGCGCGAAGCCCGCCCAAAACGCCTCTGGAGGTAGTCGTAGATCGACGCCACGCCGCTGTTATAGAAGAACGGCAGGAACACAGTGATGACGACAAAAATCACCAACGGGTAATTGATGTGGATAGCGAGCGCCGACATGCCATCCCCGTAGGCCCATGCTGGACCACCGAGAAATGACAGGGCGCTGACATAGGTTGCGACAACCGAGATGCCGATGGCCCACCAGGGTGTCTTCTTGTCGCCGAGTGCATACGACTGCGCACTCGTGACCCGTCGACTCAATGCGGCGCCGAGCGCCAGATTAGCGGCGAGATACGCCACCACAATGCCCCAGTTGAGTGCACCAAAACCATTCATCGGACCGTCCACCCACCGTCAACCACCAAGCTATGACCCGTAACCATGGCAGCGCCGGACGAGACCAGATACATCACGGCCTGCACCACGTCGTCGATGCTGGCCAGCTTGCCCATAGGAATCATGCCGAGCACAAAGTCGCGGAACTCCGGATTATCAAGCATCGGACGAGTGAGTGGCGTCTCTACAAACGTCGGTGCAACCGAATTGACGCGGATCGCATGCGGCGCCAACTCCACCGCCATCGCCTTGGTCAGACCTTCGATTGCATGCTTGGTCATGCAATACACCGTTCTCTTGGGCGAGCCGACATGGCCCATCTGCGATGACATGTTGATGATGACGCCCGATCGCTCAGCACCGAGCATCGACTGCACCGCCGCCTGCGCTGCGCGATAGGCCGCGCGGATATTCAGATCGACCACAAAGTCCAGATCTGCTGTCGTCACCTCATCTATAGGTGCCGGACGGTTCGCGCCGGCGTTATTGATCAGAATCGACAAACCTTCGATCGCTCTCACGCGGTCGGGAAACGCATCGTCGCAAACATCCGCAACCCAGGTTTCGATACGCCCGCTCGCATGTTCGGACAGGGCGGCGAGATCCGACTCGGAACGGGCGGCACCGATTACTCGAGCACCCTGTTCAGCTAGCGCTAATGCACAGCCTCGACCGATTCCGCGACCCGCCCCCGTCACCAGCGCGACCTGGCCCGACAGGGCATCAGTCATGTTTTCCCCCTCTCCCTCGCGCATTGCATGCGAAGTCAATATTGCCTAGCATCTTTGGCAATTGAAAGGGTGGAGACGGCGATGTCAGGTCGCGGCCAAAAACACGTCGGGCCCAGACGGCGCGCAACCTCTTACGATGTCGCGGAGTTGGCAGGCGTGTCGCAGTCGGCGGTATCGCGCGTGTTTCAGCGCGGCGCTAGCGCGTCCAAAGCGATGCGAGCGAGGGTACTTGAAGCGGCTGAGCAGCTCGGTTATCGACCCAATGCAATCGCACGCGGTCTGATTACACAACGCTCCAACATGGTCGCCGTTGTCATCGGACGTCAGACTAATCTGTTTTATCCCGAGGTACTCGTACAACTCACCGAGCAGTTCTCGCAGCGCGATATCCGGGTCCTGTTGTTCACACTTGCGCAGGAGCGGGACATCGATCTTGTGGTAGAGCAAATGTTGCAGTACAGGGTCGATGGCATCTTGATGGCGGCGATGCTGAACCAGTCCCAAGTCGAGGTCTTTCGCTCTGCAAATATTCCGCTAGTGCTGTTCAACCGCGCTTTCGAAGCCGCCCTGACCAGCAGCGTGCGTTGCGATCAAGCGGAAGGCGAGCGCTGGCTGGTGCAGTCGCTGCATGCTGCGGGTCATCGCCGGTTCGCGATCATCTCCGGCCCGGAGGACTCCTCGGTCAGTGCCGAACGCACTCAGGGAGCACTTGCCCAGTTACATGATCTCGGCGTCGACGAGGTCACGGTGCTCAGCGGCGATTACAGCTATGCCAGCGGCAAGGCGGCCGTTCATACGCTGCTGCAGAATGGCGCTCGGTATGACGTGGTGATCGCCGCGAACGACGCAATGGCCATCGGTTGCATCGATGCGGCCCGCGGTAAGTTCGGACTATCGGTGCCCGACGAGCTTTCAGTCGTCGGTTTCGATGGTATCGGTCCGGCGAGGTTCGACGCCTATAACCTCACCACGGTGCGACAGCCGATCGGCCGCATGACGGCGGCGGCGGCCGAGATGCTGGTGCACCGGATCGAGGATCCCGAGATGTTGCCCGAGCACCGCGTGTTTTCCGGAGAGCACGTGCTCGGCAGCTCAGCGCGCATCCAACGATGAGCACTCCCGATGTCGTGCTGGCGCCTGGCATGCTCTGCGACCGACGACTTTTTGAACCCCAGATTGAGGCGATTGAGGGTCGTGTCTCCGTCGCAGACCTGACGCGCGCTGATTCCATTGCTGGCATGGCCAAGAGCCTGCTGGACAGTGCGCCAACTCAATTTGCGCTGGCAGGTCTGTCGCTTGGGGGGATCGTTGCACTGGAGTGCGTGCGGTTGGCGCCTGAGCGAATCACGCACCTCGCGCTGCTTGACACGACCCCACTCGCCGACACACAGGAGAAGCGCGACACCCGAACGCATCAGATTCGCGAAGCAGACGCGGGGCACTTCAGAGATATCGTCGTGAATGAACTCAAACCAGGCTACCTCGCGACCTCGCTAATGAACGACAGCGCACTGCGCCAACTGGTCATCGATATGGCCGTCAGTCTCGGCCCTGACGTATTCGCGAGGCAAAGCACAGCATTGATGGGCAGGCGCAGTGCCGAGGCCCTGCTACCTGATATTGCCGCAAAAACACTCGTCTTGTGTGGCGAGGAGGACCGTTTGTGCCCCGTTGCGCTGCATCAGCAAATGGCTGCAGCAATTCCCGACGCGCAGCTCATGGTCATTCCCGACTGCGGCCACTTGCCGACCCTGGAACGACCGGATACGGTCTGCGCTGCCATACTTGCTTGGCTTAACCGATAACCGACAGAAGAAATACCCATCTGATGGATCGCGACACCGACCGAATTCCTACCACCCAAGTCGGGAGCCTGCCAAGACACGACGCGTTTCGTGCGCACCTGCGTTCCCGTGAATTTACGATCGGCACCTTCCTGAAAACGCCGTCCGAGGTCGTCACCGAGGTTGTTGGTCTCAGCGATCTCGACGTGATTTGTTTCGACGCCGAGCATGCACCTTTTGGCAGATTGGAAACCGATCGATGTATTGCGGCCGCGCGCGCGGCCGACATGCCCTCGCTGGTTCGGGTCGCAGGGCACTCGCCACACGACATCCGCAACGCACTGGATTCCGGTGCAACCGGCGTGCTGGTGCCACACGTATGCACGGCGGAACAGGCGGAGCGGTTGGTGCGCGCCTCACGTTTCGGGGAGGGCGGTCGCGGCTATGCCGGCTCACCGCGCGCGGCGGGCTACGGTACCAAGCCGATGGCGCAACACCGCGCGGACAGCGATCGACAGACAACGCTCATTGTGCAAATCGAAGATATCGCTGCATTGGACCACGTAGAGGCCATCGCCAATACGGATGTTGATGCGTTATTTATTGGAAGAGCGGATTTGGCCGTCGCAATGGACAAGCCGGTGAGCGACGCAGCGGTCATCGATACCGTGGCGAAGATCTGCAAAATCGCTGCTGCAGCCGGCAAGGCTGTCGGCATGTTCACGCCGCGTCTGGACGAACTGTCCGACTGGCGGGCGATAGGCGCCAGTTTGTTCCTGCTGGGTTCGGACCACGGATTTTTGCTGCAAGGTGCCAACGCGCTAGCCAGCACCGCACGTCAATCGCTCAAACCCAGCGAATAGAACGACGCAGCATTGCCGCGGAACAGTTTGTCTTGTTCCTGCTCGCTGAGGTCGCCGACCACTTTCTCGTAGCTGCTCCAGATATCGAGGAAACTGCGGTGCAACTTATCGACAGGAAAGTTGGACCCGAACATGCACCGATCGACGCCGAACACATCCAGACACGTGTCGATCAAGCGCCCGATGCTGGCATCGCTCCAGTCGGGATCAAACATAGTGAAGCCGGACAACTTGCAGACCGATTTCGGGTGCGCCGCCAGCGCCACAAGACCATCGCGCCATGCCGCAAGGCCGTATTCACTCTGATCCCAAGGTGATCCGGCATGGCACAGCGCCACGGACAAATCTGGAATGTCGCTCATTACCCGCGCCGCGTCATACAACTGATCGGGAACCAACTGCAGATCAAAGCGTAAACCTCGCGCTCCTAACTCCGTCAGCCCAGCCTTCCAGTGATCGTTTGCCAGCAAAGCACCGGAACCTGTGCGCGCATCTTCCGCTGCGGCACGACCGACGATCTGACGTGCACCTCGCAGCTTCGACGATTGCTGATGGGCATCGAGCTGGGCTTCCAGATCATCCCGTTCGAGCTCGCAATACGCGACGATGGCATTTGGCAGTCCATATTGCTCGGACTGTAGTTGCAGCCAGCGGGTTTCATCAACGGCCTGACCCTCCGCAACCCCGACTTGAATATGCACAGAGCCGAGTAGCTGCCAGGGCGCGACGTCGTTGCGGAAGTCGTCAACCTGGTAGTCATTCTGAATGGGCGTCGGATCGCCAAAGAATCGTTTCACGCCTTTGGCCTGGAGCCACGGATAGTCGCAGGCCTGGAGATCCCATAAATGGTGATGAGCATCGATGATCTGACGCGTCATCAGATCACCTGAGCGAGCACGGCCAATTGATCGAATACAGTCCACTCAGCGGTCACGCGCCCAGCGTGCTGGCGAAGATGCGTAACACCCAGGATCAGAACAGGCTGCCCGTTCGCCGGCGCACCCTCGAAGTCCTGCGCTAACGTGCCTGCAACCCGCCATCGCACCGCGATGTCCTCGCCGCCGTTGCCCGTCGGCTGCGCGCAGCAATGGTCCAGTGTGAATTTGGGGTCGTCAAGCAGGCTCTGCCATCGCGCGTAGTGTGCGTTGATGTGACTGCGACCGTGGTAGCGCTCAATTGGCGAACGATAAAGCGTGGCATAAGGCGCAAAGACCGCGTTTCGTGAATCATCGCCGCCGCCCCAGCACGCGTCGAGCCAGCGCCCGGCGAACGCCCTTGCCGCGAGTTGCATCGAATCACGGGATTCCTCATGGGCTTTGGCGACACCAGTGCGAACCTCATCGTGCTCGCTCGCAAGCCAACCCCGGTGCTGTTCCGTCCAGCGCTCTTTAATGCCTCGGGCCGCTGCGTCCGCTGGCAGCTCCAGCTGGCGCACCAGAGACAGCTGGTCTCGGACGAGCCACTCCCGAACGATTCTGCCGTCTTCAACCACGCAATCAGCAATATTGGAGATGATGACCTTTTTGCCGGTGGCCGCAGCAAACGGATGATCTCCGAGATGTGTCATCGGACTCGTGAGTCGGTGCGAGCTGTAGGCAACGCCATCTGGCCAATGGCCGACTACGATGTTGTCACAGAGCAACGATCTATCGGGAAAACTCGCCAACATCGCCCGCGTGCCATCGATCACAACTTGCCCGGTGTTTGACGTGCCATCGAGTGCGTCTACAGCGCAATCATCGCTGTAATACCGGGAGATCAGGTCGATCTGGCCATCCTCCCATATCTCGTATGTGATCCCGAGGATGTAGTCGATAATGTCGTCGTCGGCTCCGTACTGGCCGCCCGGTTCGTGTTCCATTCTTTCGCCTGTCGTGCTGTTGTACTTCGAATGCAAGATTTGCATCAGTTGTGTCTGATTATAGACGTCTGAATTCTATTTTCTCCAAGCGAAAATCGGTATTTAGTAGCTTGCCGCTATCTTGAATTCGAAGTACATTCTGTCTTGGCGGGCTCGTGGACACCTGCCGCAAATCCAGCTTTGGGGGGCTGTCATGGTACAAGCGACGCGAGATGTAGGTTCCATCTGCGCATTCGAAGCTGCACATCTCGTGCGGTACGACGATCTTGTGTCGTGTCGAACCGCATTCATCGACACCCGAACGCCAGGCAGCGAGCGCAAAGAAAACTTCACCATTATCGGGCCTGGCGTTGCTGAAAACCCTGATCAACACGTGCACATCACGACACCTCACGGTTTCAACATCGGCGGCGCTCGACAACCGCCCGGGTGCGTCAACTCTCAACACAGCCATGAAACAGCGGAAGTGTTCATCGTTCACAGCGGTCGGTGGGCATTCAGACTTGGCGAAAACGCCGAGGACGCGGAAGTGGTTTTGGAGGCGGGCGACACAATATCCATCCCGACGCGCGTGTTTCGTGGCTTCGAAAACGTCGGCGACGACTCTGGCTTTCTGTTCGCGGTGCTCGGGGGCGACGACCCAGGACGTGTGTTGTGGGCACCTTACGTCTTCGAACAGGCCGAAGAGTACGGTCTCGTTCTCATGGAAGACGGGAGCTTGTATGACAACGGCAGCGGCGCACCGATGCCCTCGCATACGAGACCGCAAACACCAACCGGTGAGACTGAGGTCGCAGCACTGGATCGACTGGACAATGACCAATTGCGACGTTGCGTACTCCGATATAACGAGCTCACGTATCGCTCAATCCCGGAGCGCACGATCAATGAAGCCCCGATTATCGGTGCGGCAGGCGAGGGGCTTGGACCTGCACCACTCGATTGGCCGCATGGATTCCATGTTCGCTGCATCGAACTGCAGCCAGGTACGGAAGGCAGCGCCTATAGCTTCGATACGCCGGAGGTATTACTCGGGTTCCGTGGCGAAATCGATGTCGAGTTGCCTGCTGGCCGACTCCGATTCCAGTCGGGTGACACGCTTTCCGTTCCGGCGGGCGTCAACCGACAACTGACCAACCGTGGCTCTGAGGCCGCGACTCTTTTTGTGGTTCGAGGCGGCGACGCTATCGAGTAACACCACATCGTTCATGACTCATTAGTTTTAATTTCAGGAAGCACCAACGTGATCAAGACCATCAAATCGGGCATCAATGCGCAGACCGCAGCCGACTTCGATGCCAAAGTCAAAACGACTGTCGAAGGCATTCTTGCCGATATCCAGGAGCGCGGCGATGGCGCTGTGCGCGAGCTCTCGCGGAAGTTCGATAAATGGGAGCCCGAGCAATTTCGTCTGACTGGGGAACAGATCAAGGCCTGTATCGCGAGACTGCCAGCGAGCACGATCGACGACATCAAATTCGCCCAGACGCAGATTCGTCGCTTTGCCGAGATTCAGAAAGCCGCTCTGCGCGACGTCGAAGAGGAAACACTGCCTGGCGTGATTCTCGGCCACAAAAATATTCCAGTGAACAGCGTCGGCTGCTACGTGCCAGGCGGCAAGTACCCAATGGTGGCGAGCGCCCACATGAGCGTGCTGACTGCTAAGGTCGCTGGCGTTGAGCGCGTGGTTGCATGTGCACCGCCCCATCAGGGCGCACCGCACGATGCGATTGTTGCCGCCATGCACATGGCCGGCGCCGACGAAATCTACTGCCTCGGCGGCGTACAGGCTGTAGGCGCTATGGCACTCGGCACCGAAACGATGGCTCCCGTCGACATGATTGTGGGACCGGGCAATGCGTTTGTCGCGGAGGCCAAACGACAGCTCTACGGTCGCGTCGGGATCGATTTGTTTGCAGGTCCCACCGAAACCCTCGTCATCGCTGACGAGACCTGCGACGGTGAGATGGCCGCGACTGACCTTTTGGGGCAGGCAGAGCACGGCGTGAATTCACCGGCCATTCTATTGACGACGTCTGCGCAGTTGGTGGAAGACACGCAGAAAGAAATCGAGCGGCAACTCGAAACGCTCGAGACCGCGGAGGTCGCCGGTGCCGCGTGGCGTGACTACGGTCAGATCATTCTTTGCGACACTGACGCGGAGATGCTCGAAGAAGCAGATCGAATTGCCAGCGAGCACGTGCAGGTTATGACTCGCGACCCGGACTACTTCCTCAACAACATGACAAACTACGGTGCCCTGTTCCTCGGTAAGGAAACCAACGTGTCTTACGGCGACAAGGTTATTGGCACCAACCATACGCTGCCGACCAAACTGGCAGCGCGCTACACCGGCGGACTCTGGGTTGGCAAATTCATCAAGACCTGCACTTACCAAAAAGTCTCACCGGACGCGACTGCCATGATCGGAGAGTACTGCTCTCGACTATGTGCGCTCGAGGGATTTGCGGGACACAAAGCACAAGCCGACTTGCGAGTGCGTCGCTACAAAAAGGACGCGGCCGCCTGATGTCCGACGCCTCCCGGGCGGAGCGATTCAGCGAAAACAAGCGCGCAGTCTCGATGGGGCTGCGCGCTATCGTTGAGAGCTCTGCCGACAAGCGCCTGGATTTGATCAAGGCGCTCTACCACCCTGACGCAACGGCATTTGCATTTTGCCCGGTGGATCACCTGTCCGGAGCGACAGATATCTACGATTCGCTCTGGCAGCCGCTGTTAGGCGCGATTGAAAACGCATCGCGTAAAGACAGAATCATCGTATCCGGCGAGTACCAATCACGAGAAATGGTCGCGATTCACGGCACGCTGGATGGCACCCTGGCTCATGACCTTTTTGATATTCCCGGCGGCGGGGAGTCGATTCAGTTGCGCTACTGTGAAGTGCACTCGGTCGAAGCTGCGCGGATTATTCACTCATGGATCCTTGTCGATCTGCTCGACCTGATGCGACAAGTCGGGTGCTGGCCGCTAGCGCCAAGCACTGGACGCGAGGTCGTCTGGCCTGAACCGGAAGCGGCGCCAGCGACCGATAGCGTCGATCTCGAAACGGGCAAGGTCACCCTGGATGTCACACTCGCCATGCAAAATGCGCTTGGCGAGTTTGACGGCGACTCACTCGACAGCATGCCGCACAATACCTACTGGTCCGACGGCTTCGCGTGGTATGGACCGGCAGGAATCGGCGTTACAAACGGTATGACGGAGTTTCGTGCACATCATCAGATTCCATTTCTGCTCGCTTTCCCAGACCGGCGTGGCGGAGACCATTTCGTAAGAATGGGGGACGGCGCATTTTCGGTGACCGGCGGTTGGCCCAGCGTGCGTGCGACGCACACGGGCGGCAACTGGATGGGTATGCCGCCGACCGGCAAATTCATCGGCATGCGGGTGATGGACTTCTATCGTTGTGAGGATGGCAAGCTCGCAGAGAACTGGGTACCGATCGACATCATCGACATCCTGCGTCAGATGGGCGTCGATGTGTTCGCCCGGCTACGACATCTCACCGGGCGTTTTGAGACGACGCTCTGACTAGTCTTGTCGATCCGGCCACGAACCGGAGTCATTTTTCTCCCAGCCATGACCATTGAACGGGTCCACGCCCAGTTGGCGCATAACGTAGGGGAAATCGACCATCACCCAGTTATCGACAATCTTGCCGTCGACGACTTTCCAGAAATCCATGTAGCGAATCTCGACACGTTTCCCGGTCGGGGCAATCCCCATGAAGTCTCCTGAGTGCACCGCCGTCTGATGGCCGAATGCCGCACACCACTCGCCCTGGACGATGCGCGCTTCATCGACACACACTTTGTCTGAAAACGCCGCCTGAAACGGTCGCTGCCAGTTGTCCTGAAACTCTTTCAAGCCTTGTTTGAATCCACAACCAGCGTTGCCCATCCAGCGAAATGATTCAGAAAAAAAACGCCCCATATTGTCGATATCGTGATCGTTAAGTCCATCGACCATGTTATCGATGACCGAGAGCGTCTCATCACTCTTGCTGAGGTCGTTATCGGCGGTTAGTTCCGCTTGAGTCGGACGTGATCCTTTCATTGTTGCTTTTTCCCTAGGGTTTAAAGTCGAGCGGTTGTCGCGCAAACGTCGTCTCACGCATACGTCGCAAAACATCCACACCGAGCTGGTGCCATATATCAAGGATATCGATCAAGACCCAGTTCTCGCGTAACAAGCCATTCTCGCAACGCCAGAAATCGAGACTTGTGACTTTCAGCTTCTTGCCGCCAGGAGCAATCCCCATCCAGCCATCACCGGTGACCGTTGCGTCGATGGCCGGCCAACCGCAAAAGGCAACGTAGTCACCGTCGGCAAAATAGCAGTCATAGTCACCGTCGTCGGTGTTCGCGGAGCGATCGGGTATGCAGCTCAGAAAAGGTATCTGGTGCCAGTTCCTGAACCCGGAAAGGCGCCGCATACTGCCGATACCGGCAGGGCCGTACCAGTTCATCTTCGGGTGCCAGAATTGCTCCAAATTCATTGCCTCGGCGCCGCCCTCACCAAAGCGCTCGAGCCCGGCCACCATATCCTCGACCAACTGCAGGCTGGCCGCACTATGCGCTTCGTCCGACTCGGTATTGATGACACCATCGAGGGTAGCAGGACCGGGCACGTGCCACTCGACCCCGAGAGACGGTGACATCGGCCAGGCATCGGCTTGCATCATCAGTGAGGGAATATCCCACAACAACCGCGCGGTTTTGATGCGCTCGCCTTCGAACGCGAAGAACTCCATGTAACGCATCGAGACGAGGTGTCGGGTCGGCGGAATGTCGAGGAACGGGCGCTCGAACACACCGGTGTAGTATCCGCCCGTTCCGATCCAGACAGTCTCACCGTTCATCCCTCCAACCGAGATGTAATCCCGACGCTCCAGATCGGAGATGGCGTGAAGTAACGGCGCATACCCTGTCCGGTGCAGTGCGGTCGCGCCAACGACATCACCCAGCGGGTGGGGCAACCGGATATTGGCATCTTCCAGATAGAACGCGTCGAGACCGTGGGCAAGCGTATCCGGCTCAAGGTCATAGAGCATTTTTCGATAATCGATGAAACGCTGTTTTGCGGCACCCACACTCATGGCGAGATTTCCTTGAATTGCTGTTGGAAGAACTCGATGTCCCGGTCGACTGCGACCTTTCGGTCATCCGAATTAAAGAGGTGCGCGTCCGTGTCCCAATCGTAGATCGTGACCGGTATCGATGCGTCGCGGAGCGCTTTTGCAAAGTCATCACTGTTTGCGAACGGCGTCACCGGGTCGTCACGCCCATGTTGCAGCTGGACTTGCGTTGGGAAGTTCGGGTTGCTGATAACGTCATCGCGAATTTTCATCGGTGACCAAAGCGCCATGGCACGAATCACGACATTCGTTGAGCGCATTGCACGATAAGCGACGGGTCCGCCCATCGAGTGACCCCAGAAGACGACGCGTTCCATGTCTGCAGCATCCAACTGGTTCAGTCCGGAAACCAGAGCAGTCACATCGTCTGCATACGAAGCTATATCGTCGTAGATATCTGGAGCCTGGTTGGCAACACCGTCAGAGATATTGTGACCTCGATAGTCCGGCATCACTACCATAAACCCCCGTGCGGCGAAGAGATCTGGAATGTCTCGGTAATAGTCTCCGGGTCGCTTGGTCTGTCCGTCAGCAGAGACGCCGTAGCGCGGAGGTTCAGGGACAAACCCATGCATGGCAACGAGCACGGGAAAGCCGTCCTCAGGCATCATCTTGCGCGGGCGCGCGATCAACGCATACAGCGTGCGTCCGTCATGTTCGTATCGAACTAGCGACGCTGTGAAATGATCGGTTTCGTAGTGTGGTTGTGCTTCGTGTAGCTCGGTACCGAAGTAGAAATCGGCAAGCACCGCACGATCCGAAGGCACAGTGCCACTGGTGCATGCAGCCACGGCTGTAATGATCAGCGGCGTGGTCAGCCGCAGACGAAGCGGCGAAAAAAAAGGGGGCCAAGCGGCCCCCTTTCCTGAGTGGCGATTTGCCATCAGAAGTTAGCAGAGAACTTCACGCCGAAGTTGCGCGGATACAAGTACGACGTCTGAACGATGTCGTCGCCGTTGTTGTTGCCACGTGCCAATACCGCTTCGTCTTCAAGGTTCTCGATGAACCCTTCGACCGTGTAGCGATCGTCAGCCGAGCGCCACAGCAAACGGATATCCGTCTTGGTGTAGGAGTCCTGATCGTGTGAAGGATCGATCGCCAAGAGGTTGGAAGTGTTGTAGCCGTCCGAGTAGTACGTCTGGATATACGGTGTCAGGGTACCGCTGTCGCCAAGATCGTAGGTGTATGACGCGCTACCACCCAGCGTCAGCTCAGGCGACCAAGGCGTCTGCTCGCCAGATACGTCGATGAACGAAACCACCTCGCCATTCAAGAGCTGGTAGGGGTTTTGCTGACCGAACGTGCCGAACTCGGAATCGAGGTACGCCAACTGACCGGTAATGACCAAGCCGTCCATCGGCAACCAGACCGCATCCAGTTCAATACCGAACGCTTCGATATCACCACCGTTATCGGAGAAGGTATCGACAAGACCGCCAGGCAATGGCCGCTGGCGCTGCGTCAACAGGTTGGTGTATTCGGTAAAGTGAATCGCACCGTTGAACTGCAGTGTGCTGTCGAGGATCAGCGAACGGAAACCAATCTCGATGACCTGTGATTCCTGCTCATCCGTTGTTGTGTTGACGCTGGATGAACCCGACAGGTAACCCGTCGAACCAGACAAGTACAACATCGTCTCCTCGTTCAGGTCGTATTCAACACCGGCGCGCCATGTCACGTTATCGAACTCTGGCTGACGATCGGTGCCGTCCAGTGTGTTGGCACTGGTAACCGCATCGGATGCACCACAGTTGAACGTAAACAGGTTGATCGCGTTATCGGGCAGGATCGTCGGCATCGTTTCGAAGCCTGGAATCACATTCACAACACGGTCAACGGTCCCGTCACCATTGGTGTCGCCAGTGAAGTTCGAACCACCGCAGGTCGCCTCCTTGGTTTCGTCGTTGTAGCGAAGACCACCGATCAGACGGGTCCGATCGTTGACTTCGTATTCGCCTTGAGTGAAGACGCCGAAGTACTCGGTATCGATTTGGACCGCGTTAGCGAACAAGCCGTTGATGTTGGTCGCGTCGCTCACGATGTCCGTGCCGACCAAGAGGGTGAAGGTGCCCTGCGGCACAGTGATCTCCGGTCTTGTCGAATCGTCACGAACAGTCTGGTTGTAGATGTAGAAGCTCGAGAAGTCCGTCACATCCGAATAGTACAAACCGGCTGTCCAACTCAAACGACCATCGCCATTCGAGGAAATCTGAATTTCCTGGGTGAAGGCTTCTGACTCTTCAAGGTAACCACCGTTTGAGTGCGGGGTCGGGCTGAAGTCGAAATCGAAGTTAATGTCGTTGGTGTAGTCGTTGATTGCCGTGATCGATTTCACGCTGAATGCGTCAAAGTCGTAATTGATTTCCAGCGAAATCCACTCGTCCTCCAGATCGACCGGACGAACATAGTCCTGACTGATCCGGTAGGGATCGCCACCCGG
Source organism: Pseudomonadota bacterium (assembly GCA_039821645.1). Taxonomy (GTDB): domain Bacteria; phylum Pseudomonadota; class Gammaproteobacteria; order Steroidobacterales; family Woeseiaceae; genus CALBPI01. The sequence goes on from JBCBNU010000004.1 coordinate 40,849, forward strand.
TCCGTTCGCCGCGGTACCCCGCGCACCCGAGCCGCGTACCGGGTTTGCACAGTCGCGCTCGGTACCGAACGGATCGGTCAGACCATCCGGAGTGACGTTCCGGCAAAGGAATGTGTAGCCGAACAAACCGGCTTCGTTGCCATCCTCGGTAACTTGCTGGTAGCGGAAGATGACTTCAGCGCTGTCGTTGGGCAGCCACGTTGCTGACAAACGCCAGCCTTTGTCGTCTTGCGCACCCAAATCCGGGCCGGCATCGTTGACGATATAGCCGTCGCTCTTATCCGAGAAGCCCGCGACGCGAACCGCGAAGGTGTCACTCAACGGCAGGTTGATGTGGCCTTCCGCGCGGGTGCGGTCATATGCCTGGCGGCTGACTTCAACGAAACCTGTCGTTTCCGTCGTATCCGCAGAGGCCGTGTAAATATTCAAGGCGCCCGCAAAGGTGTTGCGGCCATAGAGCGTGCCTTGTGGGCCACGCAGAAACTCGACGCTCTGCACGTCGAAGAAGGCGCGTGTCTGCTGAGAGGCGCGCGTCATGTAAATGCCATCAACGAAGGCACCCACGATCGAACTGTTGTCGCCGAAAGTGTTGGATGAGTTAGCGCCACGAACGTTGAACTTGGCGTCGTTACCTACGAACGCATAGTTCAAACCCGGCACTAGCAGCTCCAGACGCGATACGTCGTCGATGCCACCTAGCTCGAGCTGCTCTTCAGAGAAAGCGCTAACTGAGAGACTGACGTCCTGCAGGCTCTCTTCGCGGCGCTCCGCCGTTACTACGATTTCTTCAAGTTGCGCGTGCGCCAATGGTGCAAGCGTCGTGAGCGCTGCCGCCCCTATCGCCGTGCGAACCGCGAACGCGAGTCGATTCCTGGTCATGTTTTCCCCCTGACTACGAGAACATCTTTTTCGCGGTCCAAGCGCGGACCGACCCCTCCATTGCGAGTTTGCATCGGCTTGTACTTCGAATGCAAGCAGATTTCCCGATGTGTTGCGGGGATACAACGCATTATTTCTGTGGTGTTGGCAAGCCGTTGCGCTCTGAACACAACGAGATTTCCGACAAATCGGAAGAACGATTTGACTGCGAATTCATTCACAGTCAGGACAGTCCGCAGGTTATAGAGACTGTGCGCTCAGACTGTTACGATGCGCAACCGCTAGGGGCAACGCTCGGGGACAGGAGACCAAAATGCCCGCATTTCGCAGCGAGCGAGTACTCGCGACCCAACATTGGAACGACAAGCTCTTCAGCTTCCGCACGACTCGCGATACCGGGTTCCGCTTCAAGAATGGTCAATTCATCATGATTGGTTTACCGGCGGAAAAAAAACCGATCATGCGTGCCTACAGCATCGCGAGCCCCAACCATGAAGAGCACCTCGAATTCTTCAGCATCAAGGTCGAGGACGGCGCGCTGACCTCAAAGCTCCAACACATAGAAATCGGTGACGAGATCATCATGAGCTCGAAGCCGGTGGGCACACTCGTGCTCGATGATCTGAAACCAGGCAAGCGGTTATTCCTGTTCGCAACCGGCACCGGTCTCGCGCCGTTCATTAGTGTGATTCAGGATCCTGAGACCTATGAGCGATTCGAAAAGGTGATCGTGGTCCACGGTGTCCGCCGCGTCAACGACCTTGCTTATCGCGAGTTCATCGAGAAAGAACTGCCCGAGCACGAGTATCTCGGTGAATATGCGGCTAACCAGCTGATGTACTACCCAACCGTGACCCGTGAGCCGTTCCCGACTTCCGGGCGGATCCCCGAACTCATGTTATCGGGCAAACTCTGCCGCGATATGGATATCGGCGATCTGGATCCGGCGACCGACCGGGCCATGATCTGCGGCAGTATGGCAATGCTGCGTGACACGGAAGCCGCGCTAGAGAAACTTGGCTTCAATGGATCGCCTTCGCAAGGCGTGCCCGGCGACTTTGTGATCGAGCGCGCCTTCGTCGACGCGCCGTCGCCGACCGGCAGCTAGTCTCTCCGCTTTCGACGTACGTAGACCGTCTTGCGCACCCTCGCGACGACCACATCGTCGGGATCGCGAAGGTCCGTCTCGAATACGTAGTGCTGCTTTCCTGTTTCATTCACTTCTGCCCGCATCCGATCCAGCCTTTTGCTCGGAATCTCGAACACCGCGCGCACGATGCCCTTGGCCGGTTTCAGAAATTCGATTTGTGCGGACTTGTCCCAGACGATGTAGTCCCGCCCGAGATTCAGGGTGACGATAAACACGTAGAACGGATCCGTCATTGTATATAGCGACCCGCCGAAGTGGGTGCCGAACAGATTGCGTGTGTACCACTTCTCTCGAAGCTCGACGTCAAACCGGGTGTATTCCGGGCTCCAGTCAACCACTTTGATCCCCATTCCGAGAAACGGCGGATACCAATTGATCCTGCGGATCATGCTTTCAAATCTGGAAGATGCCATCGATAAGTTCTGTCAATGAAATAAGCAACGACGTTCGTCGGTCTTTGCAGCACTGATGTCCACAAACCTGGAGCAACGAACATGACACAGTTTACTCTGCATACCGAAGACTCAGCACCTGAAGACAGCAAACCTCTTCTGGCCGCATCTCAAAAGGCCTTTGGCATGATTCCTGGACTGCACGCCGTTATGGCGGAAGCTCCGGGACTACTGGCCGCCTATCAACAAGCGCATGCGCTGTTTGCAGCGTCGAGCTTCGATAAGGACGAACTGACGGTGGTCTGGCAGTCCATCAACGTTGAGCACAACTGCCACTACTGTGTACCGGCACATACGGCCATCGCCAAGAGCATGGGCGTCAGTGATCAGATTTCAGATGCGCTGCGCAACGAGACGCCGCTGCACAGCGAACGACTGGAAGCGCTTCGGACGTTCACGCTGGCGATGGTGCGAGAGCGTGGCGCGGTGGACTCGTCGACTGTAGAGGCGTTTCTTGCAGCGGGCTTTGATCAGAGACAGGTTCTCGAAATCGTGCTCGGGATTGCACAAAAGGTGATGTCGAACTACACCAACCATCTTGCCGAAACACCGGTTGATGCACCGTTCACCGCGTTCGACTGGAAAAAAGCCAGCTGATGCGGCGTCTTGCCAACGAGGCACCCGCGCCGGTAGTGGCTTTGACCTCAGTTCTCAGAGTATTTGTCAGATTGGCTTTACATATAGTTAAACCGAATTGACACTTCGAAAAACCCGTAATAGCTTGGCGTCGGATCGAAATCGAGAGACTTTTGGGGCTATGAAAAAGACACTGGCGCTGGCGAGCGCGATCCTGGCAGTTGCGCTGATGATGGGGGGTTGTTCGCAGACCACGCTGGTCGCTGACAATCACGTGAGCGAGCATGTTCACCACCACGGTAATGACGGCCATGCGAATGAGCATGCCAATGAGCATGAGCATCACCACATGGTGGCGTCCGCTGATGAGGGTCACCACCACGATCACGACGACTGATTGGTTCAGCCGTCAAATGAAGAAACCCGGGCTGCGAAAGCGTCGCCGGGTTTTTTTCGCTTAGCCTTTTTTGCTGCGACTGATTCTCAGACGCAGATTTTCTCTCGCTTCCTCTCGCATCCGCTTCTTTGTCGCGGCGAATGAACAGATGGGGCATGTTTCCAAGTCATGGAACCGCGCAGGGCAATACTCGCGTCCGAAAAAAATAATCTGCAGGTGCAGCTTGTTCCAGAAATCACGATCGAAGACTCGCTTAAGGTCACGCTCTGTCTTGACGACATTCGAACCGTCCGACAATCCCCATCGGGCAGCTAACCGGTGAATGTGTGTATCTACAGGGAACGCGGGAACACCGAAGGCCTGAGACATGACCACCGCCGCTGTCTTGTGACCGACCCCAGGGAGTGCCTCCAGACCCTCGAACGTCTCAGGCACCGCTCCCCCGTCCGCCACGAGCATTTGCGAGAGTTTCTTGATGTTCTTCGCCTTCTGCGGCGCCAACCCTAACTGTCGAATCAGTTTCAGAATCTCATCAGTCGGCACCTCGGCCATCGCGAACGGGTCCGGGCCTCGTGCAAACAAAGCCGGCGTCACCTCATTCACTTTCTTGTCGGTCGTCTGTGCTGACAGCAGCACGGCGATGAGTAACGTAAACGTGTCGGTGTGATCCAGCGGTACCGGAGTCTCCGGGTACAAGTTCTCGAGGATCTCAACAATTCGTTCTGCTTTCTCTGCTCGGCGCATGGCGACACATGATAACGGGTAATCAGCTTTTGCGAGGTTTTTACCGGCTTGCGCTGAGCGATCGTTGTGACATAGCGTGTTTAATGTCAGCAACGCCGGGAGTAACAAATGCTAAGTCGTCGTCGTTTTCTGCGTCTGTCCACCGCATTGGGGGCGGTCAGCACAGTACCCTTTGTTCCCCAGTCTGCTCTTGGTGCCAGCACCGCACCGGTGGACCAATGGCAACCTCGCACTCTGCAACGCCGACCGAATGTCGTCATGGTGGTACTCGACGATGTCGGTTTCGCGGACTTCTCGTGCTACGGATCGGAAGGACTAACCCCAGGTATCGACAAACTCGCTGCGAATGGAGTGCGGTTCAACAACTTTCACGTCACTGCACTATGTGCGCCAACGCGCGCCTGCCTGCTGACGGGCCGAAACGCGCATGCCGTCGGCGTGGGGAACATCGCGGAGTGGGGGCGCCCCAACCATCCCGGATACCGAGGCTGGATTCGCGAAGACGCTGCAACGCTCGCGGAGATGCTGCGCGAGGAAAACTACGCCACCTTTGCACTTGGCAAATGGCATCTTTCGATGATCGAAGACCAAAATGCGTCCGGGCCGTTTGAGCACTGGCCAATCGGACGCGGTTTCAATCATTGGTTTGGTTGTCACGGCAACGCGATCGATCACTTCCACCCGGAATTGTTCGAGAACACCACACAAGTGAATCCGGACAAGGCGGACGGCTTCCACCTCTCCGAGGCTTTAGTGGATCGCGCGGGTGACTATATTCATGACCATCTTGCCGCCGCGCCGGATAGACCCTTTTTCACCTATCTGGCATTCGGGGCGTGCCACTTTCCGTTCCACCCGCCCGCGAACGCGATGGCGGCATACCGCGGTCGGTACGACGAAGGCTGGGACGTCCTCCGAGCGGAGCGATTCCGGCGCCAGCAGGAACTTGGGATCATCCCTGACGGAACGCAGCTGTCGCCCAGAGGCCCGACAGTGACACCGTGGAACGAGGTGGATGAGAAAACCCGGGCAGTTGGCGCGACGATGCAAGAAGCCTATGCGGGATTCTTGAGTCACACCGACGCGCAGGTGGAACGCCTTGTCGAGATGCTCCGTCGTGCCGACGTCTTGGACAATACGATTCTTGTGGTGATGTCCGACAACGGCGCTGCAGCGGGCGGCGCACCTCAACATGGCATGTTCGATGTGCGGCGAGTCTCGTATCAGGAGCCCGAGTCGATTGACTGGATGTATGAGCATAGAGAGGTAATCGGTACCGAGGATTCTCAATGCATGTATGGGCCGGGTTGGGCGCAGGCGGGCAATGCGCCCCTGAAGTGGTTCAAGTCAGACACCTACGGTGGTGGGACACGGTCACCGCTCGTGATGCATTGGCCTGACGGCAAGATTGGTGATGGCGGCATTCGGCCGCAGTACTGCCACGCCATCGACGTCGTGCCGACGATTCTCGAAATGATCAATTCGAAAGCGCCCGATGTCGTAGACGGTATTGAGCAAATGCCGATTCAGGGCACTAGTTTTGCGTATGCGCTCGATCATGCCGATGCCGAGAATCAAAAAGCGGTGCAATATTTTGAGACCGCCGGCGACAGGGCGATTTGGTCAGACGGTTGGAAAGCGGTGGTGCGACATCACGGCGGTGGTAATTTTGAGGATGACGTTTGGGAGCTGTATCACACCGACGTTGATTTCTCGGAAACCAAGAATCTCGCCGAGCAGCACACCGAGAGATTAATGATGCTGGTTGCCATGTGGGATCGTGAGGCCGAACGCCACAACATCCTGCCGATGGCCAATAACCTTTTAGAACTCTATCAACAGTGTGTACCGGCGCCGAGAGCGACGCATCGTTTCCGGCCTGGCATGACGCGCATCGATCGGTTAAGCGCTCCAGACATCTTCAACTTCGATGCGCTTTTTGAAGCCGAAGTCTCAATGGACGACGACGGCACCAGCGGCGTCCTCATTGCCTCGGGAGATGGCGGCGCCGGTTATGAGTGGTTCATGAAAGATGGCGTGGTTCACTTTCACTATGCATACACCCGTGAGCAGCGTTACGAGGTTACGTCTGCAATACCACTTGCAAGTGGTACAAAAACGCTTGGATTGCGTATCACCCACGATCATCCGCAAGGTCATCATGCTGAGCTGTTTGCGAACGGGAAATCGATAGGGAAGGGTGTGCTTCCGAAGATGTGGCCGATTTACGCACCCAATGCGGGGCTGCGCTGCGGTGCGAACGACGGTGCGCCGATCAGTCATGCGTACGCCGGAGCGTTTGCGTTCAGCGGCAGTCTTGAGGCGCTGGACGTGACCGTGAATCTTGGGAACTAATTTGATCCGGATCGCGACTTCAACCGGCTGCGCGTGTCCTCGTCGATCGATTCACGCAGTTGTTTCGCGACGGCAACCTTGTCGGTTTGCTTGCGGCCGTGCTCCAGATTAAACGCGTAATCGAAGTCCGGCGGATTGGCAGTAATCTCGGTCCGCCCTGAGGAGGTGTGTGCGCTACGAAGGGTGTCCTTGAGCTGTTCCGCCTCGCCTAGGAAGGTGAGACCAGACGATAAATCCTCAGTGGCCATTAGCTCCACAGATGGTCCACTACAGCCTTCCCCACTCTAGCATCACGCGGCATCCACCGATGCAAAAGCACGGGAATCTCTGTGCAGAGACCCACTGGTAGTACCGCAGTATTGGCTGGAGTGACCGTCAGGTCGTATCGACTCCATATCGACAGCGGCTTCAGTGGCTCTAGTACGTGCATGTCAGAATTGAGCTCCGCCAAAAACTTGCTGCCGGTGCGCATCTGATGCGCCGCACCGAAAGGCACGAGATGGCCCGTCAGGGTCCCAGCGTGAGGCGAGGATATCGTCACCAACTGTCGTACGCACTCTAATCCATCGAGCCGCTGCAAAAAGTACCGGCATACGATGCCGCCCATACTGAAACCCACGAGGTCGACCTTTGGTGCGTTGAGCATTTCGACGAATGCTGCCAATTGTCGAGCCAACGGTTCAATACCCTGCCATCCTCCGGGTGGCTTCATAGAGATTGCTTTTGCATCCACTCCTGCCGCAATCAAGCGACGCTGCAATGGTGCGAAAATTGCGCCGTCGTCAAGAATCCCGTGTACCAGAACCGCTATTGGCTGAGCGATCACTTCTCACTCGTTAAAGTCAAGAAAAAACACTGTCAGACATGAGCGCGAGCCACAGCGCCAACACGATAAAGCCACCCCCGAGCGAAAGCACCAGAGGCAGTTCGTAGTACCAGCACGCGATGGCTGCCGCACCTGTCCCCACAACAAAAGCGACGACGGCCTGCACGAGCGACCCAACCAGTCCTTTGACCAGGCTCTTAACGAACCCATCCGTTTCGCCGTGGGTCACGCGTGTTCGCTTTCCGTCAGAGGTCAAGACGCTACAGACGCGGTGGTGCGTACTTGGTCAGGTTAATGCCTTCGACCGCCGCCTCGTACTCATGCAGCTCGGGTGTGCGACCAAGAATCGTCGACAAAACAACGACCGGCGTCGACGCGAGCAGCGACTCGCCTTTCTTCTCGTCGGAATCCTCAACCACACGGCCCTGGAACAGACGGGTCGACGTCGCCATGACCGTATCGCCCTTTTCGGCCTTTTCCTGGTTCCCCATGCACAAGTTACAGCCGGGGCGCTCGAGATACATCATGTTCTCGTACTTCTTACGTGCTGAGTTTTTCGGTGCGTCATCATCGAACTCGAAACCAGAGTATTTACGCAGCACTTCCCAATCACCCTCTGCTTTCAACTCATCGACGATATTGTAGGTCGGAGGCGCAACCACCAGCGGCGCCTTGAACTCGATACCGCCGTTCTGGCGCTCCAGGTTCTGCAGCATCTGGGAGATGATTTTCATGTCGCCCTTGTGGACCATGCAGGACCCAACAAAGCCAAGATCCACTTTCTTGTCGCCGCCGTAGTAGGAGATCGGGCGAATCGTGTCGTGCGTGTAGCGCTTCGATACATCGTCATTGTTGACATCCGGGTCGGCAATCATCGGCTCGACGATCTCGTCCAGATCCACTACGAACTCTGCTGAGTATTTCGCATCCGCATCAGGCGTCAGCGCCGGTTTTTCACCGGAGCGAATCTCATCGATGCGTTTCTCGGCCAAGTCCATCAGACCCTCAAGCACCTTGTTTTCGTTATCCATGCCTTTTTCGATCATGATCTGGATTCGGTCGCTCGCGATCTCCAGAGACTGAATCAGCGTTTCATCCTCAGAGATGCAGATCGATGCTTTGGCCTTCATCTCCGCCGTCCAGTCCGTGAAGGTGAACGCTTGATCGGAAAGCAGCGTGCCGATGTGCACTTCGATGATCTTGCCCTGGAATACGTTCTCGCCGAACTCCTTGAGCATCTGTGCCTGCGTTGCATGCACGACGTCGCGGAAGTCCATGTGGTCCTTGAGCGTTCCTCTGAAGGTCACCTTGACCGACTCAGGGATAGGCATCGTCGCTTCACCCGTCGCCAACGCCAATGCGACTGTCCCCGAGTCTGCACCAAACGCGACGCCTTTCGACATGCGTGTATGGGAATCGCCACCAATGATCACAGCCCAATCATCGACGGTGATATCGTTCAATACCTTGTGGATCACGTCGGTCATCGGCGGATAGTAGCCTTCCGGATCTCTTGCCGTGATGAGGCCAAATTTATTCATGAAGCTCATGAGCTTCGGAATATTGCGCTGTGCTTTGGTGTCCCAGACAGAGGCCGTATGGCAGCCTGACTGGTAAGCGCCGTCGAGTGTCGGCGAAATCACGGTCGCCGCCATCATCTCGAGTTCCTGCGACGTCATTAGGCCCGTCGTGTCCTGCGAACCGACAATGTTCACTTTGACCCGCACGTCGGAACCTGCATGCAGCACCGTGCCCGGCGCAACGCCCACCGCGTTGCGGTTGAAGATCTTCTCAACAGCGGTCAGGCCCTGACCCTCATGCGATACCACGCGTGAAGGCGCAAAGACTTCCGGTACGTCGATGCCAAGCACACCGGCAGCAAAGGTCTGCAGCTTCTTGCCGAAGACCACCGCGTATGAGCCGCCCGCTTTGATGAACTCAAGCTTCTGCGGTGTCAATGCGGACGAAATATCGGTGAGCACCTCGCTGCTGTCTTCGTTGTAGAGCTTCTTCTCTTTCAAATTGATGGTGAGCACGGTGCCGGTATCGACCGAGAACAACTGCTCGAGTACCGGCTCGTTGTCCTCGTCCATGACCGTGTTTCCATCTGCATCCCGCTTTTTCGTCCAGTTTTTCAGGTCGACGCCGATGCCGCCCGTGACACCCACGGTAGTCAGGAAGATCGGCGAAATACCATTCGTGCCACCAACGATCGGTGCGATGTTGATGAACGGTACGTAGGGGCTGGCCTGCTTACCGGTCCACAGCGCCACGTTGTTCACACCCGACATGCGCGAGGAGCCCACACCCATGGTGCCTTTCTCGGCGACCAACATGACCTGCTTGTCGGGATGCTGCTCGCGCAGCGCCATGATTTCTTTTTGTGCTTGCTCGGAGATCAGGCTCTTACCATGCAACTCACGGTCGGAACGCGAGTGCGCCTGATTGCCCGGCGATAGCAGGTCGGTAGATACGTCCCCAATAGCGGCAACATAAGTCACCACCTGCACCTGCTCGGGTGCTTCTGGCAATTGGGTGAAGAACTCGGCTTGCGCGTAGCTTTCGATCAATGACTTCGCGATCGGGTTGCCCGCCTCGAAAGCCGCTTCCAGTCTCTCGGTGTCCGCTTCGTAAAGAAATACCTGGGTCTTCAGGACGTCGGCCGCACGATCTGCCAAAGCGACGTCGTCCCCGAGCGCGAGATCCAGCAGCACTTCAACAGACGGCCCGCCTTTCATATGCGACAGCAACTCGAACGCGAACTCAGGGGAAATCTCCGGCACTTTCGTCTCGCCGACGATCACCTGCTTCAGGAAGCGGGCCTTCACACCTGCGGCGCTTGTGGTGCCGGGCAGCGTGTTGTAGATCAAAAAGTCCAGAGATTCGGAGCGGTGCTCGTGGTCGGTGTCCTTAATCTGCTCGATCAGCTCCGCAACCAAAGCTGCGTCGTCAATCGGCTTGGGGCTCAGACCGTGGCCTTTGCGGCTCTCGATCTCAGCGAGGTAATCGGTATATAAGCTCATGATTGTCCCTCCAGTTTCTTCGGAAACCGGACAAAGTTGTCCCTAGCCATGGATTATATCAGCCAGCGAGCACCGAATTGGCGCAGGGCTTTACCGGAATAACAGTTATTGATCCGGCAAATGATGGTCCGGACGAGGATTCGGCCGTCAGGAAATGATCGCGTTCACGAGAATCTCGATCAACGCTGCACCGGCCCAGGTCAAGGGCACGATTATCGCGTAACTGACAAATCGGATGATGGCCGGCACGTCGAAAGGCCATGTCGGCAAGCTGGCGACCTCCCGGCGCAGGGAAAGGGCTGCGGCCCGCGTCTCGATACTGCCCTGCTGAGCTTGGCGCAACGCGTCCTGCGCTTCAGCGACCGCTAGCGCGCGCTGCTGCTTCAGCTGGCGATGGACCGGCAACACAGGCACCAGCAGCAGGAGGACCACCAACGGCGAAAAGAAGGCCAACGCCGGCAGCGTTGTCCACCAGTTCACCGGCCCGCCAAGCCACATAATCGACAGTAAACCGAGCGCGCCGAGCACCACCAGAGTAGAGGTGACCGCCATGGTTCCGATCGGCATGTAGCTATCTGGTTCCAATATCTGGATATCCAGCTCTCGGGAGACACTGCGGAACAGCACGGCGTTTCGAAACAGCGCACTCATGGCAACACACATCGTCACCCAGACCGGTAGAGGTCCGACCGCCAATGCGAATCGGATCGGGTTTGCGCTCAGCTCATACAGCATCCCGTTCAAGCCGCCCGCGAGAAAGCAGCTTTGCACCAACCAAAGCCCGATACCTACCGCAAGGGTCCTGACAGTCCAACTTAGCGAGCGATTGCGGACATCGACTTCGAGGCTTGGCGCAGAACCACTCGCAAATCTACGTAGCGAATCCAGTGTCTGTTGCGTTCGGTCAGTGATGTAGTGAAACACCGGCACGATATAAGCGACCGAGCAGACAAAAAACGCGGCTACGGACCATGCGCTGAAGTACCAACTCCCGCTTTCCAACTGACGCAGTCGCAGATACAGAGCAACTGCGAAAAACAGGAATCCAGTTAGTAGGATTAATGCCCCGGAAACCCAACGCCCATAGCGACCTTCGGGGACCAGCGAGAGCATCCAAATGCGGGTCAGCCTCGCGTCCGTCCTGCTCATCTTCAGCGCTTCCAGAGGAGAAGCATTAGTCGCTAAGCGCTTCTGTGATTCCTGAGAACAAGGCGCCTTCCCAATCCCAGTCCGCGCGCCTGCTCGCATCCGGCCGTGCGCTATGCAGCGCAATCACCAAGTTCTCGTCACGATCGATATGAATGCCCTGTCCAAAGATGCCACTCGCCGCGAATACACCCTCACCGCCGAGCCACCAAAAATAGCCGTATCCGTCGTAGCCTTTCGACGGTTGCGTTGACGCGGTCATCCAACCCTCGGGGAGTACAGCAGTACCATCGGACAGTACGCCATCAGCCAGCGCAAACAGGCCTAACCGGCCGTAATCACGCAGCGTCGCGTTGATGCAGCATCCGCCGAACTCGCCGCCACCAGGCTCGGTCAAGTTCCAGCTTGCGTCGGACTCCATGCCAAATGGTTGCCAAATCTTTTCCGACAGGTAGGTCGATAAGTTATTGCCGATCGCCGAGCGCAGCAAGGTACCGGCCAGATTAGTCTCTGCGGTGTTGTAGTTGAACACCGCGCCGGGCTCAGCGACACGCGGTTTGTTGCGAAGGAATTCATACAGTGCAACGGTCTCCCAGGCCGCGGTCGCAACGTCCGACTCCGGGTCGGCATAGTCTTCGTTCCAACTTACTCCGGAAGCCATCTGCAGCAAATCACGTATCGAAGTCTGGTCGTAAGAGGAACCTGCGAGTCTGGGTAGGTAACGCGTGACTTTTTCATCCACACTGTCGATGTAGCCATCCTGAATCGCCGCACCAATCAGCATCGATACGACCGACTTCGCAACCGAGAACGAAATCCATCGACTGTCGGCGTCATTTCCGAGCCCGTAACGCTCGTATACAACGGCACCGTCCTTGATGACGAGCAGGCCCGCAACACTCTGGCGTTCAAAATATTCATCGACCGTCATGGACTGATCGCCGCGCTTAAGCACAACGCTACCGAGCGCTTTCGGTGCTTTCCTGAGTTCGCTGGGATTTTTGCCAGCGATGATGGTACGGGTGGGAAAGATCTTGTCGGAATTTCTGTAGCTAGCGACCTGTTGTTTCGGCGTCCAGGTCAGCATACGGGTTGGTGGCCCAAGGTAGTCACCGTCCTCGGACGGATCTACATACGGCGCTCCGGCGTTGGCGGCGACGGCCAGCGCGAGTCCACCCAGTGCGACCGTACGCAACAAGGATCGTCTCAGTTTGTACATCTTCCCCTCCCCACGAGGCGGTACTCTATCGTTTGTAGAGCGCCTCTATCGTCGCGGACTCAAGGGCATAGGCATTGACCATGTAACCGGTCAGTGCTGCAGACGCGCCTTCCGGAAGCTCAAGCTTCTGCGACAACGCATAAACGGTGAACTGATATCGATGCGCACCATCCCCTTCCGGCGGGCAGGCGCCGCCGAAGGATTCACTCCCATAGTCGTTTCTGGTTTGCATGCTGCCTTCCGGGAGCTTTTCACCGCTGGCGTTACCTGCGCCAGTCGAAAGTTCCGTTACATCGGCTGGAATATTCACCAACTGCCAATGCCACCAACCGCTTCCAGTCGGCGCATCGGGATCATAGGCGAGCACCGCAAACGCTTCTGTGCCCTCCGGAGCACCGGACCACGACAAGTGGGGCGAAAGGTTTTCACCGCTGCAGCCGAACCCCGCAAATTCCTGCGCCTTAGGCATGAAGTCACCGTGACCAATGTCATCGCTCTCAAGCACCAGAGTGTCCGCAGCAACAGGCAAACACGCCCCTATCGCCAAAGCAACACCCACAACACGCAGTAACCCAGTCGCCATAGCAAACTCCTCAAAAGATTCTCGATGCAGTCTCGGTTGCCGGATGACTACAAGTCAAGGTGCGAGCCGTTGCTCGACGCAAAATTGGGTACACTTCTCACTCGTATTTTGGAGTGTCTGGCCATGGCAAATTTTGGGGTTATTGGTACCGGTGTCATGGGGCGCAACCTGGCGCTCAACATGCTCGACAACGACATCAGCGTTGCAGCCTGGAACCTCGAACGCGAGCTGCTGGACGAAGCGGTGGCCGAGAGTGATGGTCGCATGCAAGCAGCAGATTCTCTGGAGGCGCTGGTTGGCATGCTGGAGACGCCACGTCGGATTCTAATGATGATCACAGCCGGCCGACCGGTCGACACTGTCATGGAACAACTCGCACCACTTCTGGAGCCGGGCGATATTGTGATCGACGGCGGGAACTCGGCTTTCATCGACACACAGCGCCGCGAGAAAGCGTGGGCGGAAAAGAACCTGCATTTCGTCGGGATGGGTGTCTCGGGCGGCGAGGAGGGTGCGCGTCACGGGCCATCGCTGATGCCGGGTGGCAGCAAGCATGCCTACCAACATCTAGCGCCCATTCTTGAGTCGATTGCGGCAGTCAGCGACTCGGGGCGGTGCGTCACACACTGCGGGCCTGACGGTGCCGGTCACTTTGTGAAAACCGTGCATAACGGGATCGAATACGCCGACATGCAGGCCATTGCCGAGACTTATGATGTTCTGCATCGGATCGGCGGTTTCAGCAACGAGCAACTCTCACAAACGTTTGCGCAGTGGAACAAAGGGCCACTGGAGTCGTTTCTCGTTGAGCTGACAGCAGAGATCTTTGACCGCGAAGACGGCCACGGCCACCTGGTCGATCGCGTACTCGACAAAGCGGAGCAAAAAGGCACCGGACGCTGGACGGCAACGACTGCGCTTGAGCTTGGCGTATCGATCCCATCAATCGCGGCGGCGGTGGATGCTCGAGTGTTGTCGAGTGCCAAGGGACTCCGGGAGCACGCCGCTACAGTGTTCGAATCGCCTGAGTTGCCGCCGGTGCCTGAAGAGCTTGGCTCGATCATGCATGACGCTTTGTACGCCACCAAGGTGATTGCCTATGCACAAGGATTGAGGCTGATCGTGCGGGCGAGTGAAGCCTACGATTGGAACGTTAACCTCAAGGAAATCGCGCGAATCTGGAAAGCCGGTTGCATCATTCGGGCAAGATTTCTAGACACGATTATGGCCGCGTACGAAACACACGCCGACCTGCCTAACTTGATCCTCGATGACAACGTCACTGAAATTCTGAAGACCACCATTCCGTCGCTGCGCAAGATCGTCGTTTTGGCAGCGGGTGCTGGCGTGCCGACACCCGCAATGAACGCGAGCCTCGATTATTTTGATAGTCTTCGAACCTCGCGGCTGCCGCAAAATCTGACACAGGCACAGCGTGATGCTTTTGGTGCACACGGATATCGCACGATCGATGATCCGGACGGCGACTCAGTCCACAGCGATTGGTGAATGGTGTGAGCGATTCGCTCGACATCGTTTCGACGTATGTCATCTATGGTCTGTTCGGGATCGCCTCGATCATCATCCTCGGGTTGCTCGGCCTGCTGGTCTACCACATGTGGCAGCGTATCAAGATCATCAACGGGTGGTAGTTGATAAATAGCCGTTTAATGGCCCTGAAGTTTCCACTACACTTCGAAGCGATGCGCGGTTTTAAGCACGACGCGCGTTCTCTCTTGTTTTACCTGAAGCGAGTACGGCCTTGGAACCCCAACCACCGCCGAATACGAGTTTTGTGATCGGCAATGCTCACGTAGATCCTCGGGCTGGCGAGTTAACACTTTACGGTATCTCGAGCCGCGTAGAGCCACGAACAATGGACGTGCTCATGCTGCTGGTTCGCGAGCAGGGCAGTGTGGTATCGCGCGATGCGCTTATCGAACAGGTGTGGCGCGGCGCCGCGGTTTCCGATGATGTCGTTTCGCGTTGTATCTATCAGTTGCGCAAAGCGCTAGGCGACACCGATCGATCAATGATCAAGACGGTGCCGAAGCGTGGATACACGCTGACAGCAACCGTGCAAGCGGCTGCACAAGAATCGCCGATGGCCCCGACAGCCTCTCCGACCGTCCCACCCATAGATCCGCCGTCAATGGGTTCTGGCCCACGAAGGCTGCTCATCGCAGGACTCCTCCTGCTGTTGGGCGCGGTGCTGCTTTTCGTGTTCCATCGTCCAACGATCGAAACCAAACCACCTCTCCAAAACCTTGCGCTGGCGGTTAGTGAGTCCGTCAGCGAGACCACACCCGCTGAGGGCAAACTCAGTTTTGGTCTTGCGGAAGACCTCGTCCATCGATTGGGAAACGCCGCCGAGCTAACCGTGCTGATGAAGCAGCAACAGTTGATCGTCGCTGATGCTTTACTGACGACCCCGAGAATCGACGCGGAGCTGTACGTACACGTGACGGATGAGGGGGAGCGGTGGAGGCTCGATGCGAGACTCACGCTTGGGCAGCGTCTGCTGTGGACGTCCACAAGCAACACTTCAGAAAAGACAATAGACCAACTATTGACTGGGATCGTGAATCAGACGCTCACATCACTCAACCGACCGCCCTCGCGCGATGAGTCGCCTGATGGGTTCGCGACAAACAATCTCGAAGCTTACCGACTGCTGCTTTATGGTCGAGACAAGTTGCAGACCCGCAATGCCACAAACATTGCGGAAGCCCTTCGGTATTTCGAGCAGGCAACGACATTTGCACCCAGTTTCTCGTCTGCCTACGTATCCATCGCTGAGGCGCACGCCCTGCGGCGCGATTACAGCGCGGCAGACTGGGCAGCAGTACGCGATGTGGCGCGGGACGCGCTTGAAATCGCTCGGGATCTCGCGTCCGAGACCGCACATTTCATCGCAGTATCAGGTTATGTGAAATATGACGACGGAGAATTCGGCCTGGCCGAAGCTTCGTTGCTTCGCGCGCTTTCGATAAATCCAAGCTACGCCGATGCGCATATGTGGTTGGGCCGGACTTACCTGCAAACCGGCCGTATGTTGAAAGCCCGTGATGCATTTTTGGATACAGTGCAGCTTGTGCCTGCGAGGTCGAGAGCGGTGCTGAACCTCGGGCTCGCGTATCAGGCGGTCGGTGAATATGCCGAGAGTGTGAAGTACTTCCGTTTTATCGCAGAGCGCGAGCCCGATAACTTTCCAGCGTACTGGCGTCTCGCGTCAACCTACTGGGACCATGGGAAACTCGAGGAAGCGTTGCAAGCGTTTGCCGACGCCGAACGAGCCGGTGCCGCCAACGGTACCTTTCTGGCTCAGTACGCCCTTACCGCCTTTGATAGCGGCAGAGTCGATGAGGCACTCGCGCTGGTCGCGCGCGCGCGCCTGAGTGGTGAGACCTGGCTCTGGACAGTACGAGCGATGTTGGCGGGTGCTTTGCACACATCCTCTCCGGATGAGGTGCCTCGGGAATTCGAAGCATTGCTCAAGCGCTATCCAACCGATCCGCAGATTCAATTGGCGTTGGCTCAGGCTTACATGTTTGCAGGTCGTTGGAAGCAGGCGGCAGACATCTACCGTACCCGCCGCGCTGCCGAAGACGGTACGTTCTACTATCATTTCGATGCGTATTACGGCACCAGTCACGCTCTAATGCTCGCAATCGCCCTGGACCAGCTGGGCGAGAATGCCGAGCCAATGCTCAAAGAGGCACAGGAGCACATCGCAACCTACGACGATGACCCAATACAAGCCTACGGTCTGACCTACCTACGTGCCTCTTTGCACGCCGCTTCGGGTGAGAAAGACGCCGCCATTGCCACGTTTCGACAGGCGCATACTGAGGGCTGGCGGCATTGGTGGTGGTTCGAGGTAGACCCCAGCTGGATCAATTTTCGCTCGGATATCGCACTCGCCCAAGCAGTCACTGAACTGAGAGCGTCCGAGCCGCCGATCAATCGGTTGAACTAAGTCATTGAAAAATAGGACTACTTGGCGTTCCAGGATCGGTACGGAAATTTCGCACAGATTTTCATCATGACTTGAGCACCGCCAGCGTTCCAATAATCGGCAGTCACCCTAATAAGAGACTTTCCGTCATGCAGCGCCACTCAAAAGTCCGTTCCGTTAGACATTCAGCCCTATCTTTGCTGCTCGTCAGCACCGTCCTCATCGGCATCCCCGCCAGCGCATTCGCGCAGAGCTATTCCGAGTCGGTGGTCTACACGGACGCAGGCACGACCGTTTTCGAGGGCACGAGGACCGGTACTGAAAACAACTTCAGCGTCGATCGCGTGATCTCGCTATCGCTTGGCGGCAACGGTCGGTTTGGCGGCACCCTGCAATTACTCGACACCGCTGGGACAGTCGATCCGACAGACGACGAAATTATCACCGCCCTTGTGCGGGGAGACACGCTAACGGCGAACACCATTGAACTCGTCTTGCAGGACAATACGATCGCTCAAGGTACCTTCGTGCCCACCACAGACTGCCGAATGCTCGAGCCCGCCGACTGTGTCGACTATGAAATCAATGAATCGTACTTAAACGACTCTGGTCGACTGGGTTTCCGGGCAAGCTGGATCCGACCGGGCGGCCAAGACGGCGGCACCATCGCGCTCTGGGAAGAGAGCGCCGGTGGACGCGTGCGTACGCTTGTTCAGCAAGCCGTTGATCCAAGCGGACCCGAGTTTCGTGCTCGCGCACTTTGGGGCTTCAACAACTTCAATTTTGTCGTTGGAGATGCCGCGGTAATTTGCACAGCACCACCTGCCACCAATCTTTCCGGCTTCCGAACTAACGGTCAGCAATCCTCAGCGGATGTCCGTGATATCACCACAACCGTGCCCCCTGCGCTCACGTTTTTCGATGCGTGTCAGGGCGTGAGTTTCCCGACTTTCGATTTGCGAGGCGGTATTTCACCCTCAGCCAATATTATCTACTTCAGCGGAAGTCAACTCGACAACGGATCGTTCCAGCAGGGGATCTATCGGGTAGGGGATACGCTTTTCGAATACTCAGACATCGATGACACAGCAACATCGCCCATTGCGGTTAACGATGAGGGCGGCGCGGTCTATACCGTGTCGGCGAGTGACGGTTTGGGAGGCTTCAATACCGAGATCATCCGTGTTCGCCGCCTTGCATTCGAATACGAGCGAGCCGTCATTGCAAGCGAGGCCAGTGCGACTTGGGCCGAAATCGATGCCACTTCGATCGACACAAACAGCTCGGGCCAAATTGCCTTTATTGGACGGCAGAGCGCCAGCGATCCTTTGGCGGTATGGATTTTCACCGATGACTTCAACGGCGGTGGTGACTTTGTTGAAGCAGGCGGTAGAGCCATCGCCAACTTACAGTTCAGCAATACTTCACTCAACGAGAATGGTGAAGTCTTCGTTTGGGGCACCGATACCAACGGTGCCTTTCAGATCTCGCTGCTGTCACCGAGCACTTCGTTGGCGCCGAACGCTAGCCTGAGCACCAATGCGCTGGCTTTCGGGCCAGTGATGGTAGGCTCCAGCGCCACTCTGCCGGTCACGCTCACCAATACCGGCAACCAGACACTGACGATTCAACGATTGGAAACTGAAGAGAGTGTTTCGCCATTCCTCGTCGGTACAGGCGATTGCGGATTCACACTTGCACCGAGTGCCTCTTGCACCTTTGAAGTCACCTTCACACCTGACGTTGCGGGTGAGATCAGTGAAACACTATTTGTGGAAACCGATGACCCCGTGCGCCCGGTACAAACCATTGCGTTGGTTGGCGGCAATACAACAGGTGTGCCGCAGCTCGTCGTGCCACAAGTGGTCAATTTCGGGGCTACGCCGACCGGGGAACGCAGCACCGCTGAGCTCACTATCGAAAACGCCGGCGACACCGACTTGAATATTTCCGCAATTACCAACCCGTCACCGCCCTTCTTTGTCAGCGGCGATACCTGTAGTGACCCGACGGTGCTCGCACCTCAACAGACCTGTGTGATCTCGTACTTTTTTGAGACGAATATAGCAAGCGTGTTTACGGACCAGATCGAGATTACCTCTGACGATCCAGTGCGAATGATGACGACGGTGACGCTTTCGGCCGAAGCGATCGATGCGACGACCGGCATTTCCATTGCTGTCACCGACGACCGGGAGCCGGCCGACGATCTGCAAGTAGACTTTGGTGTGCTGGGTACTGGCGTCGGTGCGATGAGTATGCTGACGGTCACTAACACCGGTGGTGACCCTGCGACGCTGTCGCGGATCGCGTTCACCGAGACCTCGGACGCACAGTTCACGATCATCGCCGGAGCAGACAACTGCACCAACGTCACGCTGCAGAACCTCGGCGATAACTGCACAGTCTCGGTTGCTTTTGATTCGACCGAGACAGGTACGTACTCAGCAACTCTGGAGATTGCACCGGATGGCATCGATCCCACAGCGGTGGAGTTCCAGGCAGTTGCGGCAGATGTCATGTATGACCTTCAAACCGTTATGGTTGCGTCCGAGAACACCGTGGAGAGCGGATCGGGGACCGTATTTGACTTCGATATCACGGTCTCCAACGAGGGTCCGGATGCCGCAAGTGGTTTGGTGGTGGACGTAATCCTGCCGTCTGACCTTACTGTCGTGGGTGCGAGCACCTGCTCATCGGGGACTTCGTGTTTTCTGGACGCCGAGGGCAATTTTGCTCCGCAATGGGCGGTAGGCGATATTGCGGCGGAATCCAGTGTGACTGCGACCATCCGCGTCATGGAGTCAACGATGCAGACGGGCGTCACAGAGTGCTTGGTTGCTCAGGCGACCGCCTCCGCCGATCCCTTTGATGTCGACGCGACGAACAACGTCGACACCGCCGTCGTCGGTCGTGGCGAGTGTGGTGACCTCAGGATCACCAACACATTGGTAGAGACTGCGCGGACTGAGAATTCCGTGGATTTCATGGTGACAGCGACCGTGACCAATGAGGGCCCGGATACCATCGACCCGGTATTGGTCAACGGTCTCTTTGCGCCCACCTTCACCGGCACGTTTTCAGGCACGCCTATAGTCATCGAAGAGCGTTCACTTGGTCGGGAGGGATGTAGTGAAATAGTCGCGACCAACGGTGGCTCTAGTGCGAGGTGCATTCTCGGTCCAATCGCACCCGGCCAGTCAGTCTCGGCGAGCTATTCGTTTCGAGTCGTCATTCGCTTCGACTTCACCGTGACATCGGTTACTTCGGTGGAGGGCAGCAACGATCCTGATACCGCGAACAATGCAGACGGCACAGTCTTGGAGGTCCCCGGATTACCCGGGACACTCAACGAAGCGTGCCCTCTGGCCGTATCGGCGGCCAATACTTCGATGGAGTCCGATTTGGACAGCCTTCGCGCGTTTCGCGACCGCTGGCTAATGACTAACGCGCCCGGTCGGGTGGTTGTTGCGTTTTACTACGAGCGCGTGACTAAGATCTCACCCTTCCTGACAGAGCATGCCTGGGCGCGGGCCGCTGTGCGTGTGACCATGAAACCGGTCGTATTCACGATCAAGCATCCCGGCTGGACCTTGTTGATGGTAATCACCGGACTGGCTGGTCGCCGCCGACTACGGCGCATGTTGTTGCCACTCATTAGCTGAAGCGCATCCAAAAAAAACCCGGAGAGGTTGCCCTCTCCGGGTGAATTATCTCGCACTGTCCGCCCAATGAGACAGGCCAATGTCGAGAGCTATATCAATCGAACAACATGCGTGCACGCAGATACCATGCACCACCGTTGAAGCCAAACGGGCTGGCTTCTGAGTACTGCTGACCCAACGAGCCCGCGCTTGGGTTTTCGTCCGGGTAGGTATCGAAGATGTTCGCAATACCGGCGATCAGCTCGATGTTGTCGTTCAGGTTGTAGCCGACTTCGACGTCAAACAGGATTTCGGCACCGATGTCGTCAACGCCGTTGCCGGTGTCGTCCCATTCTCCGAAGTAGGTACCACGTACCAGATAACGCCAGTCGCCTTGCAGGTGCGTCCAGGTCACGTTACCGCGCCAGTTCGGCAGCAAATCTTCGATTGCTTGTACACGATCATCGCTGATCGGGTTGATCGTACCGCGGTCATCAACTTCGGTTTCGTTGTAGTTGAACGCCAAGGTGATCTGCGAGCTACCGCTGAAGGCGTCGAAGCCATAGTTACCTACGATGTCGAAGCCGGTGGTCGTCGTGTCGAAGCTGTTCGAGAAGAAACGGAACTCCGACAGGTCGTCCAGACCGAGGAAGTCTTGACGATCGATGACGCCATCAGCATCCAGCCCTGTCAGCGCGGCAGAAACCGTGGTGTAGTTGTTGTCGTTCGGATCAGCAAAGTTCAGCGCATCGAGGAAGTCGACATTCGCACCCAGCGCAACCCGATCGGTCAGCTCGATGTTGTAGTAGTCGATGGTCCAACTGGTGTCTCCGAGATCGAACGCCACACCCAAGGCAAAGTTGACTGCGTCCTCAGGTCCGAGCGACGGACGACCGTTGCCCTCACTTTCGATGAAGTCGGCAGCCAACTGGCCAGCCGGTGAAGACAAGGGCAGCGTGCCTTGGTCGACGAGCACGCCATTGACATTCTGGGTCGTTACGTTGGTGATGTTCGCCTGACCTGCGGTCGGTGCGTGGAAGCCCGTAGAGAAGGCACCACGCAGACTGAAGCTGTCGGTAAAGGAGTAGATACCGGCAATCTTCACGTTGGTTGTATCGCCGAACTCGCTGAAGTCTTCATAACGAACCGCCGCTTGCACGGTGAACGCATCTGTGACGTCCGCTTCGAAGTCCACGTAAAGCGCGGTGCTGTCCTGAGTGGCCGACGTGTCGTTCGGGAAGCCACCAAAGCCGTTCGAGCTTGATGAGAAGCCCTGATCAGCCAACGGGCCGAGTGCGAAAGACGCTGGATCGCCTGCAAACAGGTCGAATTCCTCTTCGCGATATTCCGCACCGAAAGCAATGTTCAGGTCAGACGCCAGACCGACGTCGAGGCCATATGAGAAGTTGGCATTGATGACAGTCTCGGTTTGTTCCTGACCACCCGGCGTGAAGTCACGAGGTGTGTCGGGTCCGAGAGACGCGTTGATCGTATTGCGGATGAAGAAATCGGTGCGGTTAGAACCGCGCTGTGCACTAAAGTCGTACAACAGACCGGTACCGAGACCGAATTCACCACGAATACCAACGGCGAGCGCCATATCTTCGTTGTCACCACCAAAGCGCGGAACAAAGCCTGCCGGGATGGTTTCAGCGAAGGAGAAGCAGTTCGCATCGGCGGAAACGTCGGCGAGCAGCGTCGGGTCAGGAATCACACCGTTGAGCGGGATACCGGCGATGCAGTCACCACCCGTGCCGACACCGTCGAGATCACCGACGAGGATCGACGGAACACCGCCTGATTCTGCGTCCAGCGGCAAACCGGTCGCCGGATCAACAGTCGGGCCGCGGTAGACACCGCCACGCTGCTGACCGGTCGTCGGACCCACAATGTTGCGGTAGAAGAATCCACCGGTAACGGTACGCTGCGCAAAGTTACCGAAGAAATAAGCTTCCGCGTTGTCGTTAAGCTCGAACGCGGAGTTCACGAACAGCTTCACGTCATCCTCTACATCCGGCTGACCCCAGTACTGAGGTACTTCAGACGTATAGGAGTTGATCGCCTGAAAATCTGAGACGGGTGCATAGCCACCGTCAATGGCAGCCTGTACATCGTCACGCACCACAGAACGCACGGTGCCTTCAACATCGTTGAACTCAGCCGTGATGTTGATGAAACCGTTGTCGCCCAATGGCAAACCAATGTTGCCCGCGACGCGATAGTTGTCACCGTCACCTTCAAAGGTAGAGCCATAGTTGGCAATGACTTCGATGCCTTCTGCTTCGTCGCGAAGGATGAAGTTCAATACGCCGGCGATCGCGTCCGAACCGTACTGCGAGGATGCTCCGTCACGCAGGACTTCAACCTGCTTGACCGCCAGTGCTGGAATTGCACTGATGTCGACACCCTGCGCGCCGTCAGAAATACCGCCGCCGAGGAACGAAATAATGGAACCGCGGTGACGACGTTTGCCGTTCACCAGAACCAGCACGTTATCCGGTGACAAACCACGGACGTTCGGCGGTCGAACGATGGTGGCCGCGTCACTGATTGGCTGTGTATTGACGTTGAAAGACGGGACTGCGGTACGCAGCATGTCCTGAACGTCGTTGCTGGGCGTGCGCGCGATGTCCGCGCCGGAAATCACGTCGACGGGAACCGGCGAGTCTGCAGCGGATCGCGCTGCGCGACGGGTACCCGTGGTGATGATCTCCTCGATGGCTTCGTCCTCGTCTGCCTGTGCCATGGCTGGCTGCGGCTGAAGGGTGAGCGCCGGAACGAGCAGGGCCATTAAAGCCAATCTCGTAGCATGCTTATGAGGCATCGTGTGTCTCTCCTGGATGATGAGTGGGCGACACTGTTGGTCGCCTAGTAGTTTTCAGGCGTGGCGATTTCGCAACGACTTTGACCTGAACCCCCCATGAATCCGGCCAGTTTCGTTGCGAAAGTGCTACACCACACCCCGACATATTGGACACTCGAGCAATGTAGTCAAATGTTTTCGATGTAACGATTCGCGCTTGTCGAACTATTGAGATAGCCATTGATCGTCGACAGACCACGTTCATCGTAGTGTTGTCCGCTGACTCGTTCGGCCAGCAAGTCCAGCAAATCACGCGCTTCTTCGGTTAGCTGGATGGTATAGGCCCCTAAATTGGTCTTCAGATTCTCGAGCTTTGTCGTGCCGGGTATCGTCATTGCGCGCTCACCGCGAGAAAGCACCCATGCGAGTGCGAATTGCGCGGGGCGGCAGTCATGAGCTGTGGTGCGTTGTTGGTAACACAGGTAGTCGTGGGTCACACAAAAGCGCCCACGCTCGCCTGGTCGAAAGCGCTACAGCAAACGCGTGCCTAGCGGCACCCCTTGGTCAGGGACACAGAGCGCCACCTCACCGTCATCATTATGAAAACCGGTGACGAGACATTCCGACTGGATCGGACCGATCTGCTTGCGTGGAAAATTGACGACGGCAACCACCTGTTTCCCGATCAATGACTCTGGCGTGTAGAGATCGGTGATCTGTGCGCTTGATTTACGAACTCCCAGTTCGTCACCAAAGTCGACATGCAGAATGTAGGCGGGTTTGCGTGCTTCGGCGAAAACCTCAGCGGAGACGACCTGTCCAACACGTAGTTCGACCTTCAGAAAATCATCGAACGAAATTTCAGGCATCTCCGGCAGCCTTCGACAGACGCTGCGCATCCTCGAACTGCGACAAAGCGCGCGTCAGGTAGGTCGTGGCTTCTTCAACGTAGCCGTCTGCCATCGATGACCACACCCGATTGATATAGCGCTCACCGGCAGCAAACTCGCTCATGATGTCGGCATAGGCCTGGAGGCCGTAGAGGTGGATCAAACTCTCGCGTGCTTCGGCAAATCGGCGCAGGTCAGGGCGCAACTTCGTATCGATCCAATCCAGCAATGCCTCGCCGGTTCGAACCTCACCCGCAGTCTCCTGTTTGAGATTACTCAGTAAACCTTGCAGCGCATCATTCAACTCCGTTCGATTGTTATCGAGTAAGGTCTGATCCATCGCCGCTGCTCGATCACTTCGCTTTGCGAGTACGACGCCAGCGATAGCGGCGATCGACGCAATTGCGAACCATAACCAGTCGACTTCAGTGACATCCAACGATGTGACGAAAGCACCACCGAGAAAACCGGCAGCCAGCAACAAGTAGGCTAGATTTTTCATGCGCCTGCCCCCTTGAGTACGACGGATATCGCATCGCCGACGCCCACCAGCGCCTCACCAACAATCAGTCCGGCGGCTATCGGTATGCCGACATTATCGGACCAATCCTTGCCCCTGAACCGATCAGCGAGTTCTCTACCCAATGTGCCAAGGGCATAGGTCAGAACAATATTGAAGGGCAGGTAGAAACCGAGGCCAACGGTAATACCGAGACCGCCCATCAAAGCGGAAAGCACGGCGCCGAGAACAGCACCGGCAGCATATTTCTGCATTGGGACATCACCGCCCATAATGCCGTCGACCGTACTGGCGAGAGCTTGTGCCTGCGGTGCCGGCAGGCGATCACTGCCCAATCCGTACGCTTCATGCAACGCGAAAATCACAATGATCACGACGATCGGTCCTAGCCAGGCACCGATGAACTGTCCCATTTGCTGCATGCGCGGTGTCGCGCCGACGAGATAACCCGTCTTGAGATCCAGCATCAGGTCCGTGGCCTGCGACATCGCGACACACATTGCGGCCCCGACCATGATCGCGGCCACAATCGAGTCAGCTCGGTCCATGCCTAATGCTTGTGTCATCACGATCAGAAGCGTGATGCCCACCAGCGTCATTCCCGACAATGGAGACCAGTTGGTGCGTCCAATTGCCTCGGAGAGAATGATGCCAGCCATCCAGATCCACAGCGTACCGAGCAGCGCCATGATGATGCCGCCCGCCACCGAGATCGACTCAACCGCGGTCACGGCCATGAAGCTCAGCAGAACAACTGCGCCAGCGACCGCGATGTAGAGCAGCTTGATCGGCATCTCATCGCCCGCAGCGCGGGTATCGACTTCGGCCGCTTTCTGCATGGACTTGATCGCACTCTTGATCAGAGGCGCGGCCAGTATGACGCCCATGATGGCGCCACCAATGAGCATCCCGATGCCGAGTGGCCTATATAGCGTCAGGCGCAGCGAATTCGGATCACTGATCACAGCGCCGGCAGCGTCGACCGGAAAACTGCCCGTCGCTGCCAGCAGAGGAGACAGGAACCAGTAGGCCACGAAGCCACCGATGATAAAGGCGATGCCGCCTCGACCAGCGATAAAGCCAACACCTATGGTCATCAGTGAGATATACCAAATGCCATTCATGAAATCGGGCATGCCGATCAGCGCACCGACATTCCAGTTCGATACACCGGTCTTAATCGTAATCGCATGAACAATAGCGCTCACCAGCGCCGCAATGACGAGAATGATCGCCTTGCGAACGCCGGCACCGGGTGATTTCAGGATCGTCGCGACAGCCACGCCGCCCGGGTAGGTCAGCCGCTCGTAATCGATCATGTGTTTTCGTAACGGCACGATGAATGCGATACCGAGGAAGGCGCCTGCGATACACCCAAAGGTGAGAATCATCGGATCGAATCGATCGCTGTAGCCCAGCAGGAAAATCGCGGGCACCGAGAACATCATGCCGGAGGACGCGCCGTTTACGCCCGAGGCAATTGTCTGAACAATATTGTTCTCAATGATGCTTTTTCGGCGCAGCAAACCACGCAGGATTCCGAAGCCGAGAATTGCGGCGAGCTCGGAACCCTCAATCGAAAAGCCGAGAATGAGCGCAGCATAGCCGATCGATACGGCGATAATGACGCCGAGTACCCATCCAACAATGACCGCTACCCACGTGAGTTCAGGATAGGCCCTGATTGCCTTGGCCGGTGAGTGCAGTGTCGTCCCCTCACTTCTCTTCCCGGTGGCGGAGACTACCACATCATGTGAATTCAGCTCGATCGGTAGAGATACCGGAAGACATCATCGACCATCGCCTCGCAGCGGGTGAGCTCCGCCGGGTCGATAAACTCGTTGGGCTGATGTGCCTGATCGATGGACCCGGGTCCGCAGACAACAGTGCTGATGCCCGCAAGCTGGAACGTCCCACCTTCGGTCGCGAACGACACTGCGCCTGTCCCGCCCTCGCGCACGCCGCTCAACGTGCGAACCCATTGCTCTGCTTTCGCATCTGACTCGGCGATCAGGGGCGGTACTTGGGCGATACGCGTAGTTTCGATACTCGCACCCGGCGCGAACTCCTGAAGGTCCGGCAGCACCTGCTCATCGATGAAGGCCTGCAACGTGTTGTTGATCAGGTCCGGATTTTCCTCAGGCATGCTGCGATATTCCCAGAGAAACTCACAATGCGAAGGCAGGATGTTGACTGCGGTGCCGCCCTCGATGATGCCGACCTGTACGGTCGTCCACGGCGGCTCACAACCCGATTCGTCTGGTGACGCACGACGTGATCGGCCAATCTTATCGAAATGTTCAATGATGCGCGCCGCCGCAAAAATGGCGCCTGCACCGCGATGTGGCTGGCTCGAGTGAGCTGCCTGGCCTGTCACGACCGTTCGGAATGCATTGATCGCCTTGTGAGCTCGAACGACCTGCATCGTGGTTGGCTCACCGATGATCGCGTAGTCCGGCTTGGTGAAATGCTGGAACGCATCCTCCACCATCCTGGCGATGCCGAGGCAGCCCACTTCCTCGTCGTAGGACAGAGCGAGATACAACGGCTTATCCATTGCTGCGATGTCGAGCGTCGGCAGTCGCGACAGAAAGACCGCAGAGAATCCTTTCATGTCGCAAGTGCCACGACCGTAGAGCAAACCGTCGCGCTCTGTCAGAGAAAAAGGGTCGGTATGCCAGTCTTGTCCATCGATCGGGACCACGTCCGTATGCCCGGAGAGCACCACGCCACCCGGTGCATCCGGACCGATTGCCGCGATCAGATTGGCCTTGGTGCCTTCAGCATTCCAGGTGCGACGGCATCGAGCGCCAAACGGCTCAAGGTAGGCCTCGACCCAATCGATCAGCGGCAAATTGGAGTCGCGTGAAACAGTCGGGAACGCCACTAGTCGGGCGAGCATGTCTACCGAGCTTTCCGGATTCATCGGGGTTGTCCTTAATTGGCTGCGCTCGGCGAGGCTGCCGGCGGATTTACGTAGGCTTCGACCTGGTCGTGATCTTGTGCAGGTGTGAGCAATGACACGACGATCAAAACCGGCACGTGCACAATGAGGCCGAACAACCCTTCATGCAAATCGATCGGTTTGAGCTCAGGCTGAAAAAAGAAAACGAGTGCCGTGATCGCGCCAGCGACAAGCCCGGCGATCGCACCGGGTGTTGTCGCTCTTCGCCAGAACAATGCAGCCACGACCGGCGGCGCTAACTGCGCGATAATTCCGTAGGACGTGAGCAGGAGCACAACGAGGGACACCGACTCGGAAACCGCGAAGAAGTAAGCAACAGCCCCAAACACCACAATCAGCACACGAATCAGAAGACGCTGTGTCTGCTCCCCCAATGGCATGAACGGTCGTAATCCGTCCTCAACAGCAACTGATGCGGTGGCATGCATCAGTGCATCTCCCGTCGACATGGATGCGGAGAGCGCACCAGCACAAAACAACCCGACCACAAGCACAGGCAGATCCACGTTCAGGATGAGGTAGGGGAGAATGAAATCCGGTTCCGGTAGTGAGTCGACGAACATCACGCCCGCAAAACCGATCAGGAACGCGGGCACCAGAAACAACTGAAACGACGGAAACCACACGACGGTTCGACGAATGATTTGCTCATCCCTCGCAGTAAACGCCTTCATGAACAGATGCGGCCACATCGTGATACCGATGGCGCTCACGACAATCGCACTGCTGTAACCGGCCCAGTTCCACGGCGTACCGCGTGCGGTTAATCCAGGTGGTGTCAGGAGCTCGGGACGGTTTGTCAGGATCTGATCGAACATCGGACCGATACCGCCATACAGTGCATAGGGGAGATACAACCCCAAACTCCACGCGATGATCACCATGAAAATGCCTTGCAACGTATTGGTCCAACCGACGGCACTCACCCCGCTGACCAACACGTAGACGAGTACGACGCCGTACGCTGCTAGTGCGCCGAGCCACAACGGTACTCGGCCTTCCGTTACGGCTTCGATCACAATGCCTGCGCCACGCATTTGCAAGGTGATGTAGGGGATTAACGCCGCAATGCTGATGAGCGTGATCAGCACCGACAGGCCACGTGACCGGAATCGGCCGGTCAGAAACTGAGCTTGCGTGACTTGACCCAATTGGCGACCGATTCGAGCAGCCTTCGGTCCAATGACGTACCACGGCGCCATGCCCAAAGCGCCGTAAGAAAGAATGTAGAATGCGGCCGCACCCCGAGAGTAGGCCCACCCAGGACCTCCAAGAAACGCGAACGCCGAGAACACAGTCGCCCCGGTCACGAAGTACATGACGAGGAAGCCGAAGTTGCGATCGCCGGCGACGAAGCCGTCAACGGTGGCGGATGTTCCTCGCCCGGCACGCAAGCCCACCCACAGGGTTAACACCAGGTACGCCGTAATCATCAGCGAAATGACGATCCATTGATCCACTACTCGCTCCGGTCTCTGTTTTCAGAGCGATCAAGAATGAACAGCGTGATCCAGCCAATGATGATCCACACGATCGGCCACGCCATGGAAAAAGGCAAACCGAGAATCTGTGGGTCCGGTGAGCGCACATACTCCGCCAGCGGCCAAGTAACTGCGAGCAGGTTGAGCGCGAATACGCCAACCGCCAGTCTTCTTATTGTTGTCTTCGACAAGGCGCGAACTCAGAAGTTACTCGCTCGGCAGTATGCGTCAGGCGCCACAGTCGTACAAATTCAGCGAGTGCTCGGCTTGGTCAGAAAGACTCCGCATAGTAAGACATGACAAACTCCTTCGGGAGCGTCAGCTACGCCATAGCAAGCGCACCGAGGTTCATACGCACAACTGCCTGACTGATTAGGAACACGGAAAGAAAGGTCACAGCGAGAGTGCCTTGCGCCTTATCGGATTTCACTGCTAACCCGACACAGGCAAGTCCGAGGAGCACGAACTGAAACCCTCGATACGGGTGCAGCACCGGTGCATTAAGATAGATTACCGACACCACAATCCCCGTTAGGGTCATTAATACAAATATCCCGAAGAACCATACCGAGACACTGTTGAAGTGTGCTTTCCAATCCCAGTTGGGCCCGCGATTGGTCGGGGCCAGTAAGTTGGCCTGTAAGAAGATAAATGTAGGCGCGAGAAGCACCGCGAGATAGGTATCGAAGGTCCACGTTTCGACCGCATTAAAGTCCCAGTAGGCCCACCAGAACTGCACCACAATGAGTACGAGACTAATAACCCATACCATGTGCACCCAATAGCGACGGGCGCTAGTAAGCAACTCGGCAACCGCTCGCAGCAATTGCGCCAGTGCCAGAGCAAGGATGATGGATACCATCACCATGATGTATTCAAAAATGGTCATGTCTTGGAGAGTAGGCTCTAGGTTAGTTGAGTTGGTCGCACGCGAGCGTAACATGGGCTGCGAGCAACAATGGCTAGCGAGAAAATTGGCGCTAGCGAAATCTGGTTCCGATCTCAAACTTTCGATCTGGACGAACCCATGATCGAGATTTCCGTTACCGATAACGAGACTGGTGTATCACCGGATATCGCTGTGTGCATCTTCGATGCTGAGCCTGCAGAGCCATTGAATCTGTATCGACGCATGGGGTCTATAGGTCACGATGCAGAGCGCACACATTCCAATCAGCGAGTTTGGGCCGACCGATTTTGACGACTTTCCATTCCACAGCCGGTCGCGCATGGTCATTGCGGTGCTTCTATCGTCAGTTGTGGTCTGCTTGATGGTTGTTGCAGCGAACGGGTACTTCCAGAGGCTGGGCGCCACGTCTCCAGAATCAGCGAGACCAGTACTGTCACTACGATTACGCTCCGAACTGACGCCTCAAGCGAGCGATGCCGGAAAGACCGAAGTTTCTGAGCCATCTGACAACGAGCTCAGCAATCCAAGTCGTTCCGCAAATCATTCTGACGTAGAGACCGCAAGTTCGGCACCAGCGTCTCAGGACCCGCTGGGACCGGAACCGCGTCCTTTTGATTTCTATTCGTCGCTACAAGATGTGGCTCGAGAGACTGTGGCCACGACCAAAAGTCAAAGTGCCGGAGAGAGGTCAGTGTTTAATCCGCGGCTCGTCGGACAATTGGTGCAGGCTCGAGGGCAGGACCAGAAGGTGCCAGCTCGGTTTGCCGAGCCGTACATTAATGCCTCGGGTGAAACCGTTGTTCCGATCAATGAACATTGCGACTTGGAAATGAAACGGCCCGCGCTGGCGGAGCTAGTGGGCTTCGATCGTTTCGTTCCGCCCAGGATAGTTTGCCGCAGGCAGGTCGGTATCGAACTTGAAATCCGTCATTAGTGCTTCTCGATCGGTTACGAAGCATCTTGATGATTCTTGTACATGTGAATTAGAACTCACTAAATCCATGGTGAGAAACAGCACTCTTTCCACGTCATATTTCGAAACTTCGAATGTACGCCCGTGTACGGGCCAGATTCGTCGGTTCGAACACCCCTTGCAAATCGAGACCAGCAAGATCGGCGAGAATACTGTTCACCCGATGCTGCCGAGCGCAGCAGCGTTTACCCCGTCTCGACAGCTTTCAGGGATGCCCCGTCGGACATGGCGTCGAGCTTGGCATAAGCAATTTCAGGATCGACGGCACCATAACCCGCAAACGTTCCAAAGCCGCAATCAGTGCAGGCGATCACGCGATCCTCGCCGACAATTTCGGTGAAGCGTACAATTCGATCGGCAACCAACTCGGGATGCTCGACGAAGTTTGTGGTCGTGTCGATAACACCAGGCAACAGCACCTTGTCGTCGGGAATCTCATCCGCTCGATCTCGAAACACCTTCCACTCATGCCCATGGCGCGGGTTTGCGTTTTCAAACGACAGGTATTTGGCGTCGATCGACATCAACGTGCCAAACACCTTGTCCATCGGTAGGTCCAGAACATGAGGACCTTCGTAGTTACCCCAGCATGCGTGCACGCGAACCTTCTCCCGAGGTACCTCGCGAAGCGCATGGTTCATGACCTCGACATTCACTTCCGCGATCTTGATGAATTCGTCGTCGGATAACTCCGAGAACAGCATCTGGCGCGACAAGGCCAGATCCGGGCAATCCAGCTGCACATCCAGTCCCGCAGCGACGATGGTCTCGTACTCGGCCTTCAACGCATCAGCCAATGCTTCCAGATAGGCTTCGCGAGACGGGTAGTGTTGATTGGGAAGGAACAAGGCAACCACACCGGGCGAAGCCGCGTTCATGAACCCGCGCTGGACGCCGTGCTTATCCATTGCGCGCTTGAGGTTGGCGATGTCTCTGTTCAGTTCGTCATGGCCGAGCGACTGAATCTCACCTGTGCATTGGGGGCGGGAATAGGTCGCTGTCCCACCGCTACTGGCTAGTCGTTCCATATAGCTCGGAAAGAGCTTGAGATCGGCGGGCGCGTTGCGCGGGCTGTCTCCTGAGAACCCGGTGTAGCGGTCCTTTACGTAGGTCGAGTAAGAGATCTTCGAGGCCTCGCCATCGCTGACGATGTCTACACCGGCTTCAACCTGGCGACGCACATTCTCGTCCACAGCCTTCGCCATCGTCGCGTCGAACTGCGCCTGGTCGTAGTCCTCGCCTCGTTCGCGGGCGAAAAGAAAATCCACGACTTCTTGAGTCCGCGGCAGCGATCCAACATGGGTGGTGAGGACTGGCATAGTTTTCCTTGTTCTGCTTTTTCAAGTGCTATCGGATCGACGGTTTTGAATCCAATACTTCTGACCTGCCCACCGTTTTTCGGGCCATCCTTTAATTGAGAGAATGGGACTCCTAGGAGGGAGTCGTAAGCTTCCCCATTTGAGCGACAGTAATGGGCCATCAGGCGTAAGTATAGCCGAAGCCCGACCGAGTACCATTCGCGGCCATGAGCGGTCCCTCGAGTCAGCGTCCGTTGCGCACAAGCAGGTAGCCAATAACACAAGAGTGTCTATAGAAGCCGGGGCAGACCAACGCGGTCGGTTGGGGTGTAATCCCC
Source organism: Pseudomonadota bacterium (assembly GCA_039821645.1). Classification (GTDB taxonomy): domain Bacteria; phylum Pseudomonadota; class Gammaproteobacteria; order Steroidobacterales; family Woeseiaceae; genus CALBPI01. The sequence goes on from JBCBNU010000004.1 coordinate 73,979, forward strand.
CCATTTCTAATCGCTGCTACGAGTAGAGTTTAAGCAGCCATTGCTAGTTTCTGATTTGGGGTGATGCCACCAATGGCCATGTTAGGTCTTTCGTTATTGTATCGCCAGAGCCACTCGGCTGCTGTTCGCTGAGCGTGATCGACTGATTCGAACAGATGTGCATCAAGCCATTCATGTCGCACAGTTCGATTCCAACGTTCGACGTAAGCGTTCTGCGTTGGCTTGCCAGGTTGTATGAACATCACTCGGATGCGATGTTGTTCCGCCCAAGTCTGGAACTCACCGCTACACATTTCACTGCCGTTATCACAGCGTATGACTTTGGGTTTTCCTCTCCACTCACTGGTCTGATTTAATGCCCTCGTGATACGCGTTGCCGGCAGACTCAGATCGACTTCGATACTCAGGCCTTCGCGGTTATAGTCGTCCAGCACATTGAACGTGCGGAACGCACGTCCATCGTTTAGGCGATCGTGCATGAAATCGATCGACCAGACCGTATTGATCTGGCGCGGCACATCGAGCGGGTCGGGTGCATCGCGCTTGATGCGTCTTCGCGGCTTGATACGAAGGTTAAGCTCTAACTCGCGATAGATCCGGTAAACGCGCTTGCGGTTGAACCTCAACCCTTGCACGTGCCGCAGATACAAAAAGCACAAGCCAAAGCCCCAGCGCCGGTTCGTGGTTGTGAGCCGCAACAGCCAGTCAGCGACCAGCGCATTGTCGTCGCTCAGCTTTGCCTGGTAGCGATAGCAGGTCTCCGAGATGGCGAACGCAAGACAGGCAAGACGGATCGATACACCTTTTTCATCAATCGCGCGTTGTGCCATCTCTTTGCGTCGAGATGGCTTCACCACTTTTTTTCGATCGCCTCCGCGACGATCTCAGCCTTGAGTTTTTCCTCGGCATACATCTTCTTGAGCCGAGCGTTTTCTTCCTCAAGCTCTTTGAGCCGCTTCATGTTCGATACGTCCATGCCACCGAACTTGGCCCGCCATTTGTAAAACGACGCGCTGCTCATGCCGTGTTTGCGGCACAGCTCAGGCACCGGTACGCCAGCCTCAGCTTCTTTAAGCACCTGAAATATTTGGCTTTCTGAAACCCTTCCCTTCTTCATTCGTAGAATCTCCTTCTAGGTGGAAATTTCTACTCACAACTGCGATTATTTTTCGGGGGGATTACACCCCCACGTCAGCGATTCCCCTAAAACTCTTGAGTGTCCGCAAAGGGTCAGTAGCCGTCATTCTACCTCAAACCAGGTGAGCTTCTGCTAATGGCCAAAACCAGCCGTTGGGTTCTTGGATGCAGAGCCTACCGAGTCAACCGTCGCCGTGATTCTTCGTAAGCTCTATCGCGGCGTAGGTCACATTGCTTACTACTGGGTCTTTAAGCGCAAGCAGTTTCCGAATTAGCGAGGGACGAGCCTCAATCTCCGCAGCCAATTTCTTTGCGTATGCTGGCTTGTCGTAGTCTTTCCAAACGCCCTCAGCGTGATGTCGAAATACGTGACAAACCTCATTCAGCAATGCCGAAAGCCGCTCATTCAACTCCTCATCGTTGCCGAATGAATATGCTAGGTCTGTCCATCCGTCATTCTTCATTCGTCACGAGTCCCGTTGGCAACACGCAAGAACCGCTCATTTGCGACCGGCTGGTTCGGGTCATCAGCGGTCATTCTACCTTGGAATTCATGTGCGGCCGGTATTGATCTAGGACCTACCCGTCATTCGATCTCCGACATCTTTAATTACAAGAAATCGGACACTTTTTTAGATTGATCAGATACTTGCCAAAAATCTCCGACACTTTTAATTACCAGAAGCCAACCACGATGTTGGTCGGACTCTATTTACAGTCTTTCTTGCGCTATCTACGATCTATTTGTCCTATTTACAAACTTTTTTTGTACCTTCACACAACCGAGTCACCTAGCAGGCGCTACTCAACCGTCACGCTCTTCGCGAGATTGCGAGGCTGATCAACATCGGTGCCTTTGAGTACGGCAACATGATAAGACAGCAATTGCAGAGGTACCGTGTAGACGATCGGCGCGATCAACCGATCAGCATGTGGCATCGGGATCACCTTAATGCCTTCTTCATTCTCTAAACCAGTCTCCCGGTCAGCGAACACGTAAAGCTTGCCGCCGCGCGCGCGCACCACTTGCATATTGGATTTGAGCTTGTCGAGTAGTTCGTTGTTGGGTGCCACTACGACGACCGGCATGTCTTCATCGATCAATGCCAGTGGACCGTGCTTGAGTTCGCCCGCTGCGTACGCCTCCGCGTGGATGTACGAAATCTCTTTCAGCTTAAGTGCACCTTCCATCGCGATCGGCCACATCGGACCGCGCCCGAGGAACAGCGTGTGGTGTTTCTCAGAAAAGTCTTCCGCGAGTTCATCCAGCGCTCCGTTCATCTGCAGCGCCTCTTCAACGGCTGCGGCCGAGTGATACACATGGGGCACCAGTTCCGCCTCACGCGCTTCGCTCAATCCGCGATGACGCGCAAGCATGAGTGTCACGAGCAGCATAGACAAAAGCTGGGTTGTAAACGCCTTGGTGCTGGCGACGCCAATCTCCGGACCAGCTTGCGTCATCATCACCAGATCAGACTCGCGCACCATCGAGCTGTGTGCGCTGTTACAGATCGTTAACGAACCAAGGTAACCAGATTCCTTGGCAAGACGAAGTGCCTCCAGGGTGTCGGCAGTCTCACCCGACTGCGACAAGGTCACGAACAGCGTGTTTTTCGGCACAACGACCTTGCGATAGCGATACTCGCTCGCAATTTCGACCTGGCAGGGAATCCCGGCGAGAGACTCAAACCAGTACTTACCGACACAACCGGCGTGATAACTCGTGCCGCAAGCCACGATGTGAATGTTTTCAACTCTCGGCAACAGTTCGGTTGCTCGCGGCCCAAGTGAGTCGGGCAGCACTCGGTTGTTGCTGACACGTCCGTATAGCGTATCGGCGAGTGCGGCAGGCTGCTCAAAGATTTCCTTGAGCATGAAGTGCCGATACGGACCTTTGTCGGCAGCATCCTGTTGCGCCGGTGTTTCGTGAATCTCGCGCTCAACAGCATTTGCGTTCAGATCAAAGAGGTTGATCGAATCGCGTGTGATCTCCGCAAGATCGCCTTGCTCGAGATAGATGAATCGTTGTGTCACCGGGAGCAACGCCTGTATCCCGCTCGCGACAAAATTTTCGCCGATGCCAAGGCCGATCACGAGCGGGCTTGCCACTCGGCTCACAACGATGCGATCGGGATCTTCGTTGTCACACACGAGCAGGGCATACGCACCCTCGAATCGCTGCGTCGCATGACGCACAGCATCAACCAGATCCATTCCGGACTTCAGATAGTCATGTACGAGGTGCGCTGCCACTTCCGTATCCGTCTCGGATGCGAATTCGTAACCTTTGGCGAGCAGTTCATCTTTGATCGGTTGGAAGTTCTCGATGACGCCATTGTGGATCACCGCGACTCGGTTTCCTGAGAGATGCGGATGTGCGTTGGTTTCGGTGACACCGCCATGTGTTGCCCATCGCGTGTGCGCAAGACCAATTCGGCCGCCCATAGGGTTTGCGTCCAACTTTTCCTGTAGGCCGGCCACTTTGCCAACCGCGCGACGCAGTTCGATGCTCGCGTCATCTTGCAAAACAGCGACACCAGCAGAATCGTATCCGCGGTATTCGAGACGGCGTAATCCTTCAACGAGAATCGGTACTACATTGCGCTCAGCGATCGCCCCAACGATGCCACACATGGGCAGTCTCCTTACTTGTTTTTCTCGGGCCGTTGCCAGCCATCAATGGTTCTTTGTCGTGCGCGCTCGATCGTCAGTTGACCATCAGGTGCATCTTTCGAAAGTGTCGTGCCAGCACCGATGGTCGCACCTTTGCCCACCGATATTGGGGCGACCAACTCAACACCCGATCCGATAAAAGCATCATCGCCAATGGTGGTCAGGTGTTTGTTAGCGCCATCGTAATTGCAGGTGATGGTTCCAGCGCCGACATTCACGTTCTTGCCGATTTGTGCATCGCCGATGTAGGTGAGGTGATTGACCTTGCTGCCTTCGCCGATAGTGCTCTTCTTCACTTCCACGAAGTTGCCGACTTTTGCGCCGCGCTCGAGTACGGCGCCCGGTCGAAGTCGCGCGTACGGACCGATGTTGCAAGACTCGCCAACCCGCGATGATTCGATCAGGCTGTTCGCGAGCACCTGGGTACCTGCCTCGATTACGCTTTGTTGCACGATGCAGTTTGGCCCGATCTGAACGCGGTCGCCGAGCACAACATCGCCGATAAACACTGCGTTGATATCGATGAAAACGTCACGTCCTACCGTGACCGTACCGCGAATATCGACTCGCGCCGGATCTGCAAGTCGCGCGCCTGCCTGCATCAATGCAATGGCCGCACGGTTCTGAAAGGCACACTCCGCCTCGGCCAGCTGTACCCGGTCGTTGATGCCCATCGTTTCTTCGGGGTCATCGCAGACAACAGCGTGGACGTTAATGCCGTCATCGACCGCGAGACCGACGATATCGGTCAGGTAATACTCGCCCTGTGCATTCTTGGGCTCCAATGCAGTTAGCCAACGTCGCAGTGGTGCGGCCGGAACGGCAAACACACCGGAGTTGATCTCTTCGACCAAAAGCTCATCGTCGTTTGCATCTTTTTGCTCGACGATCCGATCGACGGTGCCCGCCGCGTTGCGAATAATGCGGCCGTACCCCGTGGGGTCGTCCATTTCCACCGTCAGGACACCCACCGCATCAGTGGGTGTTTCCTGCAGCAGCCTCTGGAGCGTGCTAGCAGTAAGTAGTGGGACATCGCCACACAACACAAGCACCCGATCACCATCCTCAATTTGCGGCATTGCTTGCTGAACGGCGTGCCCGGTGCCGAGCTGCTCAGCCTGTAATGCCCACTTGAGGTTGGGGCTGTCAAACGCCGCCTGCACCTGGTCGCCACCGAAGCCATAGACCACCACGACGTCATCGGCATGGATGTCGTCGGTGAGATCAAGAACATGTGCGAGCAGGGGCTTGCCGGCGAGCGGTTGGAGCACCTTCGGGATGTCCGAGCGCATACGCGTGCCCTTGCCGGCAGCGAGGATTACGACGCTCAGTGAGGTTTGAGATTCAGACATGCGCGAATGATACCTTAGGGACTCCCGGTTTCGTGTGATGCTGCGCACGAAGGAATATACGAATGCCGTCATCGATCACGATCCGAATGCTCTTGGTCCTGGTGACTCTGGTCGCCGCCTGCGACGGCAGGGTCTATGTTCGTGATGGCGTGACCGACGGTAATCGGTTTTCACTGCCGACGACGCTGACGGAGAACCCGGACCCAGTCACTCAGGCCTGGGCGGCCTATAGCCTCGCTCGGAGCGTGTGCCAGCTGGAAATGGGCGGCGAGAACCCGGCGAGGAACTCGAGTCTCGACTGCGAGGTCAGTGCACGACAAGCGCTGGCCGAGCGCTGGAATGAGCTGCGTGCGGACCGTGCGCTGGCAGGAATGGAGATTCTGGCGACGCGCGAGTCAATGTATTTGGATACGCTCGCCAAGATGCACGCGGCGGACGTTCTGGAGGGGTATAGCTGGAGATATCTCCGTAAACGTCATTGGGCAGATGCTTCCCCTGAAGCGCAGTCCGCATTCGAGCAATGGCGCGAATTGCATTTGGAGACGAGGCACAAACCGCGAACCCGGATCGTCGGCTCATGGGGCTTCGCATCGACCCCCGACCAGTAGGTTACGTCTCTAACGACAGCGCTATCACGACGTCGGTCTGTCGATCTGATCCGAGCATGAATTCGCAGGTGCCCAGGGTTTTGAAGCCGCGCTTTTCGTAGAAGCGAATCGCGCGAGGATTGTGCTCCCAGACCGTGACCGTGAGCTAGATCGTCGTTGGGTATCAGAGTGCGCCAACAGGCGCTCAATCTCCGCGACACTGAAGGCTGCAATCAGATACTCAGCGAGATCGTCTGGGTCGTTATCGGGCCCAAACGTGTCGGTGAAAATTTGTTCCGCAAAGGGCGCAAGTCGTCTCGCATCATCGACTGAGGCGAGCCTGAAACGGACGAGCGGTTTATCGACGACCTTTCAGTCTCTGTGCCGCACGATAGCGGGCGGAAGCTTCGGCGAGTTCTTGCTGAGCGCGTTGCAGGTCCGTGGCTTCAGAGGCGTTCTTCAATGCCTCTTCTGCCGCCTGCTGCGCTTCAAGCGCAGCGGCTTCATCGAGTTCGTCATCACGCAGCGCCGTATCGGCAAGCACCGTCACCAGGTTCGGCTGAACTTCGATCATGCCGCCCGTGATGTAGAAGAAGCGCTCTGCACCTTCCACTTCGGTCACGCGGACTTCGCCGGGACGAAGGCCGGTCAACAGCGGGGCGTGACGCGGTGCAATACCGATCTCGCCCATCTTCGCCGGCGCGAAAACCATCGAGGCCTCGCCCTTGTAGATCTCGCCTTCGGCAGAAACGATGTCGACGTGCAGTGTGCCCATTGCTTAGGCCTGCATACCTTTGGCTTTCTCGACCGCTTCTTCGATCGAACCCACCATGTAGAACGCCTGTTCCGGCAGGTGATCGTAATCACCGTTAACGATGCCCTGGAAGCCACGAATCGTGTCTTTCAGCGATACGTATTTACCTTCGGCGCCTGTGAACTGCGCAGCAACGAAGAACGGTTGCGACAGGAAGCGCTGAATCTTACGTGCACGGGTAACGGTCTGTTTCTGCTCTTCCGAAAGCTCGTCCATACCAAGAATTGCGATGATGTCCTGCAGTTCTTTGTAGGTTTGCAAAATCGCCTGCACGTTACGCGCGCAGTCGTAGTGCTCCTGACCAATCACAAGCGGATCGAGCAAACGAGACGTTGAGTCGAGCGGATCTACCGCGGGGTAGATGCCCAGCTCGGAGATCGCACGCGACAGTACGAGCGTTGCGTCCAAGTGAGCGAAGGTGGTCGCCGGCGACGGATCGGTCAAGTCATCCGCAGGTACGTAAACGGCCTGGAACGACGTAATGGAACCGGTCTTCGTTGAGGTAATGCGTTCCTGAAGCACACCCATCTCTTCGGCCAGTGTCGGCTGGTAACCTACCGCCGACGGCATACGACCGAGCAGCGCTGATACTTCGGTTCCGGCGAGTGTGTAACGGTAGATGTTATCGATGAACATCAGAACGTCACGGCCTTCGTCGCGGAAGTATTCAGCCATCGTCAGACCGGTCAGCGCGACACGCAGACGGTTGCCCGGAGGCTCATTCATCTGACCGTAAACCAGCGCTACCTTGTCGAGGACGCCAGCTTCTTCCATCTCGTAGTAGAAGTCGTTGCCTTCACGGGTACGCTCACCCACACCCGCGAACACCGACAAACCGTCGTGCGCCTTCGCGATGTTATTGATCAGCTCCATCAGCGTCACGGTCTTACCAACACCCGCACCACCGAAGAGGCCGACCTTACCGCCTTTCGCGATCGGCATGATCAGGTCGATAACCTTTACGCCCGTTTCGAGCAGTTCGGTGGAAGCCGCCTGTTCTTCATAAGAAGGGGCCGGACGGTGAATCGGCAGGGTTTGTTCGCACTCGATCGGGCCAGCTTTGTCTTCTGGCTCACCAAGCACGTTCATGACACGACCCAAAGTGCCCGGACCTACCGGCACGTTGATCGGAGCACCGGTGTTGGTCACGTTCATGCCGCGCTTCAGGCCTTCACTGGCACCCATCGCAATCGCGCGAACTACGCCATCACCCAGCTGCTGCTGTACTTCCAGCGTCAGGCTGCCGTCTTCCAGCACAAGAGCGTCATACACTTTCGGAATCGCGTCGCGCGGAAACTCCACGTCTACAACGGCGCCGATGATCTGCGCGGTCTTACCAGTGCTCATTCGTTTATCCTCGATCCAAGTGACGACGATGCCGCCGTCAATATTTATTCAATGTCTGTCGTTTGTTCGTCGGCCGCGTTTACTGCTAGCCGCTGACGGCTGCCGCACCACCGACAATCTCACTGATCTCTTGCGTGATCGCGGCCTGACGCGCTTTGTTGTACTGCAACTGCAGCGAATCGATCAGGTCACCCGCGTTGTCGGTCGCGCTCTTCATCGCAACCATCTTGGCCGCCATCTCGCACGCGTAGTTCTCAACGACACCGCGATAAATCTGCGACTCGATGTAACGCATCAGGACCTCGTCCAGGAGCTCAACAGGGTCGGGCTCGTAGATGTAGTCCCAGTATTGCTGCAACTCGTCTTCGTTATCGAGCTCAGCGATCGGCAACAGCGTTTCTGTCGTCGGCTTCTGACTGATCGCGCTGGCGAACACGTTGTGGGCGAGAAAGAGGCGATCGATCTTGCCGTCGGTGTAGCCGTCCAGCATGACCTTGATCAAGCCCAACAGATCATTCATCTGCGGGTTATCGCCGAGCTGCGTGGCCGTGGCCAAGACGTTGCCGCCGAGACGGTTGAATAGCTGGACCGCCTTGGAACCCACCAGCGCGAGATCGACCGCAACGCCTTTACTTTCCCACTCGGTCAGCTCGTTGATGAGTTTCTTGAACAGGTTGACGTTCAGACCGCCGCAAAGGCCACGATCAGAAGATACGACGATATAGCCAACACGCTTCACCTCGCGGCTCTCGAGCCATGGGTGACGGTACTCTGGATTCGCATCGGACAAGTGTGCCACCACGCGGCGGATGCGCTCAGCGTACGGGCGAGATGCTTCCATCTGCGCCTGCGCCTTACGGATCTTGCTCGCGGCGACCATTTCCATCGCACGGGTGATCTTCTGCGTGCTCTTCACGCTTTTGATCTTTGTGCGTATTTCCTTTTCGCTGGCCATGGCTCAGTCCGTTAGTGGTCTAGTAGACGCCCGTTGATTGGAACGCGTCGAGTGCCGCGGTCATGCCGGCTTTGATGTCGTCATCGAAGGCGCCCGTGTCGTTGATCTTGGCGATCAGCTCAGCGTGCGAGTTGTTGGCGAAGTCGTGCATCGCGGCTTCGTAGTCGACCACTTTCTCGACCGGTACGTCGTCGAGGTAGCCTTCGTTCGCAGCGAACAATGACAGCGCCATTTCACCCACCGACAGTGGCGAGTACTGCTTCTGTTTCATCAATTCGGTGACGCGCTGACCACGTTCCAGCTGTTTCCGTGTCGCTTCATCAAGGTCGGAAGCAAACTGGGCGAATGCCGCTAGTTCTCGATACTGCGCTAGCGCCAGACGAACACCGCCGCCAAGCTTCTTGATGATCTTCGTCTGCGCCGAACCACCCACACGAGATACCGAAAGACCCGCGTTGATCGCGGGGCGAATACCTGCGTTAAACAGATCGGTCTCCAGGAAGATCTGACCATCGGTAATGGAGATCACGTTGGTCGGTACAAACGCCGATACGTCACCCGCCTGGGTTTCGATGATCGGCAACGCCGTCAGTGAACCCGTCTTGCCGGTGACTTCGCCGTTGGTTTGCTCTTCCACAAACTTCGCGTTGACGCGAGCTGCACGCTCAAGCAGACGAGAATGGAGGTAGAAAACGTCACCGGGGTACGCTTCACGGCCCGGCGGACGACGCAGCAACAGAGAGACCTGACGATAGGCCATCGCCTGCTTGGTCAAGTCATCAAAAATAATCAGAGCGTCTTCACCCCGATCGCGGAAGTACTCGCCCATCGCTGTGCCAGCGTAGGGTGCGATGTACTGCATCGCCGGTGACTGTGCGGCAGAAGCGTTAACGACGATGGTGTGATCCATCGCGCCTTCTTCTTCCAGCTTGCGCACGACCGCTGCAACGGAGCTGTCTTTCTGCCCGACTGCAACGTAGATGCATTTAATTCCGGTGCCTTTCTGGTTGATGATCGCATCGATCGCCACAGCGGTCTTACCAGTCTGGCGGTCACCGATGATCAACTCGCGCTGGCCACGACCAATCGGCACCATCGCATCAATCGCTTTCAGACCGGTCTGTACCGGCTGGTCGACTGACTGACGGTCGATAACGCCCGGTGCAACCTTCTCGATCGGCGATGAGGTAGACGTCGTGATCGGCGCTTTGCCGTCGATCGCCTCACCCAGCGAGTTCACAACGCGGCCGAGCAACTCCGGACCTACTGGCACTTCGAGAATACGACCTGTGGTCTTGACCGTGTCGCCTTCGGAGATGTGCTTGTAGTCACCGAGAACAACCGCACCCACCGAGTCCTGCTCGAGGTTCAGTGCGAGTCCGAAGGTGTTGCCCGGAAATTCGAGCATCTCACCGTACTTGGCATCAGCCAGCCCATGGATACGAGTGATGCCGTCTGATACGGCGATAACGGTACCGACGTCTCGTGCCTCGGCGGCTGCATCGAAGTTCTCAATTCGTGCTTTGATCAGTTCGCTGATCTCGGACGCTTTAAGTGACATGGTCTGTATTCCTTAATCTTACTTTTGCAGCACCGCGGACATACGCGAGAGCTTCGAGCGTACGGAGCCGTCGATGACAAAATCACCAGCGCGAATCACCGCACCGCCGATCAGCCCTTCGTCGACTTCCGTCGTAATGTCCACATTGCGGCCCAGCCGTGACTTCAGCGCCTCGGCAATTTCATTTTTCTGAGAGTCGTCGATCGCGCTGGCCGCCGTGATCGTCACGTTGACGATTTGCTCGGCCTTGCGCTTCAGCAGTTCAACCTGCTCCGCAATGGCCGGCAGCAGCGCCAGGCGGTCGTTTTCGATCAGCAGCTTCAAAAGGTTTTCGCCATTGCCGCCCGCAGCAGCCAACGGCTTCGCGTCCGGGATATCCGCGAACACGCCCTGCAAGATACCGAGCAGTTGCTCTGGGCTGACGGCCGGATGGTCGATCAAACCCGCGACCTGCGGATCGCTTACAACAACACCTGCGGCTTGCAAGGCAGCGGACATCGGGGCGAGCGAATCGCTCGTGCTCGCCACGGCGAAAGCCGCTTGAGCGTAGGGTCGTGCCAGCGTGTCGTTGTCAGCCATGCGGTATTACCTGCAACTCGATCTGCAAATCAGATCTGGTTGGCGAGATCGCCGATCAGATCTTTGTGGACGCCTGCATCGATCTCGCGACTCAGAATCTTCGAAGCTGTCGCCAGCGCCAGCTCGGCTACCTGATCGCGCAGCTGTTCGCGTGCGCGGTTGGTTTCCTGCTCGATCTCAGCCTGAGCCGCCGTCAGCTGGCGATCACGCTCGCGAACACCCTCATCTTTGCCTTCAGCGATGATCTCGTTCGCGCGAGAGCGCGCCTGGTCGAGGATGTCTGCGGCCTGCGCACGCGCTTCGGCAACCAACTCGTCGACTTTCGATTCGGCTTTCGCCAGATCCTGCTGACCACGCTCGGCGGCCGCAAGACCGTCTGCGATCTCCTGCCGACGGGCTTCGATCGCCTCGATCAACGGGGGCCAGACTTTCCACATCACGAATCCCACGAACAGCAGGAACGTGATCATTTGTCCGATGACGCTAATATTTGGATCCACGTGCGATTACTCCGAATGCGTTATTCGATGCCGGTTACCCGGACGAATTAGCCTGCGATGGCACTCAGCAGCGGGTTTGCGAACAGCAGCAGTGCAGCGAACGCAACGCCAATAATCGACAACGCATCGAGCAGACCCGCGATGATGAACATGCGGCCCTGGAGCATGTTGCCTAGCTCTGGCTGGCGAGCTACGCCTTCCAGGAACTTGCCGCCCAGCAGGCCGAAGCCGATACCGGTACCCAGTGCGGCGAATGCGAGGATCATGCCGACGGCAATGGCGGTGCTGCTCTGGATATCAGCGATGAGAGCTTCCATGGTGACTCCTAAGTCAAATCAAAACGCGTGAAGCGTGAACAAAAAAATCAGTGTTTCTCGTAAGCGAGATTCAAGTAAACGATGGTCAGCGTCATGAAGATGAACGCCTGCAGCGGGATCACCAGGATGTGGTAAATCGCCCAGACGGCACCGGGAATCGGCTGAATGTAGATCGGGAGCAGAGCGATCAGCATAAAGATCAGCTCCGCCGCATAAAGGTTGCCGAACAATCGGAGCGCCAGTGACAGCGGTTTTGCCAACAGCTCAACGGTGTTCAGGATGAGGTTGAATGGCAGCAGCCATGGGCCGAACGGGTGGAACAGCCATTCTTCGAGGTAGCCCTTGGCGCCTTTGCCCTTGAAGCTGTAGATGATGATCAGCACAAACACGGTCAGAGAGATACTGAATGTCGCGTTCACATCAGCAGAAGGGACAATCCGCATGTAATCGAGATGCAGGTAATCGTGCGCGATGATCGGCACCAGGTCGACCGGCAGAAGGTCGAGCAGGTTCCAGAACATGACCAGCATGAAGATGGTCAGCGCCAGCGGTGCTACAAATTTGCGCGGTCCGTGAAAACCATCCCTGACCGAGTCGTCAACAAATTCGATTGTCATCTCGATGAACGCCTGGAATTTGCCGGGAACACCGGTCGTCGCTCGTCGTGCTGCCATGTAGAAGATACCGATGAACAGCAGCCCGCAGAACCAGGTCCAGAACAGGGTATCGACGTGCAACGTCATAAACCCTTCGCCCACGGTGAGGTGTTCCAGATGGTGGGATACGTACTCGCTCGCAGTCTGTTTGCCGGACTCGCTTGCCATTCGCTCGTTACACTCTTCTACACGTTCACGACGGCGCCCTATATATAAGTATATAAGGGCGGTCGCCTGCTATTTCACGGTCGGTTTGTCCCCATTGACGTCGTCGCTGATCGTCCACCGAATTGCCGCGCCATAAACCGTCAATGTCGCGAAAAACACGCTCGCGAACGGAATAAACTGTGACGCGAAGAATTTGGCGACTACGCCGAACATCAACGCCGCACCCAAGATTTTGAAAATCTCGGCGCGATAAAAGGCCGCCACAATTGCTTGCGGCGGCGCCGAATCTGGCCGGGAAAGCACCCGGGCTGCCGCTTGCAAGGTCAGCAGCGCGCTGCCGAGGCCACCAGCCAGACCGGCAAATGCCGCGGCGGGGCTGTCGAACAGCCAAATCAAGGCCCCCAGAACTCCGATGAGCGCCTGCCACATCACGATGCGGACAGGGACAGCGCGGGATCGCACGGCACGCCTCCTTGGGCAATAACGCCGGGCCGGAAACCAAAAGCGGGCGCAGTATAAAGGTTCTCAGGCACCGCGGTAAACCCCTGAATCGGAAACGGCTTGGCGAAGAGCCTGCGGTGCGAAAAACCCTGTAATTACCGAGTATTGAGAGGCTCGACACAGTTCCCAAGAAGCGTCTTCTCTACAGTTATGTCGTCCGGCGCCGCTACGCAAGTCAGCAGGAAAAGGCCATAGACGTCGACTTCGCCCAAGGAAGTGCACAGATCATGACGCAGTTTGACCACGACACCATCGCCAGAGCGCTCGAGGAAGAGCAGCTTTTCATTCAATACCAGCCCAAAATGGCGCGTCCAACCGGCCAATCGGAGTGGGTCACGACCGAAGCGGAATCGTTGATTCGTTGGCGGCACCCGGATCAGGGGTTGGTATCACCGATGGAATTCCTCCCCACGGCTGTCGAGGTGGGCCTGATGCCCGCTATTGGCGATTTCGTGCTCGAAAAGACACTGACCCAGCTCACGCGCTGGCGCGAGAGCGGGCTGAACCTAAACGGTTGCGTCAATCTCGATGCCTCCTTGTTACAAGACACAAGCCTCGCATCCCACTACGAACGCATAGTCAGCCAGTTCAACCTGCCGTGCGACGCCATTACCTTTGAAGTGGCGCAGCCCGGTATCGCCGGAGCTGAGGACCGATGCGCCCAGGTTCTGTCGGCTTTGCGCAGCCGCGGATTCCGTCTTTCGCTGGATGATTTCGGTGCGGCGAGAGAATCGCTGAGTTCCTTCGGCAAACTCGACTTCGATGAAATCAAGATTCACGCCTCGTTACTCATTGAGGCCCGCGAGAACATCATGACAAGACACGCTCTGGCAGCGGTCACCGGCATGGCGCACGCGCTCGGCATCACGGTCTGTGCCGAAGGTGTCGAGGATCAGGCGACCTTTGAATTCCTGAAAGAGATCAAGTGCGACAAGATGCAGGGCTTCTTCATATCTGAAGCCGTAATGCCCGATATCATCCAACGCGCCTATCCAGCAGTGGATGCTGCGAACACCATCGATGTGCTGAAAGAAGCGACGGGCGTTTACAAGTCGCTGCGCGCCTGATTCGACGGGGCGGGTGGCACCTATTCCTTGCGCAAGCGCTCAAGTACGCCTTCCAGCTCGTCGAGACTGTTATAGGCAATCGACAACGTACCTTTTCCGCGTTTTCCCGAGCTGACGGTCACTTTCGACCCTAACTTTTCGGTCAATTCCTGCTCGAGGCGCGCAATGTCCGGATCTTTGCGCGGGGCTTTCCGTGCGGGCTGGGTCGGTTGACCCGCAGCGCGAACGCGCCGCTCCGTCTCACGTACCGTCATCCCGCGCGCAACGACCTCACGGGCCAACATCGCCTGATCGGATCCGCGCTCCAGCCCGAGCAACGCGCGAGCATGGCCCATGTCGAGTTTGCGACGCTCGAGCAAGTCTTGCACCACCGGATCAAGGTCGAGAAGCCGCAACAGGTTGGATACCGAGGCGCGACTGCGTCCAACCGCATCAGCACCCTCTTGGTGCGTCAGCTCGAATTCTGTAATCAATCGAGATAGCGCACGTGCCTCTTCCAAGGGGTTCAGATCCTCACGCTGAATGTTCTCGATCAGCGCCATGGCAACCGCTTCGTTGTCGGACACCTCGTGGATGATCACGGGAACCTCATCGAGACCGGCGATTTGCGCGGCACGCCAGCGGCGCTCGCCGGCGATGATCTCGAAATCCGCATCATCGGCACCGGAGATCGGCCGCACGGCTATCGGCTGGACAATGCCCTGCGCTCGGATGGATGCGGCAAGCTCATCCAGAGTGTCTTTGCGCATGTCCACGCGCGGTTGGTAACGACCGCGTTGCATCCGGTCGATGGCAAGCATGCGCGGCGACGCGCTGCCACTTGCAGGGTCATTCTTTTTTGTTGCGCCGGATTGCTGGGCAGCATCACCGAGCAACGCTCCCAATCCTCTGCCAAGACTCTTACGCTTGTTCGCCATGCCTTTTCCGCTTCGTGTGCCGGGCGGCCACCCTAGTGGGCTGCGGCGGCAGCTGCAAGTGACTCCTCACGACGAATGATCTCGCCAGCCAGGGCAAGGTAGGCCAACGCCCCCCTGGAATGCCGATCGTGCAGCAGCACTGGTCGGCCGAAACTGGGCGCTTCCGCGAGGCGCACATTGCGCGGGATGATCGTTCGGTACACCTTCTCACCGAAATGCTCGTGCAATTGAGCCGAGACGGCATTAGCCAGGTTGTTTCTCGGGTCAAACATCGTGCGTAGCAGCCCATAAACCTCCAGATCCGGGTTTACGGAATCACGCACCTGCTCGATCGTGGTCAGTAATGCGGTCAGCCCTTCGAGGGCGTAGTACTCGCATTGCATCGGAATCAACACACCATCGGCCGCCGTAAGCGCATTGACCGTCAACATGTTGATCGACGGTGGGCAATCAATCAGCACAAAATCGTACATGCCCAAGACCGGCTTCAATGCCTTGCGAAGTCGTAACTCGCGACCGATTTCCTGCAACAGCTGGACTTCGGCAAGCGTCAGGTCATCGTTGCCGGGCAATACCGCAAAGTTGCCCTCTGGCGCGGACACAATCGAGTCGGCAGCGCTCGCATCATTCAGCAAGACGTCGCAGGCGCTTCGTTCGAGGTTCATCTTGTCGATCCCGCAACCCATGGTCGCGTTGCCCTGCGGATCGATATCGATCAACAGAACACGGCGCTGCGTCGCCGCTAAAGAAGCGGCGAGATTCACGCTGGTCGTGGTTTTTCCAACACCACCCTTCTGGTTGGCGATCGCGAGGACGCGGGTCATGCGTCAGCCCTCTTTATATTCGGTAGTTCTTAAAGGCCGGTTTTCTTTGAAACCTAATGGCGGCGAACGGTCACGAGGTGGCGCTCGCCGGTCAATAAGGGTACCACTACCTGGCGCTGCTCGGCGTGCCAGCCGGCCGGAAGTGCTCCAGATTCGTCGCTGGATAGCGACTGCCCCTTCAGCGCTACGATTTTTCCACCATCTGCTACCAGATGCTGTGTCCAAGCGACGATATCGGCAAGGCTCGCGAATGCCCGGCAGGTCACGACATCGAAGGGCGTCTCGACATAATCCTCAACCCGCGCATGGATCGCTGACGCATTCTTGAGGCCGAGCGCATCGATGACGCGTTGCACAAACCGGACTTTTTTCGCCGATGCATCAAGCAGGACAAAGGTTTGGTCGGACTTTGTGATTGCCAATGGCAATCCGGGGAAGCCGCCACCAGTGCCGACATCGAGGACACGGTCGCCCGAGACCGCAGGCCCTGCCGCCAGACTATCGAGCAAATGCTTGATAACCATGTCGCGCGGGTCGCGTATTGCCGTCAGGTTGTAAGCGCGATTCCACTTACTCAACATTGCGACGATGATCAACAGATCGGTGATCTGAGCGCCGTTTAGCGCAAGATCCAGCTGCTTTGCCCCGGATTCCAGTGTCTCGCGAAGCGCAGGGTTTTGCAGTTCCGGAAATTCGTCCATTGAGGAGCAGGTCCTGATGCCCGTCTGGGCACCAGGACCTGGCTTTCTTACTCGATGATTCGCAGCTCGACTCGACGGTTAGCCGCTTTACCTTCGCGGGTTGAATTATCCGCGATTGGCTCGGCTTCTCCGTAACCGCGCACCGACAGGTTGGCTTCGTTCGCACCTGCGTTCACCAGGTAGTTGCGAACTTCACGTGCACGCCGTGCAGACAGCGACTCGTTGTACTCGGCAGCGCCATCACTATCGGTGTGACCAGCAACTTCTACAACGAGGTCCGGGTTCTTACGAAGCGTCGCAGCAGCGTCATTCAACACCTGTTCCGCGCCCGGCACCAATCGGTCAGAGTTGGTCTCGAAGTTCACGCCGGGTAGACGGATCACAGCTTTGATTTCGCAACCACGAATATCGACGCGAACGCCAGCAACCGTGTTCGGGCAACGGTCCTTGCTATCGACGACGCTGTCGCCATCGGTATCGACTTCGCAGCCTTTGGCATCCACGGTAACGCCTGCAGGTGAACTTGGGCACTGATCCATGCCATCAACCACACCGTCTCCGTCGCCATCACGCACGATCTCGCAACCTGCGGCGTCAACTTCAACACCGGCGCGAGTATTCGGACAATTGTCGATGGCATCGACGACACCGTCGTTATCAGAGTCGAACTCACAACCATCCGAGCCTACCGTTCTGCCCAACGGCGTGCGCGGACAACGGTCGAGATCGTCCGTAACCCCATCGTTATCCGAATCGGAGAAACGTGGACCGGATCCGCCAAAAGCAAACTGGAACCCCAAGGTATAGATGTTGTCCTCGAAATCCATCCCGCCGAGCTGCGCACGGTAGCGGTATTGCAGTCGCAACCCGAAGTTCTCCGTCGGTGACAGCAATACACCGGCGCCGAGACTACCGACCGCTTCTTGCTCTTCACGATCGTCACCGAGATCTTCGTAAAGGCTTCCTACGCCACCCAGAAGATAAGGCGAGAACCAGCCTTCGCGGTTGAACACTCGCAGTGCGTTGACACCCACTTCCAGG
Source organism: Pseudomonadota bacterium (assembly GCA_039821645.1). Lineage (GTDB taxonomy): Bacteria > Pseudomonadota > Gammaproteobacteria > Steroidobacterales > Woeseiaceae > CALBPI01. Next base: position 91,676 of record JBCBNU010000004.1, read on the forward strand.
TGATCCTGAGCGTTGTTCGCATCGCCATCGAAGTCGGTGCTCTCAATAAATCCTTCGAAGCTCCATTTGGGCGAGTAGTTAACACCCAAGGTTAAGCCAAACCCTTCTGCATCCTCGATCACCCTATCTGGATCATCATCCACGAGGTTCAGCGAAGGTGTGATGTAGTAGGTGGATTCCCTGTCACCAGCAAAAACAGGTGACACCAAACAGATTGCGACCAGCATTAGCGCCGGCCGATATAAGCGATTCGTCATGAGTTGTCCCTCTTACGGTTTTAGTTGCGTCTAACTCGCACACCGAGTGGGCATTGTCCTGTCGAATGCCCGTCAGGACAAGAACAAGCGTCGTGCTATTTCTCGTGCTGGGTGGTGTAGAGCCCTTTCTGCGCAGAAAAGTAGGCCGCGAGCGCTTCGATATCGTCATCGGAGAGCGCGCCGGCCAGCCCCGCCATAACCGCATTTTTACGAACGTTCTCGCCGCCGGTTTCTTCCGCATTCGCCAGTCGGTACTGACGCAGGGCAGCGACGATGTAGTCTTTGTGTTGTCCCGCGAGATTCGGCCAGATTTCGTTGTTGCTGACGCCTTTCTCGCCATGGCACGCGACGCAGGTTTGTGACTTCTCTTTGCCTTTACTGACGCCCGCCGTTACGACATCCCCTTCCTGTACCTCGCCGCGACTCGCAAAGTAGGCCGCAAGATCCGCGATATCCTGATCACTCAGTGAGCCTGCCTGCGCGCGCATCGTCGCATGCGACCGCTCTCCGGAGCGGTAAGCCTTCAGTGCGATCTGAATGTAGGTTTCTTGTTGGCCGCCCAACATGGGCACGCGGTAAGCAGGGTAGGCGTTGCGGTAGCCCTCGATGCCGTGGCATCCCAGGCAGGAGTAGGCCAAAACCTTGCCCTTCTCAGCGTCACCGACGGTTTGGGCTGAAACTGCGCTCGCCGCAACAAGCAGCACGATTATCGCTGTTGCCTGCAGCAACAGCCGGAAAGAATCATTCGTCATTATTTGTGTCCGATTAACGAAGCTTCGCAGCGTTTTGAAGTTGTCCCGTGCTGCGCCGCAGGCTGAGCCTACGAGCGGATATGTTAGTGCCTGCATGCGGTTTTTTCCACAGAATCTAGCCGAGCTGTGACCGATTTCGCGAGACCTGGGTTTGACTAGATTCGAACCGAACGCGGTACACTCGGCCGCGTCACCTCCATGCACCTAGGGAATTCTTCGACACATCATGCGCAAGTTCATCGTGACGCTCGGCGTCCTTCTGATTGCGGTCGCACTGGCCGGACCTTACATCACCGGAAAACTCGCCGAAGAAGCGGTCGTGGGCAACGAAGCCTCCATCCAGGCAAGCCTGCCACCGTGGCTGGAACTTGTTGAACAAACCTTTGATCGCGGCTGGTTCAGCTCTCGCTCCAGCGCCCGGCTTGTCATCACCGACCAACAAAAACGCGAACAATTCGAACAGTTTCTGGACGGCGGCACCTTTGGAGACCAGCCCGCCGTTATGATCGATAGTGTCATCACGCACGGCCCGCTGATTGGGCTGTTCACTCCGGCCGTCGCGGAAATCGACACCGCCTTCCGTACCGAGACATCCGAGGGTGGTTACCTCCCGGTCGAACTCACGACCACTATCGGTTTTGACGGCGACATGGACATGCTCTGGCGGGTGGTCGACAGCACCTTCCCCAGCAACTTCGGAACACTGGGTTGGGAGGGCCTGCGTGTCGAGAACACGCTTTCGCCAACCGGTCGCAATCTCTCCGTCTCGATGACCGCCGACCAATTCACAGTCGAACGTGACAACAATCCCATCACTGCAACCGACCTCAAAGTTGACTGGATCAGTGCCGAAACCAACGGGCAGTTCGCTTCCAGCATCGCGCTCAGCAGTGATGTGGTGGCCGCCGATGACCCGTCCATGTCGATCGACCTGGCTGTGGGCGTCCAGGACATGACCGTCACCGCACTACCGGCATTCTCCAGGATTATGCGCTCAGGATTTTCCGATGGGCTTGTGATGAACCCCGAAACCATGTCTGCACTCGAGGCAGACCTGCGCACCTTGCTTGAAGATGGATTCACCGTGACCATGAATCAGGCGCTCGAGGTCAGTGAAGCGCCGGACGGCATCATGCAGACCGACATGCTGTTGACCTTCGCCGGTATTGATACCTCGGTGGCCGGCCTCGATCTTGCGCGAATGGTGGAACGCTCCGCACGCCAGGGTATCAGCTCCGTCGACATGGTCATCAACCAGGCGATGGTGGATGCGCTACAGGCGCGCGATCCGATGCTAGAGCAGCAATTTATGCAAATGCAGGCCGCCGGTGGCCTCGTGCCCAGTGAGGACGGTGATGGCTACGTGATGGACATCGACTACGCCGACTCGCTGGTTACGATGAATGGCTTACCGATGCCTCTGCCACCGGAGGCGAACTAGCCTCGCTCGGGTGGTGACAAGCCACCCAATGCACATGGGCCTCGGTACGGGGTTTGAGCTCAGGCCGTTCTATCTCACAAGTTTCGGTTGCCCGCGTGCAGCGCGAACGATACGGACAACCGGGCAACGGATTCCACGGAGCGGGCAGATCCCCTGCCGGCGCGGCGTGTTTACGCGAACGCTCCACTTCCGGGTCAGGTACGGGTGCGGCCGCGAGCAGCGCCTGCGTATAGGGGTGTTGCGGCTCGCTGTAGAGAGACGCTACCGGTGCGCGTTCGACAATACGCCCGAGATACATCACCACCACCTGATCACTCACATCGCGAATCACCGCGAGATCGTGCGAGATAAATAACACGCCGAGGCCAAACTCTTTCTGCAACTCGCTCAGCAAAAAAAGGATGTCGGCTTGCACCGTAACGTCGAGTGCACTGACCGCCTCGTCGCAGATCAACAGACGCGGATGCGTCATCAAAGCACGCGCAATACCAATTCTCTGACATTGCCCGCCCGAGAACTCATGCGGATAGCGCAGCAGCATCGACGCATCGAGACCTACGCGCTCCAACATCGCGACCACGCGACGACGTCGCTCGGCCGCGTCAGGAGCAAGGCCGTGCACAAGCAGCGGCTCGGATACGATATCGAGTATCGTCATGCGGGGGTTTAACGAACCGAGCGGATTCTGGAAGACAAACTGCACATCACGACGCATGCGCATTCGACTCTCCCGGTCCATGAGATGGCACGGCTCACCGCGATAGCGCAGCTCGCCGGATTGTTTCCCAATCTCGAGCAAGCCCCGCGCCAGAGAAGATTTTCCGCACCCCGATTCGCCCACGATGCCGACCGTCTCCCCGACCATCACCGACAGGTCAACGTCGCGGACTGCTGTGAATTGGCGCGGACCGAACCAACCCGGTCGTGGCAGCGGATAGCGCACTCTGATGCCATACGCTTCAAGAAGCGGCGTGCGTGTCGGCGCAATCGATTGCCGCGGCTTAAGTGGCCGGTCAAGACGAGGAACCGCAGCGAGCAGCGCTTGTGTCGTCTGTGCTTGCGGTGCAGCGAACACCTCGGCGGTCGCACCCTGTTCAACCATCTCGCCCTGATGCAAAACCAGTAACTGATCGCAGACCCCGGAAACGACACCCAGGTCGTGCGAAATCAGCACCATCGCCGTGTGAAACGCCTCCTGGAGCTCAAGCAACAAACCGAGAATCCCGGACTGGACAGTTACATCCAGCGCTGTTGTCGGCTCGTCAGCGATCAGCACATCTGGTCGACATAGCATGGCTGCAGCAATCATGACGCGCTGGCGCATACCGCCTGAGTACTCGTGAGGGTAACTATTGAGTCGACTACTAGCCGCCGGTAGGCGCACAGCATCCAGCATGCGGACGATCTCCGCATCTGCGGTCTTCATATCCAGACCACGTTGCTCTACCAACACTCGACGTAATTGATAACCGATCGTGACGTAGGGATTCAGCGATGTCATTGGGTCCTGAAACACCACCGCAATTCGCCGTCCGCGGATCTGGCGCATCTGTGTTTCAGGAAGGTTCAGAATCTCCTCACCCTCGAGACGAACGCTACCCGACGCACTACCGTTCTCAGCAAGCAGTCCGAGAATCGCCGACATCGCCTGACTTTTGCCGGAGCCAGACTCGCCAACGATACCGAGCGATTCGTTTCGCTCCAACCGGAAGCTGAGATCGCGGACCGCCTCAACCGTTGCCGTAGGCGTAGTAAACGAAACCTTCAGATCGTCGACGCACAGCAGGCTCATCGGTGTGCATCCTTCGGGTCGAGCGCGTCACGTAGACCATCGCCAGCGAAGTTGAGACAAACCAGAGAGATCGCAAGCAATGAACCCGGCCATAACAAGACCCAAGGCGCCGTGCGCATCACCTCGGTGCCTTGTTTGACCAACGCACCCCATGAGGTCATCGGCTCCTGTACACCCAGTCCAAGGAAGCTCAGAAACGACTCAATGAGAATGACTTGTGGAATGGTGAGCGTGGCGTACACCATCACGATACCGAGCAGGTTTGGCACAATATGACGCGCGATGATTCTCGGGGTCGAAGCACCCATGATTTCAGCGGCCTGCACGTACTCTCGCTGGCGCAGACTAAGCGTTTGACCGCGTACGATCCTTGCCATGTCGAGCCAATTGACCGCGCCAATAGCAACGAAGATCAAGAGAATATTCCGCCCGAAGACCACCATCAGCAGAATCACGAAAAACATGAACGGAACTGCATAGAGAATATCGACGACTCGCATCATGAGGTGATCGACGCGCCCGCCGAGATACCCCGCGGTCGCACCCCACGCGACGCCAAACACCAGACTGACCGCGGTGGCCACGACACCGACCGCCAGAGACACGCGGCCGCCATACATCGTGCGAACAAAAAGATCTCTGCCGAGATCGTCGGTCCCAAACCAGTGCCCATTTTCCCACTGCGGCGGCACGAGGATCGCGTCCATGTTCATGTCGAAGTAGGTATGCGGCGACAGCAAGGGCCCGACCAATGACGCTACAGCGATCAGCAGCAGCACCAAAGCGCATGTCATAAACAGGCGATCACGCCGCATCGCTTCGAGCACTTTGCCGGCAATGCTGCGTCGCTGCCAATTTGCCGAACGTTCGCTCACGAGTATCGAACCCTCGGATCGAGAATGCCATAAACCAGATCGACAACCAGGTTCATGACGATCACCACCGTGCTGTACAGAATCACGAGTCCCATCACCAGCGTGTAGTCGCGATTCAGCGCGCCCTGAATGAACAAGCGTCCGAGACCCGGTAGGTTGAAGACCTGTTCGATCACTACGGAACCGGTCAACACGCCGGCGATCGCTGGACCGAGGAACGACACGACCGGAATCAGTGAAGGTTTGAGCGCATAGCGGAACACCAGCGTATTCGGATGCAACCCCTGTGCACGCGCGGTACGAATGAACTGGCTCTTCAAGACTTCGAGCATGCTCGCGCGCATCAGTCGAGCGATGTAGGCGACCATCGGCAAAGACAACGCGAAAACCGGCAACACCAGACTCCCAGCGCTGCGTAACCCGCTCGCCGGCAGCCATTGCAGCTTGATGGCGAACAAAAGCACCAACAGCGGTGCGATGACGAAGTTTGGAATCGAAATACCCGCCATGGAGACCGTCATCAAAACATGATCAGACCAACGGTTTTGATTGAGTGCCGCTGTTGTACCGACCGCGACGCCCAGGACCACGCCGATGATCAGCGCAAGCCCACCAACCATCAGAGAAACAGGCAACGCACCAGCAATCAACTCCGAAACGGTGGTTCCCTGATAGCGAAACGATGGACCGAGATCGCCTTGCAGCAACCCGCCCACATAACGCACGAATTGTTCATGCAGCGGCGCGTCGAGGCCGTAGGCGGCCGCTATGCGTGCCTCGATATCAGGCGGCAGCGCGCGTTCGCTGTCGAAGGGCCCACCCGGCGCCGCACGCACCATCGCGAAGGCGACCACGATGACGAGAAACAGTGTGGGTATCGTGCTCAGCAAACGAGACAGAACAAAGCGCAACACAATTAATCCGCCTCGTGCCGCAGGTAGCGGCTCAGATGCAGGTCGAGCGGATTGTCTTCCCACCCGACAACGTGTTCATGTACGAGATGCTTGCTGACCATCGTGTACAAGGGCACTGCCGCGAACGATTCATGCAGCAACGATTCCGCCTCATTCAATGCCTGTTGACGGCGCTCCGGAAAACGCAACGCGGCGGCTCTATCGAGAAGCGTATCGAACATGGGATTGGCGAATCCTGAGGTATTTCCCGGGGCGCCACTTCTAAACAACTCCAGAAATTGTTGCGGGTCGTTGTAGTCGGCAATCCAACTGCTGCGCACAAGACCAGGATACTCGCCCGCTCGCGCCTGTGAGAGCACGACACGAAATTCCTGATTGTTCAGTTTGACCTCAAGCCCGGGCAGTGCCGTCTGCCACATCTGTTGCAATGCCGCCGCTACGACCCGGTTCTCATCGTTGCTGGCGTAATCGATCTGCACGACCGGCATCGATTCCATATCCGCGACCAACTCGCGCGCACGTTGAATCCGACGATCAATACCCAGCGCCGCGACGTCGAGCTGGAAGCGACGATAAGGCGTGTCACCCAATCGCGTGCCAGCCGGCACCATAGTCCACGCGGGCTGCTCACCCCGCCCGACAACCTGCGTCGCCAGTGCGTCGCGATCGACGCTAAGGTAAAGCGCTTCGCGAAGGCGCACGTCGAGCGGTTCACGCAGGTTGAAGTTCAGGTACACGATGCCGAGGTATGGTGCTCGACGTAACGTCGATTCGAGCTTCCCGGGATTCCGCAACAGACTACGAGGCACGCGACTCGTGATGTCGAGGTCGCCGCTCTCAAACGCCGCCAATTCCGTCTGCTCCTGCTCAAAAATCTGGTAGCGCACCGTAGCAAAAGCGTCATCGGGAAGTGACGCGTGCACGCCGTTTTGTACGAGCACTATTTCTGACAAGTCTGTGGACTTGACGACATAGGCACCATTGAACAAATCGGTAGTCTTCGCGCGAGGCGCCAGTGCGGGCATAGCCACGCGTTCCAGAAAATCCGGTTGATTCACGGTGAGTGAAACGATCAGCTGATCATCGGTTGGCGCCATCACGCCGAGAGCTGCGACTGGCGAGTCGCCGCGTCGAATCTCATCGAATCCGGTCACAGGCGCCAGCAATTCACCATAGAACGCACCGTTGCTTGGATTGACGAGAAACTGCCACGCGCGCACAAAGTCTGCGCTCGTCACGGGCGTTCCATCTGACCACCTAGCCGCACGGTCAATCGTGAACTCGTACCGCAAGCCGTCGTCGCTAAGCCGCCAATCACTAGCGACACCTGCGACCAAGCCACCCGATGCATCACGCGTCAGCAACCCTTCATACACGTCCGCCAAAACGGTCAGGGCCGGGACACTGCGCGCGAGCTGCGGGTCGAGCGATTCAGGTGCCGCAGACAACCCGCGATTCAGTGTCGAGACGTCTCGAGCAACATCGGTTTCCTCGCCACATCCCGCAAGAGACAAGACAATAAGGAAAACGAGGAGGCTTCTGAGCATGCGGATCAGGCGCTTTGCTTGAGCTCGCGTTTTTTCAAATGAATGAGCAGCAACGAGACTGCGGCTGGCGTGACACCAGGCACACGGCCCGCCTGGCCGATCGTGTCCGGGCGTGATTCGATCAAGCGTTGACGGGCTTCATGTGACAAGCCATGGACGCTCTCATAATCCAGATCCTGGGGAATCCGGAGATCACTACGTTTTCTTTGCGCCTCAATCTCGCGGGACTGACGTTCGACATAGCCCTCGTACTTGATGTCGGTCTCAACCTGAAGCGCAACCTGTTCGGAAAACTCATCGGTGTCGAGGTACTCGCTCGCATTCGTTGCCTGCGCAGGCATCGCGCCGACATCGCTCGCTGCCACTAAAGCGGAGTAGCGAACCTCAGGCCGGCGCAGCAGATCGCGCGCGCGCGTGCCGGGCGCCAACGACTGTGAATCACGAATCAATCCAGCAGCTCTGGCTGAATCGGTGCTAACGGAGGTTTCCGAGAGTCGTTGCGTTTCCTTAGCCGCCGCGCTCTGGCGTGCTTCGAATATCGTCCAGCGCTCATCGTCAACCAAGCCCAAGTCTCGCCCAATCGGTGTCAGGCGCCGGTCCGCGTTATCCTCGCGCAGCAACAGACGATGCTCGGCTCGACTGGTGAACATACGATAGGGCTCTGTTGCACCCTGCGTCGTCAGGTCGTCGACCAAAACACCAAGATAAGCTTCATTGCGCTCAGGAACCCAAGGTGCTTCCCCCGCGACCTCGCGAGCGGCATTGAGACCGGCGAGCAGGCCCTGCGCTGCGGCTTCTTCATAACCGGTCGTACCATTGATTTGGCCCGCAAAATACAAACCACCGATAAAGCGCGTGGCGAGCGAGCGATGCAGATCACGCGGATCGAAGTAGTCGTATTCGATCGCATAACCGGGTCGCGTGATGTGTGCCTGTTCGAAGCCAGAAATGCTGCGCACCATTTCCATCTGCACCTCGAACGGCAAGCTGGTCGAGATCCCGTTGGGGTAAACCTCGATGCTATTGAGACCTTCGGGTTCAACGAAGATCTGGTGCGAAGCCTTATCCGCAAAGCGGAAGATCTTGTCCTCGACCGACGGGCAGTATCGAGGACCGACACCCTCGATGGCACCACTGAACATCGGCGATTGATCCAGGCCGGCACGGACGATGTCGTGGGTCGACTCGTTGGTGTGCGTGATGTGGCACGGAATCTGGCGTGGATGATGCGCGCGTCTGCCGAGAAACGAGAACACCGGACACGGTGTGTCGCCATCCTGAACTTGCATTTTCGAGTAATCGAGCGTGCGCGCATCGAGCCTCGGTGGCGTACCGGTCTTTAGTCGACCGACGCGGAACGGCATCTCGCGTAGCCGATCCGCAAGACGGTTAGCAGCCGGGTCACCAGCTCGTCCGCCCTGCGACTGCTGTTGTCCGACGTGCAGGCGACCGCCAAGGAACGTACCGACCGTCAGCACCACCGCCTTGCCACGAAAACGATGGCCAAACGTCGTCTCAACGCCGACGACATGATCACCTTCGACGATCAGGTCAGCAACGCTACCCTGAAACACCGACAAATTCGGTTGTGCATGGACGATTCTCTGAATCGCCGCGCGATACAGCTCGCGATCCGCCTGGGCGCGGGTAGCGCGTACTGCCGGACCTTTACTCGCATTCAAGGTGCGGAACTGGATCCCACCGAAATCGATAGCCTGCGCCATCGCGCCGCCAAGCGCATCGACCTCACGCGCCAAATGCCCCTTGCCGATACCGCCGATGGCCGGATTGCAGCTCATTTGCCCAATGGTCTCGAGAGACTGGGTCAACAGCAGCGTACACGCGCCCGTGCGAGCTGCAGCCAGAGCTGCCTCGGTACCTGCATGGCCGCCACCAATAACGATGACCGCCCATTGTTGAGCTGCGGTTGTCATGCGCGATGCGTCGTCATATTTATGAAGCCGCGCATTGTAACCAGCACAACGCGGCACACCTAGTGCACATGCAGCGTCAATCCACTAAAGAGAACAAGGGAAATACGATAATTCCGTTAAATTCGCTATTAATCAACGATTTATCATAAGGAGAGCACTGGTAAAGGGCGTGGGGACTTCAGCACCTTAAATCTCGTCGATTAACCACAAAGCACTGTTTTTCCGAATTTTTTTATGCATACTCGCCGCGACTTCGAATTCATGGGACACACGCATGCAAAGACTGGTTCTTGCACTGTTGATGGTGTGCGCCGGCTGGACCACCAGCACTTCGACGCACGCCGATTTGATTCTCGAACCCTGCCGGATCGACGCTGGCCCTGCGATGAGCACCGCCAAAGCGCAATGTGGGACTTTGCAGGTTGCCGAGAACCCCGAGGAACCAAACGGTAACCAGATCGATTTGTCGATCGCCTTGGTACCGGCACTGAGCGTGAACCCGGCGCCAGACCCGCTCGTCATGCTTGCCGGTGGACCAGGTCAGTCCGCCATCAGCTCTTATCTCGCGAACCCTGGCATATTTGAGGAAATTCGCCAGAAGCACCCAATCCTTCTGGTCGACCAACGCGGAACAGGTCGTTCAAATCTCATGACTTGCGAAGCAACCGAGGACGATCTCGTTGCCGATTGGGACCTGTCGCTCGTCGCCGAGGAAATTCGCGAATGCATCGCCACGCTGCCGGGCGACCCCGCGCTCTACACCACCAGCATTGCGGTTAATGACCTCGACCAGGTGCGCCAGGCACTGGGCATCGAGCAGTTGAACCTTTGGGGAGGTTCGTACGGTACCAGAGTTGCGCTGCACTACCTTCGTCGGTACCCGGAATCCACACGCACGGTCATCGTCGATGGCGTTGCACCGCCAGAGGAACTCCTCGGGCCCATGCTTGCCATCGACGCACAGGCAAGTTTGCAGGCGCTGAACGAGCGGTGCCGGAGAACACCTGAGTGCTTCGAGCAGTTTGGCGACGTGCAGGCGATGGTCGAGACGCTTCAGGCGCGCTTCGATGAAGCCACCATCGAGTACACCACCGCGCATCCGCGAACGGGCGAGCTGACACCCGTACCCCTGAGCTCGCTATCGCTGGGCGGCGTCATTCGCTTATCGATTTACGCACCGGCCACGCGCGCTATCTTGCCGTTGATGCTGTCGCAGGCGGTTGCTGAAGACTACCGATTGCTCGCATCGCAGGCGCTACTGATTCAAGACGCCTTCGACGGAGAAATGGCGGGTGGTATGCACAACTCGGTCGTGTGCGCAGAGGACATGCCGTTCTTCAAGGAAGCAGATCGTCCGGACGGCATCGATGACACGTTCATGCGTGCAAGCTCGCTCGATTTGCTGCTCGCCATTTGTGCCGAGTGGCCGCAAGGTCCGATGGATGCCGACTTCCACGATCCACTTGTTAGCGACAAGCCGATACTCGTCCTGTCTGGCGAGTTTGATCCGGTAACGCCGCCAAGCAATGGCGAACAACTGCTGGCCAGTCTCAGCAACGCCAAGCACATCGTTGCCCCGGAGCAAGGCCACATCATCTCAGGGCTTGGCTGCATGCCAAAACTGATCGCGCAATTCGTCACCGAAGCAGATCCTGCCGGGATCGACGCAACGTGCGTCGACAAACTGGGCGGTATGCCGTTTTTTGTATCGCCGCTCGGCCCGACGCCTTGAGGACCGCATCATGATCACAGTCAGTAATATCGCAAAATCGTTCGGTAAGGTTGAAGCCGTTCAAAATGTCAGCTTCTCGGCACCGAACGGCAGGATCACCGGGTTGCTCGGTCCTAATGGCGCCGGCAAATCGACCACCATGCGCGTACTCTACACGGCCATACGACCGGATCGTGGCACTGCCACCATCGATAACGTAGATGTGATGCAAGATCCGCTGGGTGCCCGAAAGAATCTCGGCGCGTTGCCGCACGGCGCCGGTCTGTATCAGCAGCTGACGGCTCGGGAGAACATCGCCTACTTCGCGGCGATGCACGGTGTGCCAAAAGACCAACGCGAACAACGCGTCCAGAACATCATCGACTTGCTCGAGATTCAGGACTTTGCCGATCGGCGTACCAAGGGTTTTTCGCAGGGTCAACGAACCAAGGTCGCATTGGCCCGCGCGTTGGTGCATGAACCGCGCAACGTGATTCTCGACGAACCCACTAACGGTCTTGACGTGATGGCTACGCGAGGCCTGCGAGAAGTCATTCGCAAACTGCGCGCGCAGGGCAAGTGCGTGCTGTTCTCCTCACACATCATGCAGGAGGTCGCTGCACTCTGTGACGACATTGTCATCATCGCGAACGGACAGGTGTCCATGGTAGGTAGCGCCGATCAGATTCGCGAGAACACAGGTTGCGACGACCTGGAGGACGCCTTTGTGAAAGCGATCTCTCGCACGGGGGACAGCCGATGAGCCATTTCCTGACTGTTCTCTTGAAAGAGATTCGCGACAACTTCCGTGATCGCCGAACCATGATGTCTGCGCTGGTGTTCGGTCCGCTGTTTGGACCAGTGATTTTCGCAGCAGTGATGACGCTCACACTGAAACAAGCAACTGGCGCAGCCGAGAAACCTTTGCCGCTCGCTGTCGTTGGCGCAATGAACGCCCCAAACCTGATTGCGTTCCTCGAACAACAGGATACGGAGATCGAGCGCCTTGAGCTCGCCCCTGAGGCGGCGATCGACGCCGTGAAAAACGGCGATGAGTCGATGGTCCTCATTATTGGTGAGGATTTCGGTGAAAGCTGGGCGGAAGCGACGCCCGCACGGGTATCGCTTGTGCTCGACAATTCAGATAACTCGACCTCGCGGCAAGCGCGCAGAGCACGCGGAATGATCGGTGCCTACGCGGGCCAGATCGGTACGATGCGCCTGCTGGCGCGCGGTGTAAGCCCGCAGCTCGCAAGCCCCATCGCCATCAATGAAATCGACACCTCGACACCGAGCACCCGAGCGGCTTTACTACTCGGGATGTTGTCGTACTTCCTGCTGTTCTCGATGCTGGCGGGCGGTATGTATCTCGCCATCGACTCCACCGCAGGCGAAAGAGAACGCGGCTCGCTGGAGCCCCTGCTGACGCTACCGGTCGGTCGCGGCACACTGCTTCTGGGCAAATTGACAGCGACGATATTTTTCATGTGCGCGTCACTGGCGATCGCGTTGACTGCGTTTTCTCTGGTGCTCGGTTTTATCCCGCTGCAGGAGCTCGGCATGAGCGTGAACTTCGGACCGAGACAAGTGATCACCGCGTTTGTGGTCACGGTGCCCTTCGCACTGATTGGCGCAGCGCTTCTCACCCTGGTTGCGTCCTTCACCAAGAGTTTCAAGGAAGCCCAGAGCTACACGACCATTGCGATGTTGGTGCCGACACTGCCAATCATGGTCGCGGCCGTCATGAACCTTAAACCGAGTCTTGAGTGGATGCTGGTGCCCAGCATGTCTCAGCATCTGTTGCTGTTGGATCTTGTGAAAGGCGAAGCGCTGCAACCGCTGTATATCGGTGTATCGGTGCTTTCTTCGCTTGTTATCGGCGGAGTATTGACGCTACTTGCGATTCAGCTCTACAAGCGCGAATCGCTGCTGATGTAGCGCAAAAAGCGTCGGATTATTGACAAAGCGTGAAGCCGGACGCGTTTTGCGACCGGCTTTATCTTTAAGCTCGCGCGATGACTCTTCCTTCTGGCCGCGGTATACCGGCGCAACAGCGTCTGCGCCTCTCACGTTTTGCGATGGCGCTGATTCTGTATGTTCTGTGTGCCTTGGTCACGCTCGGTGGCTATCGGGCAGGCGCATTGGCTGTAGAGCCTGAAACACTGTGGGTGCTTGGCCTCGGCGCACTGACGACCAATGCCGCGATCGCATTCCTGATCACCAGCGGCATTAATCTGCGTCTGAAAGACCCTTCGCTGACTTTTATCCAATGCACACTCGGTCTCTCCTGGCTCGTTTTGTTTATGCACTTCGTACCGCAGTGGCGAGACCTGATGCTCGCACTCATCCCCATCGGCATCCTGTTCGGCTTATTCCACATGGATGCACGGGAATTCACGTTGCTGGCGCTGACGGGATTCGTCGCGCTCATGGCACTGACCACCTATGAAATCACCGTCGGACATCCGATCTACACGAATGCCGAGCTTGCCCTGCGATCTGCAATCGGCTCAGGGCTGCTTTTGTGGTGTGCATACTTTGGTAATCATGTGGGTCGATTGCGCGCAAGAATGAAGGCGCACAACAGCCAGCTGGAACAGGCGATACGGGATATCACACGACTCGCCGAGCGCGATCACCTTACCCAGGCTTTCAACCGTCGTCTCATCATTGAGATTCTGGAGCAACTGAGAAGCGCAGCGGAACGTGATCAGAGCACCTTCAGCGTCATCATTATCGATGTCGATTACTTCAAGAAGATCAATGACCGGTTCGGTCACCTTGAAGGTGATCAGGTGTTGGCGTCCATTGCGAAGCGCGTGAAAAGCGAATTGCGCCTTCTTGACGAGGTAGCACCCGTCGGCGGGCGTGGGCGTGAGCTCGGACGCTTCGGCGGTGAAGAGTTCATCATCACGCTACCCGGAACTGACCTGAAAGGCGCCACTCAGTGTGCCGACCGGATTTGGCGGAGCATCCGGGAGTATGAATTCGACCATGCACTAAGGGTGACGGTATCTGCCGGTGTTGCTACATACGAAGCGCGAGAGTCTATCGACGATTTGCTCGCGCGCGCCGATCGTGCGTTATACGGCGCCAAACATGCAGGACGCGATCAGGTGCTTGCCACTGATCAGAAAACCGATCCGGGCTCAATAACCGGCATTGTGCGCTTATCGGATTATCAGCCCGAACGCTGAAACCGCACGGCGATCGTCACTTGCCGATACAGAACGACGAGAAAATTTCTCCCAGCAGATCATCGCTGGTGAATCGCCCAGTGATGCCATCGAGTGACTGTTGTGCAAGTCGCAGTTCTTCGGCCAAAAGCTCGCCGGCACGCGTTGATTCCAGCGCCGCAACGCCATCATCAAAATGAGCACGTGCTGCTTCAAGCAGTGTCATGTGTCGCTGGCGTGCCGTGAATTGCCCTTCCGTGGCGTCAGCGGTGCCAGCAACTTCGTTAGCGAGATATGAGGCAACTGATTCGATCCCTTCGCCCGTCAGGGCAGAGACTGCAAATACGGGTAACTCCCGATCCAACACCCTCAGCGTCTTCGGTATTTTGTGTGTCTCATCCGAGAGATCTCGCTTATTTGCAACGATCGATGCTGGCGTGCCTTTCTCGAGATCACCCAGCAATTTCGCGGCATCGCTTGCGAGCGTGTCGGAACGAATATCCACAACGACCAGTACATGATCAGCGCTCGCGGCGGCCGCGTAACTGCGTCGGATGCCCTCGCGCTCGATGACATCCGAGGTATCCCGAACACCAGCTGTGTCCGTCAAATGTACTGGCACGCCGTTAATCACAGCATCAGCTCGGATCAGATCTCGAGTCGTTCCAGGAATTTCCGTGACGATCGCTGTGTCATCGCCGAGCAATGCATTCAACAGGCTCGATTTGCCAACATTGGGCGCACCGGCGAGCACAACGGTAATGCCATCTGCCAGTTTGCGTCCAGATTCGACACTCACCATCAGCGTACGGAAACTCTCGTCGACCTGAGCAATGCGGTCGCGCAAGGCGGCATCGTCCAGAAAATCGATTTCCTCTTCCGGAAAGTCAATCGCTGCCTCAACGTGAGTTCGTAACAGGATCAACTCCTGGCCCAGGGTGGCGACTGCCTCCGAGAATGCACCTTGCAGTGACCGCATCGCTGCACGCGCTGCCTGCATTGAACTGCTATCAATCAGGTCGGCCACCGCTTCGGCCTGAGTAAGATCCATCTTGTCGTTCAAAAATGCTCGTTCGGAGAATTCGCCGGCGCGCGCATCGCGGGCACCCGCTTCCCGCACCACTTGAATGAGCGCCTCCAGCACCATCGGACCGCCGTGCCCCTGCAGCTCGAGCACGTCTTCTCCGGTGTAGGAAGCCGGACCAGGAAAAAACAATGCGATCCCTTGGTCGATGGTGCGCCCTGATGCGTCTTTGAAATCACCAAAGACCGCACGCCGTGGTTGAGGCAGGCGGCCGAGTACCGCTTCAGCAATCGCTGCTGTGGCAGGTCCGGAAACGCGTACTACGCCGATGCCGGCATGTCCTGCAGCGGTTGCTTTCGCTGCAATCGTGTCGCTCGATGAGTCCATCGCGCCAAGGTCGCGCAATTCACGATTCGTTGCAATAAAGTAAGCCGAATCCGGGTATATGCCCTAAAGCCCGCTAGCGCGCGAGGAACCGCACCCATGGCAAGCCAACCTGTTCAATTCACCAACCGCGATGGTATTACGCTAGCGGGTCTGATCGACCGTGCGCCCGGCGGGGAACGCGCAATGGCATTGTTCGCCCATTGCTTCACATGCACGAAGAACCTCAAAGCAGCAACCAACATTGCTAATGCGCTGAACACGGCAGGGATTTCGGTGATGCGTTTTGATTTCACCGGTTTGGGCAGCAGCGAAGGCGAGTTTTCGCAGACCACCTTTAGCAACAATGTCTCTGATCTCATTGACGCAGCGAACTGGCTGACTGAACAGGGGTCGCCACCGGCTGTGCTGATCGGTCATAGTCTCGGCGGCACCGCGATGCTGCAAGCATCGTTGGAAATCGAATCGGCTGTAGCCGTTGCGACCATCGGATCGCCTGCGACACCGGAGCACGTAACTCATTTGTTTGCCGATCACGAGGCTGACATTATTCGCGACGGGGCTGCCGAGGTTCAGCTTGCAGGCCGGCCCTTCACGATAAGACGCGAGTTCATCGAAGATCTCGGCAAGCACCCGCTTGCTGAGACAGTACACAAGCTACGCAAGGCGTTGCTGATTCTCCATTCACCCATCGACGACACCGTCACCATCGACAACGCGAGTCAGCTATTCTCGGCGGCAATGCACCCGAAGAGCTTCGTCAGTCTGGATCATGCTGACCATTTGCTCAGCAACGCAGCGGATTCGGCGTATGCAGGCACGGTGCTGGCGGGTTGGGCGAGTCGATATCTGGGCGATGCGTCAGAAACAGAGCGCAATCGTGATCAGATCACCGCCATTACCGATGCGAGCGGTTTCACAACACCCATTCATGTGGGTGAGCACACCCTGATCGCGGATGAGCCCGCGAGTGTTGGGGGCTCTGATCTTGGACCGAGCCCGGTTGAACTGATGACTGCATCGTTGGCTGCGTGCACTAGCATGACGCTCAAGATGTACGCGCGGCACAAGTCGTTGCCACTCGATGAAGTCAAAGTGAGCGTGACGCGTGAGCAAACCGGGCGTGGCGATGACCAGGTGGTGACCTTCCGTCGTGACATCGAGATCGAGGGCGATCTCGACGAAGCACAACGAGAGCGCATGGTCGAAATCGCCGACAAATGCCCGGTGCACCGCACGTTACACGGTACTGTTGAAGTGGTGAACCGTCTGATTGAGAACGGCTAGGTCAAGCGCGCTGTTTCAGTCCCTCTCGTGTCACTACGCGATTGATCTGCCACTGCTGCGCTACGCCGAGGATCGTGTTCGTAAACCAGTACAAAACAAGACCGGCCGGGAAGAACGCGAAAAATACCGTAAAGACAATCGGCAGGATACGCATCACGCGCGCCTGAATAGGGTCAGCCGGTGCCGGGTTCAACTGCTGTTGTGCCAGCATCGCGGCGCCCATAAGAAGCGGCAAGATGAACAGCGGATCGCGACTGGAGAGATCGTTGATCCAGAGCATGAACGGTGCCTGGCGCATTTCTACTGACTCGAGCAACACCCAATAGAAAGCGAGGAAGAACGGCATCTGAATCAGGATGGGTAAACAACCCGCAGCCGGATTGACCTTCTCTCGCTTGTACAAGTCCATCATCGCTTCGGAGAGTTTTTGGCGATCGTCCTTGTAACGCTCCTGCAGGGCTTTCAACCTCGGCTGGAGGTTTCGCATCTTCGCCATGGAGCGTCCGCTTTGCTCCGTGAGTTTGTAGAACACAAGCTTGATGAGAAGCGTCACGAGCACAATCGCCCAGCCCCAGTTGCCGATCACACTGTGGACTTTGGAGAGCACCCAGAACAATGGGTCCGCCAACAGCGTGAGAATTCCGTAATCAACGGTCAGAGGCAATCGATCAGATACCGTACGGAGCTGATCCTGCAGCTTGGGTCCGACAAAAAGCTCAACCGGAATCGTGGTCGTTGCGCCGGCCTCTACACGTACCGCCTCTCCAACGAAGCCAGCGAGAAATTGATCGCCCGACAATTTTGCCTCTAGTTTCGAGGGCGATTCGGCCGGCGGGACGATGGCCGACAAGAAGTGATGCTCAATCGCTGCGACCCATCCACCGGTGACACCGCTTGCGGAATACGACGATTTACCGAGATCCTTGATCGTGTGTTTGTCGTACTCGCCGCCATCAAACGTGACTGGCCCGGCAAACGAATAGCTGTCAACGTCGAACAGCGAGCGCTTTGGCACCTCAGCAACATGGACGATTCGGGCGTAGGGCGCCGCGTCCCACGCTGCCTCGGACCTGTTCTCGATATCAAGATCGAGAGTGATGCCATACTGCCCAGCTTCAAATGTGTAGCGCTTCGTGACCACTACGCCATCTGCACCCTGCCAGACCAGCGGCACTTCGAGCGTGGTGGCACCATCGGTCAGCTCATATTCTGTCTGCGCAGCCGCGAACATCGCGCGATGGTTTGGGCCATTCTTGGAGTCACGGGTTGCCAGACCAGAACGGAACACCGCAAAGTCGGATGGTTGGTCACTCAGCAGTTCAACCAGTACGTCAGGTGTGTCTTTATCCACGGGGTACGTCGGCAATGTAGCCGATACGATATCTCCGCCCTGGGGATCGATTTTGATGTTGAGTACATCGGTCTTAACTGTAATCAGCGTGCGATCAGCGGCGGGCAAAGCGTCGAGCTGAGGCGTGACGTCGGTGTCCGCTGGCGCACCGTTAGATGGAGCTCCCAATTCCGGCAGCGCATCGAGTTCATCGGCGGGCAACGCGTCGGGCTCCCCGGGAATGCTTCCGGGCATGGCGTCAACATCGATATCGGCTGAGGCTGCCTGGGCAGGTGGCTGTGGACCGTAGTCCTCCTGCCATTGTTGCCAGGTCATTAGAAGCAGCAGGCCGAAAAGCGCCCACGCGAACAAGCGTTGATTCTGCATAGAAACGGGTCGGTTGATAATGAGGTCGTTGCCGGTTGTCCCTCCGGCGGCGCTATTATGCTGAAAAAGTCGCCTTTATTCGCGTCTTTTTCGCTGCGACGCGAGCCGTAGCAGTCTGGCGGCGCTGGCCCGAAGGGCCTCGCTCGAGGCGCGGGCTGCTTCCGGTTTGTTAGTGAACACGTAATCGCCAAACGGAATGGCATCGATCCCTAATCGGAACTGCTCGCGAATCTGCCGTTTGATTCGATTTCGCTGTACCGCCAGCCGGGCGTGTTTTTTTGAAATGGCGAGTCCGAGGCGAGGAGGCTGTCCGCAGTCGTAACGGATTCGGAGCAACAGAAGGTTGTCGCCGAACCGTTTGGACCGGCGAAAAACACGTTGAAACTGATGCGGTGTAAGGAGTCGCTTGCTGCGGTCGAAGCCACTCACGGAATAAGGAGTTCTATTGGACGCGCATCAGGCCGGGTGAATGGCCAGGAAACCCGCTGTCCGAAACAGCCGAGTGCCGTGGTTCAGGCACTCAGGCGATGGCGACCCTTCGCACGACGGCGCTTCAGGACCAGACGACCACCCTTGGTGGCCATCCGGGCACGGAAACCGTGTGTGCGCTTACGCTTCAGAGTGCTCGGCTGGAATGTACGTTTCATAGCGATGCCTCGTTGGCAGGCTGTGTCTGAAAGGCCGGCGAGAATAAGGGTTGAAACGCTTTGTGTCAACGATACGGACCGGTTTTAGCGCGATTGGAGCGAGCGAGTTTTAGCCTTGGCAGTAAAGCTTGGGAACGTATAAGCTACCGGGCCGCCTAGGGGGAGGCGAAGTTCGCGTTTGGGGTGTTTCTGTTGGTCGATTTCCATGATGATATCTGGCAGCGATGTCTGCCGCGTTTGCGTGCGGAAATAGGCGAACAAGCGTTCAATACGTGGATTCGACCGCTGCAGGCGGAGCGCAGTGCGTCGGGCTTAAAGTTGTTTGCACCTAACCGCTTCGTGGTGGACTACCTGAACGCGCAGTATCTCGAACGCATCCGGCTGTTGGTGCAGGAGGTGGACGCCTCGGTTGCCAGCGTGGAAGCGTCCATCGGCTCTTCGCATGAACCATCGATCCCGCAGAGTGCACCTGCGCAGGTTAAGCCGGCGGGGCAGACCGTTCCCATGCCCGAAAGTCGGTTGATGAACAACTTCACGTTCGATTCGTTCGTGGAGGGCAAGAGTAACCAACTCGCTCGAGCGGCAGCCTCGCAGGTGGCCGAGAATCCTGGACTCGCATTTAACCCCCTGTTTCTGTACGGCGGTGTCGGCCTTGGCAAGACGCACCTGATGCATGCCATTGGCAATGAAATGCTGCGGCGAAATCCATCTGCCAGGGTGTGCTACGTGCACTCGGAGCGGTTCGTCGGGGATATGGTTCGGGGCCTACAGCACAACACGATTAGCGAATTCAAGCGCGCTTACCGGTCGCTGGATGCGCTCTTAATCGACGATATTCAGTTTTTCGCTGGCAAAGACCGGTCGCAGGAAGAGTTTTTCCACACCTTCAACACGCTGCTCGAGGGGCAGCGTCAAATCATTCTCACCTGTGACCGCTATCCGAAAGAGGTCGATGGGCTGGAGGAACGGTTGAAATCCCGATTCGGCTGGGGTTTGACCGTCGCGATCGAACCGCCTGAGCTCGAAACATCCGTGGCCATTCTGATGCAGAAAGCGCAAGCAGAGGGGGTATCACTCCCGGATGAAGTTGCTTTTTTTATCGCTCAGCGTGTCCGCTCGAACGTTCGCGAGCTTGAAGGGGCGCTGCGTCGTGTTATTGCGACTGCAAGCTTCACTGGACGCGAGATCACAATCGATAGCTGTAAAGAGGCTCTGCGCGACCTGATCGTTGCTCACGATCGTCTGATCAGTATTGAAAACATTCAGAAAACCGTCGCGGAGTACTTTAAGATCCGAATGAGCGAAATGTTGTCGAAGCGCCGTAGCCGCTCAATCGCCAGGCCCCGTCAGATTGCGATGAGTCTTGCGAAAGAATTGACACGCCATTCGTTGCCTGAAATCGGAGATGCTTTTGGCGGGCGGGATCATACGACAGTGCTGCATGCGTGTCGCAAGGTGAAGGAACTGCGTGAGACCGAACCGCGTGTGGATGAAGACTACAAGAACCTGTTGAGGAGCTTGGCAGGATAAGGTGGAAAAACTGTGGATAAGTTTGGCAATAGATTTTATCCACAACATACTGACAGCTTACAGGCTGTTTCTGAACGGCTTTGCGGCTAAGAATAATTAGTTAAGCTATTGTTTAAACAGGGGTTTCTGGGGTTATGCACCGCGTGAGTCCTGCTTAATAACTATAACAACATGTTTTATACATACCTTTTTTCGTTAAGGGATAGCACATGAAATTGACGGCGAGCCGGCAGACGTTGCTGGGTGCGTTGCAAACCGTGATTGGTGTTGTGGAAAGACGGCAGACAATGCCAATACTCGCGAATGTTTTGCTTTCCGCTAAAGATAATCGCCTGTTGATCACGGCTACTGATATCGAGGTCGAATTGCAGGCAAGCGCAGATGTCGATTTAGATATGGCGGGTGAAATCACGGTGCCTGGCCGCAAGCTATTCGATATCTGTAAGGCACTTCCTGAAGGGTCGGAGGTGAAGCTCAGTCTTAAAAACGAGCGAGTTACCGTGCAGAGCGGTCGAAGCCGGTTCAGTCTGTCGACGCTACCCGCTGGAGAATTTCCAGTGATCGATGATATCGAAGCTGGGGCCTCGGTGGAGTTACCGGTCAGCGTCATTCGCAGATTGGTCGAGAAGACTTATTTTGCGATGGCGCAACAGGACGTTCGGTATTACTTGAACGGTATGCTTCTTGAGACGGATGGCTTATCGATTCGCGCTGTCGCCACGGACGGCCATCGACTTGCTTTGTGCGAGAACGAGCTGTCGGAGAATCCGTTAGAGAGCCAGCAGGTCATCGTTCCCAGAAAAGGGGTACTAGAGCTGCATCGTATGCTGAGCAGTGAAGGGAGTTTGACCTTTGCGATGGGCAAGAATCACATCCGTATCATAATCGGTGATATTCGGTTCACATCGAAACTGATCGATGGTCGTTTCCCGGA
Organism: Pseudomonadota bacterium; assembly: GCA_039821645.1. Classification (GTDB taxonomy): domain Bacteria; phylum Pseudomonadota; class Gammaproteobacteria; order Steroidobacterales; family Woeseiaceae; genus CALBPI01. Next base: position 113,598 of record JBCBNU010000004.1, read on the forward strand.
CTATCAGCGTGTTATTCCACTGGATGTCGAGAACTTCCTGATTGCTGATCGAGAATCATTGCGAGCGGCTCTGCAGCGCGCAGCAATTCTCTCGAACGAGAAGTATCGAGGGATTCGCCTAGAGGTGCGCGATAGCGGGGCCAAAATCATGGCCCATAACCCTGAGCAAGAGGAAGCAGAGGAACAGGTAGAGGTGGAGTATTCGGGCGATGACATCGAAATCGGCTTCAATGTGAATTACCTGCTTGATGCGATTGGGGCGGTGGACAGCGAAACTGTGCGTCTCAGCTTGAAAGACGCGAACAGTAGTTGCGTGATTTCAATTCCAGAGATTGATCAGACGGACAGCAAGTACGTCGTCATGCCAATGCGTTTGTGACGGACGACGCGTCACACGGCGCATGATTCGTCAGCTGCATGTAGAAGGGTTTCGCTGTCTGGAAGCGGTGGATCTTGAGA